>NZ_PUGA01000001.1:0-308614 GCF_003236725.1 Pantoea sp. ARC270
CAGGCACATTACACCACGCAGGAGAGTGAGGTGGCGGAAACGGGAGACGCGCCGCTTCAGGCCGGGGAGCAGGGCGTTGAAAGTCCGGTTTCCGGCAACCTTTGGCAGGTTCAGACGGCAGCAGGGTGCCGCGTGAAGGCGGGCGATACGCTGGTGGTGCTGGAGTCGATGAAAATGGAAATTCCGCTGCTGGCCCCCTGTGACGGGGTGATTCAGCAGGTCAGCGTGCAGCCGAGCAGCGCCGTGCGGGCAGGACAGCGGGTAGCCATCATTCTTGAAGATCGGTCTTAACAGTCCTGCGTGACAGGGTCACCTGTCACGCAGAACACTTCTTAGCCTGCGCCCGCTTCACGCAGCCAGCCGATCAGCGCCTCGCTGCCCGGCTGACTCAGCGTGCGCTGCGGCCAGGCAAGATAATAGGGTTTGCTCAGCGGCAGACTGAAATCGTCGACAATCACCAGTTCGCCCCGCGCCAGTTCCGCCGCGATCAGGCGGCGCTGCCCCAGCAGCAGACCGGCCCCCGCCACGGCAGCATCAATTGCCAGCGAGGTCAGATTGAAACTGAATGCGGGCTGCGGAGCCGGTTCATCCACGCCTCTGGCCTGAAACCAGCTTCGCCAGTCCGGCAGGAACCGGCCCTCATTGCCCCAGTCGAGGTGAATTAAAGGTGCCTGACGGAAGATCGTTTCTGACGTATAGCGCTGGAGTAAGGCGGGGCTGGCAACCGGCAGCACCTCATCATGGAATAACCACTGTTTGTCCAGCTGCGGATAGCGATCTTCGCCAAAGCAGATGACGAAGTCTGCAGGCATCGCTGTGAAATCAACCTGCGCGTGCGTGCCGTGTAACGACAGATCGCTATCGGGGCAACAGGCGCGCCAGCTCGCCAGCCGGGGCAACAGCCATTTGGACGCCAGCGCTGGTAAGGCATAGAGCGTGAGTGTCGGCGCTTTCGCCGCATGGCGGATATTCTGCTGACCCAGGTGCAGGATATCAAAGGCTTCGGTGACGTAACGCAGATAGGCCTTGCCGGTGTCAGTCAGCATCACGCCACTCTGGGTGCGTAAAAAGAGCGCACTGCCGAGCTGCTCCTCCAGCTGACGAATCTGCTGGCTCACCGCCGCCGGCGTCAATGCCAGCTGGGCCGCCGCTTTCGCCAGGCTGCCCAGTTCGGCGGCCACTTTAAAGGACTGGATAACACTGATTTTGGGCAACCGGGGTGAGTGGGCAGGCATTAACGCTTCCTTATCAGGGTATTAAGTTTTTATCGTTTCACAGGCTTAGCAGGCGACAGGTAGAGTAGCATCACTCCTGCTCATGATGAGAACTGTTGCTATGACTGACTCCCTGGTTCGTCTCGATCTTCATCCGCTGGCCGATCGTGGCTGGCGTCACCGCTGTCGTGAACAATTGAACCACGCTGGCGCGCTGGTCCTGCGTCAGTTCTTACAGACCGCCGCTCTGGAAGCGATAGTTCAGGAGGGCAACGCGCAGCGTCACCTGGCTTATCACACGCTCAGCAAACATAACGTTTATCTGATGAAACCTGATGCGGCCTTCAGCGCCGATCATCCGCGCAATCGTGACGTAATCAGCACCAAAGGCTGCATTACCGATGACGCTATTGCGACCGACTCCCCGCTGCGTCAGCTTTATACGGATGAGCTGTTCAAACAGTTCCTGTGCGACGTGCTGGGAGAGGACGCGCTCTATCCCTATGCCGATCCGCTTTCGTCGATCAACCTGCATTATGCGCCTCACGGCCAGGAGCTGGGCTGGCACTTTGACAACTCCTCTTTTGCTATCACCCTGCTGGTGCAAAAACCGCAGGCGGGCGGAGTGTTTCAGTATGTGAAGGATCTGCGGGATGCCGATGCCGGTGAGATGAATTATGCAGGCGTCGCGGCGGTGCTGGATGAACGCCAGCCGGTCGAGGCCCTGGCGATTGAGCCCGGCGATCTGGTGCTGTTTCGCGGGCGCAACGCCCTGCACCGCGTGACCCCGACCGAAGGTGAGGTGACCCGCATGCTGGCGGTGCTGGCTTACAACACGCAGCCCGGCATTGCGCTATCCGAAACCGCGCGGATGACTTTTTACGGCAGACTGTGAAATCAGGGCACGCCAGCCGCGCTCAAAGATTTGTTGCGTGCGGAAAGCCACTAACGCCCGCCAGTCTGCATCGCAGGGCAAGAATCCTTCGACAAGGTTTGCTTTGATCCTCTGGCCCTCTGCACTGGCGGTGTCGCCAGAGAGATGAAGCCAGTGATCGTCCCGCACCCGCCGATGCATCTCTTCTGCTTCATAAGTTACCCTCTGACGGACGTGAACCGCTGATGCAGAAAATCGATAAACAACGTACAGGATGCAAACGAACCTGAGAGGTTCGTCTGAAGCGCATGACTGCCTGTTAATTCAAACGCTGTTATGAAATGATTGCCAGAATTGATGAATTAAAAGGAAGGTGGCCATTGATACATGAACTCTGGGTCGAGCCTGATGGATGTCAGACCTTTTGTCTGAAAGGCGTTCGGGGAAACGATGCAAGATCGTTATTAGAATCAGGTGCAAAACTTGTATGGGAAGTTGATGCTGTCAGCCATTATGAAGCAATGACACGCTATTATGAATATATGGGCTGGGGTCGATATAGCACGTCTTTTCCTGACGTGGATAGCAGAAGTTATCATGAATTGGGCTGGGAATAGAGCAACTCAGCCAGCCATCATTATTTCCTTCCTGTTACTTCCTGACTTTGGCTGGCTTAATCACGATAAAAAACACCCTTGATGTGCCTGAGCAGGTACTTAACCTTACCGACACTCATATGCGCATAATCTATCTTATGTTAAATAAAGTCTCTAAGACATTCAGGGGGGGCGATGCGACATCAACTCACCTCCTGTTCAGGTTCTTTAATCACATGGAGGCAGTAGCGTCACTACTCCGGAAGAGTTTTTATGATTAATTTCAGCGGTGATGTACTCAGTTAGTCCGGTCAAAATTAGCTTTCTGGCGGCTCCCGCTCAGATAAGAGCGTAATAACATCCCGTGAGCTATGCAGAAATCTTTCTATACGTACTTCGCAATCCATCACCCTGAACACAATAAGATATCGTCCGTAAGCACAGCTTCTGACGCTCTGACCCAGTTCCGGTCTTTCCCGGTAGATAGCTGGTGACTCCGCTATCAGCAGACACTGCTGATACAGTTCTTCCATAAAACTTATCGCACGAATCGGGTTATCCTGCGCAATATAGTCACCGATGGCCTCCAGATCCTGTTCTGCCAGAGGCGACAGACCCAGTTTCATTACGCTTTACCACCTTCGGCCTGCCGCCGATATTTCTGCGAAAGGCGACTAAACACCTCTTCGGCGTTTTTACTCTCGCCGCTCTCTATGCCAGCGCTGACTGCTTTTTGCAGAGCATCAAGTTTCATCTGTTGCTCACGTTCTTCAAGCGCTCTGAGTCCAGCACGGATCACTTCACTGGTGTTGTTATATCGCCCGCTTTCTATCTGGTCTCGTATAAATGCTTCAAAATAAGGGCTTAGGGCTACGCTTGTTGGCATGATGACACTCCCTCCGGGTTACTATCAGTTAATAACTATTAGTATTTCAGAGTTATCTTTCCCCATCAACTTTCGGCTTCATGAGTTCCGGCAATTTTGCCGAATAAGTAACTTTGCATCGGCCAACGGTGTGCTCTCGCAATGGCACTGCTGATACATAACGTTAAACCCCGGCAATTTAGCCGGGGTCAGAATCACGCGTTACTCTTTCGCGATCGGCGTCTCACTCTCGTCAATCTTCGTCTCGCCCTGAATGCTCCTGATGCGTTTCTCAACGTCAGTGACCTGCTCGCTGCTGTGCAGCAGGGTGTAAGTCAGATCAAACGCGGTGCTGGCACCCGGCTGCAGCTGCTTCACGCGCTTCTGCTCACGTTCAATCGTCACCGGATAGGCATAACTGGTACCAGGTTCAATGCCGGTGACATAACCCTGTTTCAGGGTGTCGGTATTTTTCCACAGGGTCAGCAGCGGCAGCTGGCGGGTATCAAACTGAATTGAGGCACCGCCCGTCCCGGCTTTATTGATGACTGCGGCAACGGTCTGGTGATTGCTGTCCGACAGCGGCTTAATGTTAAACACCATCTCATCAAAATCTTTGGTCGGACCTTTATAGGTCTGCCACTCTTTTAATCCGGCTTTGGCATAGTCGTTGAACGGACTGATGCCGGACATCGGTGCCAGGAAGCGTGCGCCCTCTTCCAGAATCGGCGTGCCGAAGTTGCTGTGATAGATGATCTGATAGTCATGCGGATAGTCAGCATGGTTGGTCAGCACATCATGCAGGCTGAAGCTGTTACTGCCCGGCACATAGCGCAGTTCGGTCAGGGTCTGCAAATCGGCTTTCTTAAAAGTGCTCTCTTTAATCAGACCCCGAATGCGGATCTCATGGGGTGCCGCATCAGCCACTTCAACTTCCAGCTGAGAGACAGGTGTGTTACCGGCTTTGCCGTGCAGCGTATAAATGCGCCCTTCGTCCGTCACCGGATGACCGGTCCATTCATAGCCGCAGCGCACCATCATCTCATTAAAGCCATCCAGCCAGCCCAGGCCATTACGGCTTTCAAGGTTGATGTAAGCCGGGTTGACCACCTCTTTCACGGGAGAGTCCCAGCCCATACGGGAACCAAATCCTTCCACGCGCAACAGATTCATCCCGCGGGTCGGACTCAGCGTAATGGTCAGGCCATCCTGACTGCGAATCGTCAGGATCTTACTGCCCTCCTGCTTACCGCCATGAAGCACTTTCTGTTCGATGCTGAACGGTTTGCCCTGCAACTTCAGCTCACCGCTGGAAATCTGCCAGTTTCCCTGCTCAGTGCCCTGTTCAGCACTCGTCAGCACCCAGGTTTTTGCCGCAGCAGAACCTGAAACCAGCACCGCCAGTACCGTTAACGCCAGTTTAATCTTCATTCATCGCTCCGTTAGCTGAATCGTTTTTTCATAACATAAGTAAAATTTACTGACTGAAGGTTAAAAGAAACGTGACGATGCTCACCTGACGTGAAATGGCTCTGTTTTAGCGACAGTAATGCGGGCTGAATCACATAAAAAGCGTCCGGAAATGAATAATCACGACGGATTTTGTGAAACAGAACAGGCCTGGCTTTACTCGATTCAGCGAATGAAACCCACTGTTCGCATAACCGGCAGATAACAGTGGATTAAAAAAACGATAAAAAAATTTTCAGACGCCGCAACTTTTTCCGTTTTTGAACGAACCTGTTAACAGGGACGTCAGACAACCCCGTCTGATCGTCAATGGAGAGAGTAAAGCCAATGAAAAAGACCCTGAAAACCCTGGCTGTCGCGACGCTGCTGGCCCTGAGTGTTCCGGCAACCTCCGCCTTTGCGGCATTACAGGCTGGAGAGAAAGCGCCAGATTTTAAGCTGGATGCGGCCCTGGCGGGTAAATCCACCACCTTTTCACTGCAACAGGCCCTGAAAAAAGGCCCGGTTGTGCTCTACTTTTTCCCTGCTGCCTTCAGTGCGGGCTGTACGCTGGAAGCGCACGATTTTGCTGAAGCGACCGACGAGTTCAGTAAACTGGGTGCGACCGTCATTGGCGTGACCGCGGGTAACACCGATCAGATTGCGAAGTTCTCTCAGCTTGAGTGCCGTGACAAGTTTACCGTTGCCGCCGATCCGGGTGCAAAAGTGGCCGCAGAGTATAAGAGCACGATGGAGATGAAGGGGCAGAAGGTGTCAGACCGCACCTCTTACGTCATCGCGCCAGATGGGAAAATCCTGCTGAGCTACACCGATAAAAACCCTGACGCGCATATCCAGAAAGCCATGGATGCCGTTAAGAAATATCGTCAGGCCAACCCGGCATAACTTCATCATCTGAGCAGGTAAATCATGCTGACTGCGATTGCAGCCGCCTTTCTGGGCGGCATTATTCTGAACCTGATGCCCTGCGTGTTTCCGGTGATTTCACTGAAAGCGCTGAGCCTGATCCGCCATCACGCCACCCCTTCGCACGCCAGGGCGGAGGGCGTGGCGTTTCTGCTGGGCGTCGTGGTGACCATGGTTGCCCTGACGGCGGTGCTGCTGCTGGCACGGGCAGGCGGTGCATCGGTGGGCTGGGGCTTTCAACTGCAATCGCCACTGGTCATCGCTGCCCTGATTCTGGTGATGCTGGGTTCGGCGCTGAACCTGCTCGGACTGTTTGAAGTCGGGCTGTCGATACAGCGGGTTGGCGGCGTGGGAAGCGACCGCGGGGGTCTGGTGGGGTCGGCACTGACCGGCGCGCTGGCTATTATCGTCGCCACGCCCTGTAGCGCACCTTTTATGGCGAGTGCAGTAGGCTATGCGCTGACGCAGCCCCCGCTGGTCAGCCTGGTGATCTTTATCGCGCTGGCGCTGGGCTTCGCTGCCCCCTTCACCCTGATCTCCTTTTTCCCGGTGCTGGCGCGGATTCTGCCAAAACCGGGCGCCTGGATGAACACGCTCAAACAGGGCCTGGCCTTCCCGATGCTCGGCGCGGTGGGCTGGTTGATCTGGGTGCTGGAACGTCAGGCAGGCTCAGCCGCTCTGGCCGCGATCCTGGCCTGCTGCCTGCTGCTGAGTTTTGCAGCGTGGCTGTATGGCATGGCGCAGAAACGCCGTATGATGGGTCAGCGTCACGGGATGCTGCATGTTGCCACCGCGTTTTTCCTCGCGCTGGTCGTGGTGCCTTTGATGAACCTCAACAGTTTTGCCGCCGCGCCTGCCGACACAGATACCGCCTCACAGGCGGCCGCTGCCGTTGCCTGGTCACCGCAAAACGTTGACGCGATCAAAGGCCAGGGCAAGCCTATTTTAGTGAACTTCACGGCCTCCTGGTGTATCACCTGTCAGGTCAACGACCGCACCTCGCTGTCGACGCAGGCGGTAAAAGCCGCGATGGCGCGCACCAGTACGATCTACATGGTGGCGGACTCCACCCAGTACAATCCTGATGTGGAACAGGCTCTGAGCGACTTTGGTCGTGGCGGACTCCCGCTCTACGTGGTCTACCCGGCTGACGGGGGGAAACCGGAAGTGCTGCCACAGGTGCTGACGCCGGGAATTGTCATATCAGCGCTGGATAAGGCGACGGAAAAAGGAAAGAAAACCTGAAACGACTGAACCAACACGCGCCTGGGGCGCTGACCGGCTGATGTCCGATGCCAGAAACTGATCGGCGCGCCCAGCAGTGGCCAGCGCTGATGGCACGCGCACAGGCAGGCGACAGAGCGGCCTATAACCAGTTACTGAAAGCGATGGTTCCGGCCATCCGGGCACTGGTGTGCAAAAAAATCCGCGACGAGGCCCTGGTTGAGGATGTGATTCAGGAGACGCTGCTGGCGATCCACCGGGTGCGGCATACCTACGATCCGCAGCGGCCTATCCTCCCCTGGATAGCGGCTATCACCGCTGCCCGGACCATTGATGCGCTGCGTCAGCACGGCCGACGTCAGGAAGTCCAGGATGAGGAGGTGCTGCACCGCCAGCCTGCTGCCGGGGCTGACAACGCCGCCGATGCCGATATCCTCTCGGGTTATCTGGACACCCTTCCGCTGCGTCAGCGGGAAATTGTTGAATCCGTACATCTGCGTGAGCAGAGCCTGGCGCAGGCGGCCGCTGAAACGCATCAGTCGCTCTCTGCGGTTAAATCCCTGTTGCATCGCGCAATGGTTAATCTTCGTAAATATGGACGGGGTCATCATGAAAAATCATGACCAGTTAATCAATCAGCTCAGCGCCTCTGCACAGCCGGTACGACGGGTGTGGCCAACACCCTGGCGGGTGGCGGGCTGGATCGCGCTGGCCCTGCCATGCGGTGCGCTGAGCAGCTGGGCATTTCACACCAGGCAGACAGACTGGTCACAGCCCGGCGCGTTACTGGCGCTTGCCGGCCTGGTGCTGTCACTTATCATCGCGGGCAACATGCTGGCGGCAGCCTTTACACTGAGCATTGCGGGAAGGAAACCTCTCAGCCTGCGCGGTTCGGCGGTGCTGACGGCGATCTGGCTGGCGCTGAATCTGATTAACATGTCATCGTCAGAACCGCCAGCGGCAGCAGGCCGGTTTGGTGAAGGGATACACTGCTATCTGTTTATGCTCTCTGCCAGTGTGCCGATGATGCTGATCTCCGTGGTTGCCCTGCAGCGTACCCGATCACTCCATCCGGCGCGCAGTCTGGCCCTGACCGGCTGTAGCAGCGCATTCACCTCATCTATGCTGCTGTCGCTATGCCATGAAACCCATCTGCATGCCATCGACTTTTCCATGCATCTGGCCGCAGGCCTGACCATCGTGGCTCTGACGGTGCTGGCGGGCCGCCGCTGGGTCAGGCTGCAAGACTGACGGGTTCAGAGATGCGCGGTGAACCACGCAATCTGCGCCTTGATGACTGAAGCGAAGTGGTCGCCACTGTAGAGATCATAGTGACGGGCATGCTCAGCGACAAAAAATTCTTTTTCCGCTGCCCCGGCGGCTTCAAAGAGTGCGCGCCCCTGTTCAGGGGGATTTACGCTGTCCTGACCGGCAACCACCACCAGTGTCGGACAGTTCACTTTTGCCGCATTGACGGCAGGCTTATAGCGCAGCGTTTCCAGCACGGTTAAAAATGGGATTTTGATATCCATTGCGGGAAACTGCTGCCGGTTCTCCTCAAAGAACGTTTTAGATTCGTCATCATTCAGCATACGAGTGATGGCAACGAACATCTCTTTGCCACTGCTCTGGCGTTTCTGGTCCATTTTCTCCAGGGTTGCGATGAAAGCAGCCTTTTCAGCCGCATCCAGTTTCCCGGTAACAATCTCTTCTCCGTCAGCGAAGGCAAGCTGACTGACCAGACATTTCACATCAGGATTACCGGCTGCAGCACCAAAGATATGACAACCACCGAACGACGTTCCCCACAGACCTGTTCTGTTCGCATCCAGCGCCGGTTGATCTTTTACCCACGCCAGCACCGAAAGAATGTCAGCAATCTGCAGCGCCGGAACCAGGCGACCGCGTTCACCCTCGCTGTCACCAAATCCGCGATAGTCGAAGGTTACCGTCGCAAAGCCCGCCTGCGTAAACGCTTCTGCGAAGGCGGGTAACAGAATGCCCTGAATACCACAAAAGCCGTGGCACAGGATAATGACCGGGGCAGGCTTTTCTCCTGCTGGCTGACGCAACGTCAGCGCGATACCGTCAGTCAGCTTATGCGTTGATAATTCCATCATAGTTAATGCTCCTTGTTGAATGAAAGTTAACGTCATTGAAAACAGGGCACCATTTCACAGCGAAAGCATTTTTTCCCCGATCGAGATCAGGGTGATAAGACTTTTTCTGCTGATTAACAACAAATCCGACGCGAAGGCTGCCAAACCCCCGGTTCTGGCGTAGGCTGAAAGCTGGCTGGAATTACGACACGGGAGAAGGCAATGCACGAAGAACTAACGGCTCAATGCCACTGTGGCGCAGTGGCATTCAGGGTGACGCTGAAAGATGGGTTTAACACGGTGCGCCGCTGCAACTGCTCATTTTGCCGGATGCGCGGCGCAGTCGTGGTATTTGCCACCCACGTGGCGTTAACGCAGGGTGACGCGCAGCTCACCGAATATCGCTTTAACAGCAAACAGGTGGGACACTACTTCTGCTCGGTCTGCGGCATCTACACCTTCCATCAGAGCCGCTCGCAACCCGATCAGTTCGGCGTGAACGTCGCCTGCCTGGACGGGGTTTCGCCCTTTGATTTCACCGACGTGCCGGTCTCCGATGGCATGAATCACCCCAAAGATGGCGGTGCCGGTGGGATCGCGGGTCATCTGGTTTACACGCCGACCCGCTGAGCCAGCCGGGAAGCACTATTCCCGGCTCGGTTTGCCGCTGAAACGGGTGATCGGTTTCTCCTCTTCCCTGTCGATCTGCTGAGAGAAGACATCCAGCGCCGTCAGGAGAGGACGCAGGCCGCGCCACAGCTCCTCATCATTAAGCAGACGGATGATGCCGCGAATGCCCGGCGCGGCTTTTTCCTGACGTGCCTCTTCCCGCGCCGGTTTGACGGCCATTGCCGCATCACGGATCGCCTGCAACAGATGATTGAACCGCTCAGGCGGCACACTGCCCAGCGTCATCATCAGCAGCGAAATGTTCTGAAGGGCATTCTGCGTGCCGGGCTGATTAAGGCCCGACACCAGAATCTTACCCACCTCGCTATTCGACTTCACCAGATCGTTCGCCAGGCGCAGAAAACCGTGCTGGTGGAGATTTTCAATCAGCTCATCCATCGCCTCTCTGGCGGTCGGTTCGGTTCGCGCAGGCGTAACCTGATATTTTATCCGTTCAGCCATTAAAATTTCTCCGGTTTTTCAACATGTTCAGGCGGCTCACGATAGCCAGCCTGCTGCCACTTTTGCTCAATCGGCAGATGATCGAGTGGGGTCCGGCTGCCGTGCCGGAAGTTGTGAAGCGGTATCGGGTCGGGCTGCGGACGGCGGTCAATACGCTTCATATTGACGGCAATCTCTTTATAGGCGGGTGTGTTGACGTCAGGATCGTGATGTTCCCCGGTCAGGGCATTAACGCCATCCTTTCCGTGGTGGATTGGCATAAAGAGAATATGACCGGCCACGCGTTCGGTAATGACAACCGGCACATCCACCGAACCGCGCCGCGAGGTGATACGCACCCACTCCCCTTCGGTCAGGCTGCGCGACGCCGCCAGCGCCGGTGAGATCTCCACAAAGGCGTTGGGCGAGAGTGAGAGCATGCGTCCGCCCTGCCCGGTCTGATTCATCGACTGAAAATGCTCCAGCATCCGGCCGTTATTCAGCAGCAGATTATATTCCGCATCCTCCTGCTCGGCGGGAGGCTGCCAGCTCAGCGGATAGAGCCGGGCTTTGCCATCCGGGAAGTTAAACCGCTCGGTATAGAGCCGCGGAGTGCTTTCGCCCGCCGCGCTCACCGGCCAGAGCTGCGACTGCCAGCCAACCAGCTGTTCATAGCTGACGCCCGCAAAGATTTCTGCAATCCCTGCTGCCTCCGCCATGATCGCACCGGGATTTGGATAGTGCCACGGGTGGCCCAGACGGGCGGCGAGTTCGGTAAAGATCTGCCAGTCAGGTCGGCTGTCACCCAGGGGTTTCATCGCCGGAGAGAAGTGCTGGATACGCCGCTCGGTGTTGACATAGGTGCCCTCTTTTTCGACGCTCGGGCAGCCGGGTAAGACGACATCGGCAAATTCAGCGGTGCGCGACATAAAGATGTCCTGCACCACCATAAATTCCAGTTTAGTGAAGGCAGCATGCACCGACGCGGAATCGGCATCGGCAAACGCCGTATCCTCCCCGGTGATGTACATTGCTCGAATCGTGCCCTCACCGGCCTCTTTCACCATTTTAAAGTTATCGGCCCCCGCTTTGTCGGAGAGCGCATCCGGTGCCACGCCCCAGGCACGCGCCCATTTTTCACGCATTGCCGGATCGGTCACTTTCTCATAGCCAGGGTAGAGATTACTCAGACAGCCAAAGTCACTGGCGCCCTGCACATTGTTATGGCCGCGCATCGGATAGCCACCGGTGCCGGGCCGGCCATAGTTGCCGGTGACCAGCAGCAGATTCGACAGTGCCGTGCTGGTGTCAGCGCCGTGGCTGTGCTGCGTGATGCCCATCGCCCATAAAATACAGGCACTGCCCGCCTGGCCGATCATCTCTGCGGCTTCGATCAGCGCCGGTTCGCTCAGGCCACAAATCTCGCTGGCAAAAGCCAGGGTAAAGGGAGCCAGTGAAGCCCGGTACGCCTCCACCTGATTAACCCGCTGCGCCAGAAATGATTCATCGGCATAACCGTGGTCAAACATATATTTCGCCATCGCTGAGGCCCACACCAGATCGGTGCCGGGACGGATGCGCAGATAGCAGTCGGCACGCTCTGCCATTTCATGACGGCGCGGATCGACAACCAGCAGCTTCTGACCGCGATGTTTGTGACTCTGTTTGATGTGAGAGGCGATGACCGGGTGGTTTTCAGAGAGGTTACTGCCTACCAGGACTATCAGTTCCGTCTGCTGCAGGTCTGCAATCGTTCCGGCGTCACCGCCATAACCCACCGTGCGAAACAGTCCCTCTGTCGCCGGGTTCTGGCAGTAACGGGAGGAGTTGTCGACGTTGTTAGTGCCGAAGATCAGCCGGGCAATTTTCTGCGTCAGATAGGCTTCTTCGTTGCTGGCTTTACTGGAGCCGATAAAGCCAATCGCATCCCCGCCGTGACGCCGAGCCACGGCCTGCAACCCCTCCGCCACCCGTTGCAGCGCCTCATCCCAGCTGGCGGGCCGGAAACGTCCGTTCTCACGGATCAGCGGGGTGGTCAGTCGTTCAGGACTGTTCACGAAGTCCCAGCCGAATTTGCCTTTCACGCAGGTGGAAATACCGTTGGCGGGGGCCTCTGCCACCGGCTGAATTTTCAGGATGTGGCGATCGCGGGTCCAGATTTCAAAACTGCATCCGACGCCGCAATAAGTACAGACCGTTTTAGTCCGTTTGATTTCCGACTGCCGCAGTGCCACATCAATTTTTGAAACGCCGGTGATCGGCTCCATGCCGATGCTGTTCTCCAGCGCTTTGACGAAGTCGATAAGCGGGCGCTTCAGCCCTTCATCCATCGCCGTGAACGGCCCCGCATCGGGCTGCATGGTTTTTTCCAGTAGCGCATTGCAGGGGCAGACGGTGACGCAGTGACCACAGCTGACGCAGCTGGAACCGGCGATTTCGGTGCCGCCATCCCACAGCACACGCGGATGCGCCTGGGTGTAGTCAATGGAGAGCGTCTCGTTAACCTCGACATTCTGGCACGCTTCAACACAGCGACCGCACAGGATGCACTGGTCAGGGTCGTAGGTGTAAAACGGATTAGAGTGATCTTTCGCGTAGGGCTTGGGCTGATGAGGATAGTACTGAATCGGAATATGCATATCGGCCACGGCGTTATGCAGCGTGCAGTCCCCGGTATTGTGTTCGCAGACGGTGCAGTAGAGTTCATGACGGTTAAGCAGGCGATCCATCCCCTCCTGCTGCATCGCCTCCAGCACCTGGCCTTCACTCTGCACCGTTAAGCCCTCTTCGGTTCGCAGCGTACAGCCCCGCACCCGCTCACCGTTGGCTTCCACCCAGCAGACATCACAGCTCTGTAATGGCGACAGCGCCGGATGGTAACAGACATGAGGCAATTTTTTTCCCTGGGCATCCAGAAAATCGATCAGCGGCTGGTCGGCCAGGCCCTGCATCCGTTCACCATTGAAAACAATAGTGCAGTAATTTTCACTCATATAAGCCCCATGGCGACATTGCGAATAGCTTCCGGCTGGAAAAATACCCCTGAATTTATAGGGTTGCCTCACAAGCTTAGTGAGGATTAGCCACTACGCCATCTGTACGGCTACGCTTATCCGGGTTAATCACTGACAGTTAAGGCTTTTTTTAAATGTAATGACTTTTTACCGTACTCATTCAGGGGCCGATTACGCTGATCTCCTCCTGCAGGCTGCCCGACTTTTCTGCACAATGCCTCAGTGGGCTGATGATAATTTTAAAGTATGTTGTAACTAGAAACATGAAAAGCTCATATCTCCGCATTCGATGATGAATGAGAAAGGTCAACCGACTTTAGCCTGCAACAGATTGCTGCTTAATCTGCTCGTCTCTGAACTACTGAATTCAGGACAGAGTCTGCAGGGGCGAAAGTCATACAGGTGCTACCCTCTCATAATGAATCCCGAATACCGGATTACTATTGATGATGCAGAGTCTTAACCGCCGGCATACAGACTAAGAGGCGTTTTCAGCAGTTGAGCATCACGTTAAAGCTTTATCAATTGCGGGCGGAAGGCCGACCCGTCTCAGCGGGTGGTGGCCCCGGTTTAACGGGCGCATCACCGACATATCATCCATCACGTCAGACAGAGGGCAATATCATGAGCACCTTTAAAGCAACCGACGGCACGCAAATCTATTTTAAGGACTGGGGCACCGGTAAGCCTGTTTTATTCAGTCACGGCTGGCCGCTGGACGCGGATATGTGGGATAGCCAGATGAACTTCCTGGCCGGGCGCGGTTATCGCGTGATTGCCTTTGACCGCCGCGGTTTTGGTCGCTCCGATCAACCCTGGAACGGCAATAATTACGACACCTTTGCCTCAGATATCAACGATCTCATCACCCATCTGGATCTGCAGCAGGTGACGCTGGTCGGTTTTTCTATGGGGGGCGGCGACGTGACGCGCTACATCGGCCAGTATGGCAGCGATCGCGTGGCGGCGCTGGTGCTGCTGGGTGCCGTTACACCCATCTTCGGTAAAACGGCAGACTATCCGCAGGGTGTGGATATGTCGGTCTTTGAAGGTATCCGCGACGGCCTGCTTAAAGATCGCGCCCAGTTTATTAAAGAGTTTGCCACCCCCTTCTATGGCACCAACGCCGGGCAGACCGTTTCCGAGGGCGTCCTGACGCAGACGCTGAACATTGCCCTGCTGGCCTCGCTGAAAAGCACCGTGGATTGCGTGACGGCCTTTGCCGAAACCGATTTCCGTGCAGACGTGGCGAAGGTGAAGGTGCCAACGCTGGTGATTCATGGCAGCAACGATCAGGTCGTTCCGTTTGAGTCCACCGGCAAAGTGGCGGCAGAGATGATTGAGGGGGCGGAACTGAAGGTTTATGACAATGCGCCACACGGTTTTGCGGTGACGCATCAGGATCAGCTGAATCAGGATCTGCTGGCCTTCCTGAACGCACTCTGACCCACACAGGGCGCAGCCGCAACTGCGCCCTTTTCACCCGCCTGCGCGCCTTGCCAGCGGCAGCCGGTTCATGCCGGATTGTCCCCCGCTGTCGCTTCACCTCCCGTCATTGTGCCGGAATCCGCATCTTTAACCACTGGCCCGCACCACCAGCTCAGCCGGCATCACTACCCGCTGCGGCGGCACATCGGGCTGGGCAATTTTTTGCAGCAGCAGCTCGCAGGCCCGGCGCCCCATCACGCCTGAAGGCTGTGCCAGGGTCGTTAACGGGGGTGACACCATCTCCGCCAGGTCGCTGCCATCGAACCCCACTACGGCAATATCCTGCGGGATCCGCAGGCCCGCCTGCTGGATCGCCGCCATCGCCCCTGCCGCCAGCGTGTCAGACACGGCAAACACCGCATCGGGCCGCGTCTCCCCGGCCAGCAGCGCAAGCATCGCCGCTTTACCGGCGCTGAAACTCAACGCGCTGGCGCAGATGATGGTCTGCCATTCCCGCTGCTCCTCTTCCAGTTGCCGGAGGTAGCCCTGCTGCCGCAGCCGGGCATATTTGTAGCTCAGATCATGATTGATCAGCGCAATACGCTGGCGTCCCTGGGCGGCCAGATGTCGCACCACAGCCTGCGCGGCACGCTGATCGTCAATGCCGACGCAGGAGACCCACCCCTCATCATCGTGTTCGGCGCACTGCACCCAGGGCGCAGCGCCAATCAGCTGACTCAGCTCCGGCAGCTTACTGAAAGCGTCCATGGTGATGATGCCATCCACCATCTTGCCGGAAAGCAGTTGCAGACTGGAACGGGATCGGGCGATATCGGCCCCCGAATTACAGAGCAGAATGCGATACCCCTGTTGCTCCGCCTGCGCCTCAATGCCTTTCACCACTTCAGCGCAGAAGGGGTTAGAGATATCGGAGACCAGCACCAGAATCATCGAGCTGCGGGCGGTGCGCAGCTGTCGCGCCAGCAGATTGGGCTGATAGCGGCTCTCTTCTATCGCCGCCAGCACTTTCTCCCGGTTGGCCGGTTTAACCCGGTCGCTGTTATTCAGCACTCTGGAAACCGTGGCGACGGACACCCCGGCCATCCGGGCGATTTTCTGAACAGACATAGCGCTCCCTGTTTTAATCCTGTGCGGTTCCGGTTATCCGCGCACATCACGCGTCGCGATCCAGCCCCAGCTGCTGACGCACTGACGGGCGGTTTTCACCGGACGCGGCAAAATCATCAAAGGCGCGATCGGCCACCGGAATAATATGACGCTGGATAAACGCCGCACCTTCCCGCGCGCCCGTCTCACCCCCCTTCAGGCAACACTCCCACTCCAGTACCGCCCAGCCGTCATAGTCATACTGCGCCAGCTTACTGAAGATGCCGCCGAAGTCTATCTGGCCGTCGCCCGGCGAGCGAAAACGCCCGGCGCGCGTCAGCCAGGGCTGATAGCCGCCATAAACCCCGCTACGCCCGTTAATCCTGTACTCCGCATCCTTGACGTGAAAGGCTTTGATGCGTGAATGGTAGTGGTCGATGAACTGCAGATAATCGATGTGTTGCAGGTGAAGATGGCTGGGATCGAACAGGATATTGCAGCGGGGATGATGATTGACCTCAGCCAGAAAACGTTCAAACGTGACACCGTCATGCAGATCTTCGCCGGGATGGATCTCATAACAGAGATCAACACCGTGCTGGTCAAAAACGTCCAGCAGCGGCAACCAGCGGCGCGCCAGTTCGGCAAAGGCTTCTGCAAACAGCGCGGCATTGTGGGGCGGCCAGGGATAGAACCAGGGCCAGGCAAGCGAGCCGGAGAAGGTGGCGTGAGCGCGAAGGCCGAGCCTTTCCGACGCGGCTGCGGCACGTCTGAGGCTGGTCATCGCCCACTCCGTGCGCCGGGCCGGATCGCCACGCAGCGTTGCCGGTGCAAAATTATCGAAAGCGCTATCGAAGACGGGATTGACGGCAATCAGCTGCCCTTCGAGATGCGTCGACAGTTCGCTGATTTCGAGGCCAGAATCGGCCAGCACCCCCCGCACCTCATCACAGTAAGTCTGGCTCACCGCCGCCTGTTCGAGGTCAAAAATGGCGGGCTGATGGCAGGGGATCTGCAGCGCCCGGTATCCCAGTCCCGCCGCCCATTCCGCCAGCCCGGCCAGCGAGTTGAACGGAGGCTGAGAGGTAATGAACTGTGACAGGAAGAGCCCCGGCCCTTTAACTGTTTTCATCTGTCGCTCCTGCGCGCCGCCAGCGCTTATTCACGGTAACGGAATGAGAAGAAGAAAATAATCGCGATCAGCGCGGCGGCGCCCGCCGGGATCCACCAGAACAGCGCCCAGTTCTGCGCACTCACCTGACCCGCAACCAGATGGTTGTAGAGCGCGCCGGAGATTTGCGAACCCAGCAGCATGCCGATGCCATAGGTGAACATCACCACCATGCTCTGCGCCTGTCCCTTGACCTTTTCACCGGCGATGCGGTCGGTGTAGATAAAACCCACCACAAAAAAGAAGTCGTAGCAGACACCATGCAGCAGAATGCCGAGGTAGATCAGGGTGCGCGTCTCATCACTCATGCCCAGTGCAAACAGGGCATAACGTACAAACCACGCTGACATGCCAATCAGCAGCATCGCCTTCACGCCAAGGCGGCGAAACAGCAGCGGGATGATCAGCATGAAGAGAATTTCAGACATCTGGCCCAGTGACATCAGTGTGCTGACGTTGCGGACACCGGCATCCGCCAGCCAGGAGGCGGTGAAGGCGTAGTAGGTGCCCAGCGGAATCGAGATCAGGGTGGCGCACAGCGCGAAGACAAAGAAATGACGCTGTTTAAGCAGGGCAAAGGCATCCGCGCAGAAGAGATCGCGGACTTTCAACGGCAGACCTTTAGCCGGCGCTGGCGTGTGCGGCAGCGTCAGGCTGTAAAGAGCGAGCAGCACGGAACAGAGTGCGGCCAGCTGGAACACGGCCACACTGTCGGCAATCGCGGCGACGCCAATAAAGATCCCCGCCGCAATCCAGCCGATCGTGCCGAAAACCCTGACGATGGGAAAACTCTTCTCACTGCTGGCGAGGCTGTGAAAAGCGATGTTGTTTGCGAGCGCCAGCGTCGGCATAAAGCAGAGCGTGTAGCCAAATAAGAGCGCGATCAGCAGCGCCCCGTTCTCTGCCATAAGTGCCTGTGGCACAAACCAGAGAATCATCGCACCGGCCAGATTCATCACCGCCATCACCTTCTGGGAAGGGAAAAAGCGATCCACCAGCATGCCGAGCACAAACGGCGACAGAATCGAGGCGATAGGCCCGGCAGAGAAGGCATCCCCGATCAGCAACGGCATGTTGTGGCGGGTCATGACCAGGCCCAGCGTCACCGACCAGCTGCCCCAGATAAAGAACTGCATAAACATCATCAGAGAGAGGCGCGGAACCAGCAGCTTATGCTGCACCCGCTGGCCTGCACTCTCCTGCACCGTTGCAATCATAGGAACCTCACTCGTGAGTCATCGATTACCTTGTCTGAGTGTAAAAGTAATCGATTACAAAATGAGCTTCTCTCGCCGGGATCACAAATTATTAACGCTGCGTTATCATTACGCGCTTTACACACGCGCAGGACGCTGCAGATCACGAGCTGACATTTGCCATCTGCGTTTTGCGGAAACGGTAACGCTCATAGAGCACGGTGTAAAGACCCCCTGTTACCACCAGGATCGCACCGACCACGGTGGCAGAGTCCGGCAGGTTGCCCAGCAGCAGATAGCCCACCGCCACCGACCAGATCAGGGTGGTGTAGTCAAACGGGGCCAGTAGTGAGGCCTCGGCGTAGCGCAGACTCAGCGTCATCAGAATCTGGGTGATGCCGCCCAGCAACCCGCAGCCCACCAGCAACGCCAGTTGATTGCCCTGCGGCACCTTCCATCCGGCAGGCAGCGTAACCAGCGACGTTAAGGCGGTGGTGATGGCGAACCAGAAAGCAATAGCGCCCGGTTTCTCTTTGCCGTTAAGAAAGCGGATCTGAACCAGCGCGCAGGCGGTACAGAAGGCCGCCATTAACGCCAGCAGGATCCCGGCCGACGCGGAGAGCGAGAAGCTGCCCTGCTGCGTCAGCGAGAGATGCCCGGAGAACATGACCAGAATGCCGGTGAATCCCATACACACGGCAACCCAGCGGTGATGACGGACTTTTTCACGCAGCAGCAGCGCCGCCAGCAGCACGGTAAACAGCGGCGCGGCATAGTTGATCGCGGTGGCATCGGTCAGTGAGATATAAAGCAGCGAAAGATAGCTGAAATAGAGCCCACCGGTCCCCGCCAGCCCACGCACAACGTGGCCGCGAATGTTACGGGTGCGGATGCCGTCCAGCACGCTGCCCTGGATACGCAGCCAGATGAGCAGCGGCACCAGCGCCAGCAGCGAGCGAAAAAAGATCACTTCGCCAACCGGTATCGCCCCATCCAGTTGTTTCACACAGGCCAGCATCAGCGTGGAGCTCAGCGCAGCCATGACCTTCATTGCGATGCCAGCAGAGGCGTTCATAGAGCAGATAACCTTCCGGGTGGTAAACGTCAGCAGGAGAAGTTCTTTGCCTCTATAGTCGCACAGCCATAAACGGCTATCTGCCGCGATAAGCCTGCTGACGGCATTTTATCTTTTTTTCTCACCGTTTTACGGCATGAAGAGGTCAGCGGCTCATCCGCTGTCAGGAGGGAATGGCTTAATGACCGGCTTCAGAACGCAAAAAACCCGCACAGGGCGGGTTTTTTCAATCATCAATGCTCGCTTAACTGCTCAGGCTGTTGCCGTCATCGCTATCGTAAGCCGCATTGATCATCAGATGTTACATCGGGACAACGTTTGCCGCTGATGGGCCTTTAGCGCCGTTTTCAATGGTGAATTCGACCTGCTGACCTTCATCGAGGGTTTTATAATCGTTGCTCTGAATGGCAGAGAAATGAACGAATACATCTTTGCTGCCATCCTGCGGGGAGATAAAACCAAAACCTTTGCCCGCATCAAACCATTTTACTAAACCAGTCATTTTATTCGACATCGATACTTCCTTAATAATGAGCCACGAAGTGGCAGAGATGGACTGTCTTCCAGAAATAAACTTACCAGGATTTTAGGAGGAGACTCACGAAGAAGGGGTATCTTGAGATATCGCTTGCACTGAGGACTGCTTGACTAAAACTGCTTTGATAAGGTCTGTGTTCCAAACCGATGACGCTATTAAGTCATGCCTGCCCGACATTAGCAAACATTATTTTAATTTAATTTTAACATCCAGACGGCCAGGCATCTTTACTGATTTGTCTGTCCTTTTTTATTTCCCGGATGGCGGAAAAGATAACGAACGCTGCATTTTTAAAGCCGCAACCCGGTTCTGAGGCTGGCTGCACCCCGTTTCCCACAGGTCTCAGTCAGCCCCGCGCAGCGACAACCCCGGCTGCCGCTGCGCCCTGCCCGGCGGCTGTCAGGCCAGTTCAGCCTGCTGACGGGCGGCATGCCGCGCCGTCATCACAAAGACTATCAGGCCGCCGACCCCCAGCGCCACGCCAACCCACGCCGTTGACAGCCAGCCATAACCCAGCGACACCGTCAGGCCACCGAGATAGGCGCCCATCGCATTGGCGATATTCAGCGCCGAATGGTTCATCGCGGCTGCCAGGGTCTGTGACTCATTGGCAACATCCATCAGGCGGATCTGCAGTGATGGCAGCAGCACTGAACAGGTGCCGATCAGGAAGGTCGCCAGCAGGCCGGTTGCCACATGCTGGACCAGCACCGGGAAGGCCAGCATCACCAGCACGTTCCAGAGCAGTGTCCAGCCGATAATGTTCAGCACCGGCCCATCCGCCAGACGGCCACCGACCAGATTACCGATGATCATCCCCAGCCCGAACGCCACCATCGCCCATGGGATCAGTGAGGGAGAGATACCCGCAATATTGATCAGCGTCGGGGCGATATAGCTGAAGATCGCAAACATGCCGCCAAAACCGACGGCGCCTACCAGCAGAGTCAGCAGCACCTGTGCGTTTTTCAGCGCACCCAGTTCACGCAGCGGATGAGCCTCTGTATCGCCGGGTGTATAAGGCACATAGCGACCAATCAGCAGACAGGTCAGCAGACCAATCGCGCCGACAAAGGTGAAGACCACGTGCCAGCTGAACAGCTGACCTATCCAGGAGCCGAGCGGCACGCCAATCAGGGTGGCCACCGTCAGTCCCAGCATCAGCGAGGCCAGCGCACGCCCCCGCCGCGCCGGCGACACCAGTGACGCCGCGACCAGTGAGGCCACGCCAAAGTAAGCGCCGTGCGGCAGGCCGGTCAGAAAACGCGCCACGATCAGGCCGTGGTAACTGTCGGCCATCGCGCTGGCGACGTTGCCGATGCTGAACAGTGCCATCAGGATGAGCAGCAGCGATTTACGCGCCATCCGCGCCGCCAGCACCGCAATAAATGGCGCGCCAACCACCACCCCCAGCGCATAACTGGCGATGGCGTTGCCCGCCTGCGGTTCGGTGATGGCGAGCGAGCGCGACACGTCCGGCAGCAGACCCATCATGATGAATTCGCCGGTTCCGATGCCGAAGCCGCCCAGTGCAAGGGCCAGCAATGCCCAGCGGACAAAACCGGCATCGTCGGTTTTATGATCTTTTCTTAACAAAATGGATTCCCAATGGCCTGAGCTGAAAAACTGAAGTGAGCCGGAGGAAGGAAGCAGAGCGTGTTCCGTCCGGATGAAGCGGCCAGACTATAAAAAGTCAGGCCGCGCATGGCAACCCATTTTGTGATCTGGCGCACGTTCAATCCGCACAGGCGACTTCGGCATGCCGGTATTCACCCGACGGCCGATGTCTTTCAGCTGGGAATACTTCTCCAGCAGCTGAGGGCCATCATCGAGGCTCATGGCAAACATCCACATATAGGTCATCACCGAATAGATGTGACCCGCGCTGGTGCCACCCCGGCCCGCCATTAACGCGATGGTGCCAGCAAACAGCAGCGCGGCCATGCTGCCGATGGCCAGATAACCGCAGGCTTCCCGATTAGAGAGACGGATACGCAGGCTGGCTAAAACCCCATAGTGACGGCCGAGTGAAGCGGCGTTCGCATGGGTAACGAAATTCACCTCTTTCTCCAGCCGGTTGTTAAGTCGATTAAACAACGCATCATTTTTGCGGGTAAAGCCTGGCAGAAAACAGGCGAAAAACAGCAGGATCGCCAGACACCCTGCGCCAGTCCAGAACTCAATGGCCAGCAGCATCACCGCCGCCCCGGTCATCGACGCCAGCGAGGTAATCAGCACCGGCAGATGCTTCTCAAAGAAATCGACAAACTCGCGTGATAACGCCACCCTTGCCGCAATCGTCGACGCGCTCTGATTTTCGCTGCGCTGCGCCACAATCACTGGCACCGCCAGCTCCGCATAGATGCGGGCAAAGGTGTGGGTGTCGACGCTGCGCCGGGCTGCGCCAATCGCCCACATGGTAAACACCATCGCCGCATAGAGTATCGCCTGCCAGGTTCTGCCGGAGAGGATGGCATTGATAGCAAAGCCCGCCAGCAGCGGATAAAGCAGATACATGACATTTTCCGCGACCACCAGCAGCAGCGTGAAGAAGAGCTTGCGGCGATGGCTACGGCCAGGCGCTTTCAGTGTCAGAATAGCGCTGCGGGGAGCCGCAACGGGAAGGACAGGTATCCGTGACGGCGTCACTGACGGGACTCTGCGCTGCGCCGATGTTGCCCGCACCGCCAGGCAGATCAGCGCCATGCTCAACGGATATGCCGACTTACTGACGGTTAATCCCTCAGAAGCGAAGGCGCGTGAAGCGCTGGCGGATTTAAACCAGTTTATAGATTGTGTGCTGGGATAAAGGGATTTAAACGCGCACTGACCCAACTGCAACGGGACGTTTTTAATTAAATGTTAAAAAAAGGTTTATTATTTTAATTGGTCATTACATCTATAGCGGGATATATGCAGCTTCGCTAATTAAACTGTCTTATGCTTTTTCTGTCTGAAAAGTGCCCTTTTTGATAGCGTTTCGGCTCCGAAACAGCTGTTTACACAGATTATTATCATTGACTTAGCACAGGCTGTGAGCTGTAAGCCGGTGTTTTTTCGCCATTTATTATTTAACCATTAGCGAAGCGGCAGTAAAGCATGCGGTCACAAACTCAACAACTGGTTGATAACTATAGCAAAGAAGTACTTTTTTTCTGATCAAATTAATCATTGAGTCGGACCTTAAAAACCCCTATATTGGCCGCGCTTTAAACATACCCATGACTTTTTTAATTCATTTATTCAACTGAGACGTTACTCCCGTCGCGGTTGTAGGAGAGATATGATGACGGATAAAGTCCGTATTGACAGTTCGAATGCACAGACATTAAACGCAACCAATGAGACCTATTTAGCCCGTCAGGCCGAATTTGAATCTAACGTTCGAAGTTATCCGCGCAAATTGCCGTTCGCGATTGCGAAAGCACAGGGTGTCTGGATCACCGACGTCGAGAACAATCAGTATCTTGATTGTCTTGCGGGTGCCGGAACGCTGGCATTGGGCCATAACCACCCAGACGTTCTGCAGAGCATTCAAAATGTCATTACCAGCGGCTTGCCGTTACATACTCTGGATTTAACCACGCCGTTAAAAGACGCGTTTTCTGAGTACCTGCTCTCCCTGTTACCAGGCCAGGGCAAGGATTACTGCCTGCAGTTTACCGGCCCGTCCGGCGCCGACGCCGTGGAAGCAGCGCTGAAGCTGGCGAAAAAGCACACCGGCCGTTCCGGTGTTATCAGCTTCTCCGGTGCCTACCACGGTATGACCCATGGCGCGCTGTCAGTGACCGGCAACCTGTCACCGAAAGAAGCCGTTGACGGCATGATGCCGGAAGTGCAGTTCATGCCTTATCCGCACCTCTACCGCTGCCCGCTGGGCATTGGCGGCGAAGCGGGCGTGAAAGCGCTGACCTACTATTTCGAAAACCTGATCAACGACGTTGAGAGCGGTGTGCGTAAACCTGCGGCGGTCATTCTGGAAGCCGTTCAGGGTGAAGGCGGCGTGAACCCGGCTCCGGCGGAATGGCTGCAGCGCATCCGTAAAGTCACCCAGGAGCACGGCATCCTGCTGATCCTCGACGAAGTTCAGGCAGGCTTTGCCCGTACCGGTAAATTCTTCGCCTTCGAGCACGCGGGTATTG
The DNA here is from genome assembly GCF_003236725.1 of Pantoea sp. ARC270. Classification (NCBI taxonomy): domain Bacteria; kingdom Pseudomonadati; phylum Pseudomonadota; class Gammaproteobacteria; order Enterobacterales; family Erwiniaceae; genus Pantoea; species Pantoea sp. ARC270. The sequence continues at coordinate 24,030 of NZ_PUGA01000001.1, forward strand.
AGCCAGACATCATCGTGATGTCCAAAGCTGTGGGTGGTGGTCTGCCACTGGCCGTGCTGGGCATTAAGAAAGAGTTCGATGCCTGGTCACCGGGTCATCACACCGGCACCTTCCGCGGAAACCAGCTGGCGATGGCAACCGGCCTGACCACGCTGAAACTGCTGAAAGAGAACAACATCGCAGATAAAGTCGCGGCACAGGGCGAACTGCTGAAAGGCAAACTGAACGAACTGCAGCAGCGCTACCCGGTAATTGGCAACGTCCGTGGCCTGGGTCTGATGATCGGTATCGAGCTGGTGAAACCTGACGAAGCCGCTGATCACATGGGCAGCTTCCCGGCTGACGGCGAGCTCTCTGCGCTGGTACAGAAGAAATGTTTCGAGAACGGCCTGATCCTGGAGCGCGGCGGACGTCACGGTAGCGTATTGCGCCTGCTGCCTTCCCTGCTGATCACCGATGCTGAACTTGACGTGTTTATGGATAAATTTGAAAACGCCCTGCTGTCAGCTGGCGTAAAACCAGTATAAGTGGAGTGAATGCAATGTCCCGGTTAAACCCAATCCTGGCGGCCTCATCTCAGAGTACCGAGGCCTACCAGCAGGCGATCGCCCAGAGTAGCGCGGCGGTCGTTAAGTGGCTGGAACAACCTGAGATGTATCAGGGAAAAACCGTCGCAGAGCTGCGCGAGCGTATTACGCTGGACTTCAATCCTGACGGCCTGGGCAACCAGGCTGCGATTGAACGTGCCATTGAGTACTTCCTGAAAGACAGCCTGTCGGTGCATCACCCACAGTGCGTGGCGCACCTGCACTGCCCTAGCCTGGTGATCAGCCAGGCGGCGGAAGTACTGATCAACGCCACCAACCAGAGTATGGACTCCTGGGATCAGGCTCCCTCTGCAACCCTGATTGAGATGAAGCTGATCGAATGGCTGCGTACCCAGGTGGGTTATCAGCCGGGCGATGCCGGTGTCTTCACCAGTGGCGGCACTCAGAGCAACCTGATGGGCCTGATGCTGGCGCGTGACGCGTGGTATGCCCGTCAGGGTCATTCTGTTCAGCAGGATGGCTTAACCGGTGACCTGAAGAAGATGAAAGTCTTCTGTTCAGAAAATGCGCACTTCTCCGTTCAGAAGAACATGGCGCTGCTGGGTCTGGGTTATCAGTCCGTCACGCAGGTGAAAACCGATAGCTTTGCCCGCATGGATATGGATGACCTGCGTCACAAGCTGGCCGCAGCTAAAGCCAACGGCGAGCATATTCTGGCGATTGTTGCCACCGCAGGCACCACCGATGCCGGTGCGATCGATCCGCTGCGTGAAATTGCCACGCTGGCGGCTGAAGAGAACATCTGGGTTCACGTGGATGCTGCGTGGGGCGGTGCACTGCTGCTCTCCGAGCTGTATCGCGACTATCTGGACGGCATTGAGCTGGTGGACTCCATTACGCTGGACTTCCACAAGCAGTTCTTCCAGACCATCAGCTGTGGCGCTTTCCTGCTGAAGGAAGCACGTCACTACGAGCTGATGCGTTACCAGGCTGCGTATCTGAACTCTGAGTTTGACGAAGCGCAGGGCGTACCGAATCTGGTGTCGAAATCCCTGCAGACCACCCGCCGTTTTGATGCACTGAAACTGTGGATGGGTCTGGAAGCCCTGGGTCAGAAACAGTATGCCGCCATCATCGACCACGGTGTGACGCTGGCACAGGACGTTGCAGCGTATGTGGATGCGCAGCCGGCGCTGGAGCTGGTAATGAAGCCGCAGCTGGCGAGCGTGCTGTTCCGCTACCGTCCGGCGCATCTGGCGCACCTCAGCGACGCGGATATCGCGCTGCTGAACCAGCGTATCGGGGATGCCCTGCTGGAGTCGGGCCGCGCTAACGTCGGCGTGACCGAGCACGATGGCGTGACCTGTCTGAAGATGACGCTGCTCAACCCGACCGTGACGCTGGAAGACATTAAAATCCTGCTGACGCTGGTAGAAACCACGGCTCAGCAGCTGGTTTAACGGTTCTGCTAAAACTCTGAAGGGCGCCTGAAGGCGCCCTTTTTTTATGCCGCTGTTTCCCCTCTTTTCCCGCTTTCCGGTCAATTCAGTATCAGGATCAAAGAATGCGATCCCGCCATCAGGCACTCTCTATGGGTGTTGTAATTAAAGCCGAGCTGGCCAGCCGTTACGGCCCCGGTATCAGACCTCACTGAACTGTCAGGAATACACATTTACTATCATGCGTAAAATTTTCATCCTCCTTCTGGCGTTAGCGATGGCCGCCATCATCCTGATCGCCGATAGTCACGGGACTAAGGTTCACAACCGCGATCAGATTTTCAGCCTGAATGCCCCCTCCGGGCGCTGAGCCTGCGGTCACCCCTCATCCAGCGCTCGCTTATGATCGTCTTTGTTCAGCGTCATCAGCGCCACAATACTGACCAGTGCGGTCGCCATGACATACCAGGCGGGAATATCGGGATTGCCCGTCTCTTTAATCAGCCCGGTGATGATCAGACCGGCACAGCCGGAGAAGAGCGCGTTAGAGAGTGAATAGGCCAGGCCCAGACCGGTGTAGCGCACCCGCGTCGGAAACATCTCTGACAGCATCGCCGGTCCCGGCCCGGCCAGCAGGCCCACCACACCCCCTGCGATAAAGACCACCAGCCCTTTCAGCCCGGTTGCGGTGTTCTCAGCCTGCAACAGGTTGAGCAACGGCAGAGAGAGCACCAGCAGCAGGATCGCCGCCGAGACCATCACCGTCCGGCGGCCTATCCTGTCGCTCAGCATTCCCGCCGGAATAATCGTGACGGCAAAACCGAGGTTCGAAATCACCGCAATCAGCAGCGCCTCATTAAAGCCGGTGTGCAGTGAGGCCTGCAGGTAGGTCGGCATGATCACCAGCCAGGTGTACCCGGCCGCCGACCACACCATCAGCCGGCAGATGCCGAGCAGAATCGTTTTCAGGGTGTCACTCAGGCTGGCGGTCACTTTTTCGCGGGGCTGCGCCTGCTGCCGGATAAACGCCGGAGTCTCCTCCATGCCAGCCCGCAGCCAGAGCGCGATACCCCCCAGCGGCAGAGCAACAAAGAACGGGATGCGCCAGCCCCAGCTCTGCATCTCTTCCGGCGTCAGCAGCCGCGAAAGCAGCGCAACAATCGCTGCACCCGCCAGCAATCCCAGCGCAACGGTAAAGGATTGCCAGGCACCATACAGGCCACGCCTGCCGGGCGGAGCAAATTCGGTCATCAGCGACACCGCCCCGCCATACTCGCCTCCGGCAAACAGCCCCTGCAGAATACGCAGCCCGGTAATGATCAGGGGAGCGAGCACGCCCAGCTGGGCATAGGTCGGCACCAGGCCGATAGCCGCAGTGGCCAGCGTCATCATGATTAGCACAAAAATCAGGGTGGGCTTGCGCCCAATCCTGTCGCCCATCCGGCCAAACAGCACGGCGCCAAGCGGACGGAAGAAAAAGGCGATGGCAAAAGAGGCGTAGGTCAGCAGGATACCGGTCAGCGCGGATTCGCCCTGAAGCCGGAAGAAGTTCTCCGCAATCAGGGTAGCCAGGAAGCCATAAACGGCAAACTCATACCATTCAATGAAATTTCCGACCGAACCGGCAATCAGGGCACGTTTACGGCGGGGGGAGCTGAGCAGATCAGTATCGGAAGCGGACATGGCAGGCGATCCTCAGTCAATCATGGGTCGCTTATGATTAGCACAATCGCTGCCCGGCTGCGCACGCTTCTGCCCGTCACGTTAGCGCGGACACGAAAAAAGGGTGATAGCACGGTGTGACAGACCTTTTTCATCCTCAGCCCTTGCACATCCGCTTTACCGTTGTCAGGATGTGCGCCATTGACTGAATCAGGCGAAAAGATAATGAACGCGCACACCTCAAAAGATCCTCTGCACGGCGTCACTCTGGAAAGGCAGATCAACCATTTAGTCGCGCAGTATGGCTGGGCGGAGCTGGGAAACCGGGTCAACATCAACTGCTTTAAAAACGATCCCAGCGTGAAATCGAGCCTGAAGTTTCTGCGACGCACCCCCTGGGCGCGGGCGGAAGTGGAAGCGCTCTATCTCGCCTCGCTAAAAGCGTAACGCGGCACACTTGTTTCTCTGAAGCAGAGCCGGGGTAAGTCTGAGCTTATCCTCTGTTGTTACTGATGCTGCACCTCCCGGCATGAACAAGCCCGCGGGTGAGCATTATGCGCAGCATCACTTTCAGCGATAGCCCGAACAAGGGCAATCCTTCGCCCTGACAATCTTAATCCTGACGATGAGCTGTCTCTCTGGCTTTCCACAACGCGAATAGCGTAATCGCCAGCGCGAAACTGACGTACAAAGAGACCCACAGCGTGCTGCCCATTTCTTTAAATAACGTGGTGATGATCAGGGGCGCAAAGCCCCCTCCGACAATACCCGCCAGGGTATAGGCCAGGGATGAACCCGCGTAACGCACATGTCCCGGAAACTGCTCAGTGACAAATGCGGCCTGCGGCCCGTACATCATCGCATGGATCAGCAAACCGCCAATCACTGCCAGCACGATCAACACCGGATGCGCGCTATCAAGCAGCACAAAGAACAGAAATGACCATACAATTGCCAGCAGCGCGCCGGTCATGTAAACCGGGCGTCGTCCCCACCTGTCTGAAAGCGCACCAAACATCGGCACCGTAATCGCGTTAACTATTGCGCCCAGCATTGTAGCCATCAACGCCAGCGGTCGCGGTAATTGCAGCACGGTGGTGACGTAGGTCAGCGTAAAAACGACTACCAGCGCGTAAAGGACATCAGAGCCGATACGCGATCCTCCGGCAATAAATAGCTGTTTCGGATAGTTTACGAAAACCTCTTTTAACGGGGTGTGCGTGGTTTTCTCCTGTTCCTGCATTGCGACAAAGGTGGGTGTCTCTTCCACACCGCGACGCAGCCACAGGCCAAATATGACCAGTACCAGGCTTAGCAGGAACGGAATGCGCCAGCCCCACGCCTGAAACTGATCGGCGCTCATCATCACCGTAACCAGCGTAATAAAGCCCGTGCCGATCAGCGTGCCGCAGGATGGACCAACCTGCGCAAAGGAGGCGTTGCGCCCGCGTTTATTCGCGTCGCCATGCTCCATCGATAACAACACGGCCCCTGCCCATTCGCCGCCCAGCGCGATGCCCTGCACAAACCGCAGTGCGACTAACAGAACCGGACTCCAGATGCCCCAGACCGCATAGCCCGGCAGCAGGCCCATTAGCGCCGTGGTCACGCCCATTATCACCAGCGTGATGATCAACACCGCTTTGCGCCCCGCGACATCGCCAAGGTGGCCGAACACAAAGCCCCCCAGCGGACGTGAAATATAGCCTACCGCGTAGGTCGAAAACGCCAGAATGGTGCCGACCAGCGGATCGAAGCTGGGGAAAAAGATATGGTTAAACACCAGCGCGGCCATGATGTTGTAAACGGTAAAGTCGTACCACTCAAGCGCGGTGCCAATCGAACTGGCAGCAGCCAGACGCCCGGTCTTCGATTTGGTGCGCACGGCGCCTGCTGCATGTTGCAGAGAATCGGTATCAGCCATGGGTCAGCTCCTGTTTTGTTAACTGCCAGTTGAGGGCATAACGCTGTATCTCTCCCGCAAACACCTGTGCCGCGTCCGCAGCGAGGCGATCGCAGCTCCGTGCATCGCTGCAATGAATCAGCAGCATCGGCTGCATTTTTCGCTGATCCTGGCTTTCCTTCGGTAACGGCGAACTCAGGATGCTGTCTGGCATCAGCACGCAGGAGGAGATGTAGCCCGGCGTCTGGCTTATCTGCTGCTGCCAGGCGCTTAGCGCACTGCCATCGATCGCCTGCAGCGTCAACACCGCTAACTGATTGCCCGTGCCTTTGCCATGCTTGTGCACGACCGTGCTCACCCGGCGCATGGGGTTAACCATTTTTTGCAGATTCTGTACCGACCATGCCGTCTGGTGCGTGAATGCGGCGTGATAATCGGCGCTGGTAAAGGCGTCCAGCGAGTCGGTTTCATATAAACCGAGATATTGATACTCAGCGTTAACTGCCTGATAGCGTGTACCGCTCAGGAATCCCGTAATGGCTACACGCTCCTCTACGTGTTCATGGTCATACCACTGGTTAAAGTCAGCCTCATCTTCAGCGCCAATGTTGGTGGCGACATACAGCATGCCGTGGGGTTGAGTCATCATCAGGATCTCCGGTTAAGGGCAGTTTCCACGGCAAGCGACCAGCTGATTAAGCGGGCGTCATCACCATGAGTCGAAGCAAGGCTCAGGCCAACCGGAGCAGAGCCCGGTTGATGGCAGGGTAAAGAGAGCGCACAGCCGTCCAGCATGTTGATAATGCTGGGGTTGCGCAGCATCAGCGCGTTGATCTCCATATAGCGCTGCGCATCACTGAGTGACGCGATAGTGGGCGCGACAAGCGGAACGGTTGGCATGAGTAACGCATCAAAATCCCCTAGCGCTGCGTTGATGCGCTGTTGCCATGCAGCACGCTGCTGGTAAAGCTCGGTGGCATCCTGCACGGTGAGATGGCTGCCACGCTGGATGCGCACCAGCACCTGGGGATCGTAAGCTTCAGGGTGTGCCTGCGCGCTTTTTTTATGCCATTGCCAGGCTTCATAAGCCGTAATGCCGCCACGCGCATTCATAGCATTCAGCTCATCCAGCTCAGGCAACGTGATGTCGGTAACCATCGCACCCGCCTGCTTCAGAAGCGTGATGGCATGCTGCCAGGCCTGCGCCACATGCTGATCCAGACCATCCAGTACGCGCGTTTGTGGCACAGCAAAGCGCGCGTTTCGCACATCCAGCGACTGTAACGCCAGCGGCCGATCGGCAATGACGCTATCCAGCAGCCAGCAGCTGCGTACGTCGTCCGCGATCACCCCGATGCTGTCGAGTGAGGTCGAAAGCGGCAACGTTCCCCGCTGGTTGATGCGCTTTGCCGTGGGTTTGAAGCCGGTCAGGCCACAGAGTGCAGCAGGGATCCGCACCGAACCGCCGGTATCGGTGCCAACAGCAGCCAGACACATGCCCTCAGCAACCGCCACGGCCGCGCCAGAGGACGATCCGCCGGGGATACGCTGCTGTTCGCGCTGCCACGGATTGACTGGCGTGCCGTAATGGGGATTGATGCCTAAGCCGGAAAAAGCGAACTCCGTCATCGTGGTTTTACCAACGATGGCGGCGCCCGCCAGCAGTAGCTTATCGACGACGCTGGCATTGGCAGCCGCCACGGGCGCATCGGCCAGTAAGCGTGACCCGGCCGTGGTCGCCTCTCCCTCGACATCGAACAGATCTTTAATGCTGACTGGCAGTCCATCGATGGGACTTAGCGCCTGCTTTGCCTGCCAGCGGGCGTTTGCCGCGCTACAAGACGCGGCGTAGCGTTGCGTGAACACCAGAGCACCCTGTTGTTCAGGATCCTGCGCGGCCTGCAACGCGGATTCAGTAAAGGCTTCGGGCAGAGCATCGCCGCTCTGCAACTGCTGACTGGCTTGCCAGAGTGTGGTCATCGGCGCTCTCCTCATGCCACCACCGGCAGCGCGCCGGTGGTGTAAGTGTGTTCCAGCGTGCGATTAAGCACCGGGTCGTGCAGCGCCATGCGGAACTGGCTGGATGGCCGGATGCCGCCAATGGCGCCCAGCGTGCCGCAGGACATAGCAACGCCCTCTTCCACGACACCGCCAGCAAAATAGCGCGCAAGCAAATCCTGTGGTGTCAGCAGTGAGGCCAGCGTGCCCTGCTGATAGATGACCCATTTACCCTGCTCTTTAATCCATGAGCTGAGTTCAAGCACATCCCAGTGTTCGGTAACGTCGCTCATGCGCCATGCGGCGCTGGCAACCGGCTTGATACACGCCTGCTTAGAGAGCGCAACGCTGAAGGTTTCCAGATGGCGGTCGGTATGATCAGACGTGAGGGACACCCATAATTCGCCGCGATGCGAGAAAACGAAGGGTTCGGCTTCGCCGGAGGTCTGCTCGCCTACCACTTCAAGCTCTGATTGCTGGCTGAGCTGATTAACCGCAACCCGGTAAAAAAGCGGTACTGCACCGGGTGCGGGCACGCCGAGGGCTTCTAATTCACGAATATGGTGCAACACGGCTTCCTTATCGCGGCCGGCCCAGCCAGCAATAATGAAATGCGTAATGTCCACGTTCAGTGTGGTCGCGGCTTTGTCGCCCGTAGAGAATCGCAACTGCATGAGAAAACCTCCGATTGAAAAATCACAGTGAAATTTCACAGTAATTTTAAACTAGCGATTTTCATGCCAGATTTTTGTGTAAGATGTCTTACAGGTAAAAAAAGGAACGTGGTGATGAGTGAATCAGTGGCGGAAAATGTGAACCCAGGCAGTGCAGATAAAAGCCTTTCTCTTAATGAACAAGCCTATCTGGCTTTCAGGCACAAGCTCATTACGTTGCGCTACAAACCTGGTGAATACCTTAATACCGCTCAGGTGATGGATGATCTGGCGATAGGCCGTACACCGGTTAATCAGGCGGTTCATCGCCTCGCAACCGAAGGTTTACTGCAAATTATCCCGCGTAAAGGTGTCATGGTGGCGCCATTATCGATTGATGACGCACTGGAGTTGATTGAAGTACGGCTGGTAAATGAAACGCTCTGTGTTGAGCTTGGCAGCCAGAAGGTGACGGAGGCGCAGCTTGAACGTCTGCGTCATCTTAATCAGCAAATTGATGAGGCGAGCCAGTTACGCAGCCGCGAACAGATGATGCTGCTGGATCGCGAGTTTCATCAGGTCCTGGCCGAGATTGCCGGTAATCGCCATCTTGCCGATATCCTTAGCGTGATTCATGCACAAGCGCAGCGCTTCTGGGCCACCACCCTTTCCAACGTGGCGCATATGGATGAAGTGATCGCTGAGCATAATGAAATCATTGCCGCGCTGAAATCAGGCGATACGCAACGTGCAGCCGAAGCCGCACGTGCGCATATTTTCTCATTTAAGCGCGCCCTACTTTCCGCTTAAAGACCAGGCCGCGAGCCGTCACAAGCCCCCTTTCTGACAGCGCCTGATCGATTTCAGTTTATGCAAGACCCGGTTGCTGCGGGCGGCGCGCTAATGATGGCTGGCGGCTGATATCGTTTTCAGGGGATCAGCGGCTTTCGCGAACATGATATGTCCGTTGGGGAGTGTTGCCGGTTCGCTGTTTAGCCTGGGGCAATCGCGTTGAAGCGGGGGCATATTCGCTTGGTGCCAGAAGCGGACGATGCTTGCGACATGGTATGTTAGTTTACGGAGGGCTGGTCAAAACGGATCATCCTCCCGCACCACCTGTCTCAATACTGTGGCGGAAGTAATATGTGAAAGTAATTAGCAGGCTACCTTCACCGTACAGATTTAAACAAATTTCAGGACCATATGAGATCCCTGGGTTTTTTTGACTGCTTCATCAATATAATGCTGGCGAACAGCATCAGTCACAGGTTCACTTTCATAGGGGGGTTCAAACTGTTTCATGGTGCTTTTTTCAGCCACAAAACCACCCACGACCATTTCACCTTCTGCCCTGATTTTTTTGCCCTCGATATCAAGCATCACATATGAACTTGTGCCTGTAATTTTCATGTCAGTTATCCCTTACAAAAATGACTTTTTCCGTCTGTGATATCGGATCGATTGTACTGATTTTCGTGACATTATCATTGCCCATCAGGCGCGGTAACTCAACGTTTTCCCATATATTACCTTCACGCAGGGACTGCCCCACTACGGCCCTGACTTCTCCAGAGACCTGTTTTGCATAAGACGCGGAGACATCCTCCCAGGCCTTGATGCTCTGCGGGTTATCGAAATCCCATTCAGGCATTTTAATATTTTTATCTTTGATTATGGATTCGAGCGTGACACCGCCCCGGGACTTCGCGATGGCTTCTGCGACGTCAGGACCGCCGACACCTTCAGTACGTCCTGACCAGAAAAAGGCACTGTCCGGATCAGTGGCCAGTTGGGGTTCTATTTCTTTAAGGTTTATGAGGCTCTTAGGCGTGTTACGCCACGCATTAAAGGCTGCGCCTCCTTTTGCACCTGCAAGGCCGCCTGCAAACGCACCGCCTAATGAAAGCCACTTCTGACCGTCAGAGCCTTCTCCCCATAATTTCCCGCCTATGTAAGCGCCGCCATAACCTCCACCAAGACCTCCCGCAAAACCCAGCAGGGCTATCGCCGGTCCTGCCAGAACGGTCGTGGCCGCAAGGCCCACGCCCAGCAGTACTCTGTCCACCCAGTCAGGAATTTCAGGACTGATTACGTCAGTCTGCTCTTTAATGCCACCAATAATGACGTTAGTAGATCCGCCGCTGATGACCCCACTGCAAGTCAGGCGGTCCCCCATCCTGGCAGCGGGTAGTCCGTTGATACAGACGCGTGAAGATCCTTCTGCCACCCGCTGTAAAGCCGGGCCATGCTCGTCACAGTCACCTACAGACATATGCGACATCACCGCCGGTCTTCCGTTGATGAATACGTTTGATGAACCAGTAACCAGATGGCCGGTTTCGTGGTGGGGTGCCCATGACATACTGCCGAGAACTTCTCCCAGTCCGCCGCCGCCAGCCGCGCCTGCGAGCGTCGCGGCCAGGACTACTGTTCCGACGCCCCCCGTGGCCAGCGTGAACGCCGCACCGGCAATGGCCCCGCCTATCAGACCGAGCACCAGCCAGCCTTTAGAGGCGGAGTGTTCTATGCCGTCCCCCACGCGTGCAGCGGAAAAAGCTTCAGCGGCACCACTCATTTTTCATTTATCCGCTGGCGGAGGTAAGCCTCAACGACTTCAGTGGTATCAAGGCCGTCAATACCCCGGACAGTTCTGGCCAGAAGCAAACTTGATATCAGTCCAGGTCTCCTGGTACCTGCCATCTCCCACAGCGCAAAGCGGCCAGCATGCTCGCCATCAGGTATCGGAGACAACATCAGTGGTTCACCGACAGCGTCAAAGAACAGATAGTTGCCGTTCCTGGCCCGGCTGAGATCAATCGATGAGTAGAGGTCAGAAATTGAAGGGAACACATTCAGTTCGCGGCTATCACGGTCAAAGCTAAAGAAGAGTTCCTGGCTGTCGGCGGGGATCTGGCTCCCCCTTGCGGTAGAATCTGGTGCATCGTCCGGAAAGGTAATGCTGTCCGTGATGTTGTCATAGATACGGCCATGGTAATCGTCAAACGCATCCGGGCAGGTGCCAATGAAACAGAGCAGCTTTTTACCCGTATTATTTTCAGATGTCAGTACCACCCTCTGCTTCTGAAAGATGATTCTTTCGCCAGATTTGAAACTGTAAAACAGTTCCAGGGCCTGCCTGCCATTCAGTTCAGTGAGCCGAGCATGATTGAGTGAGAGATCCTGCAAAGTCGCCTGCAGTTCGGAAGACAGTCTCTGGGATACTGACTGAAGCGTGTCTTCTGCAGCAGCGGTTGCACGTGAAATCACAAAGGTGAATTCATTGGCATTCGTATGGCTTAGGGTAAAGAGGTTCATGGTGCGATCGCGAAATACGTCAGGCACCGTAATGTTGCAGTCCTGCAAGGTATATTCAGACATGTAAAGCTTCTCCGGTCCGTGAGTCCGGACCAGAATATCAACGTTTATTAAATGATCCCCAGGTAATACTGATTTAAGTTTGATCTAATTCAAAGGTGTTCTTTACACCTTCTGACCTGCTACCTGATAATTCACACAGAAGGCTGTTATCAATGTCCGCTTTTCGCTCATAGCGGACAATAAACTGCAATACCTTTAGTTTTTAAAAAAGTTACTGATTTCTAATAGAAATTCTCCTGCGTGTACAATGTAAAGGTGACTTTGCCGCTGTTGTATTCCTCAGGTATTTCACCGTGTTCGAGATAACTCAGCAGGATGTCTACTGACAGCTGCGCATGTCGTGCCGTGTTTTGATCCAGCGTAAGGGCCAGTGCGTTTCTGGCAAACAGTGCTTTAGTGGTAGAATACAGTTCGTGAGTTATGAGTGTGCAGGCCTGCGTCAGACGATGTCTCGCCAGAGCCTCGCTGATTTCGGTATTCCCCAGGCCGGTATTGTAAAGCCCCACCACCTTATCTGACTGCACCAGCTCTTTTTCGAGCAGTTTGCTGATGGTTATTCGACTTTCCTGACCCGCCAGCACCTCCCGCAATGTCACGTTGGGAAAGCGCTTTTCAAGGACATCGCGGAAGCCCTGAATACGCTGCTGATGGGCGCGGTATTCACTGCGTCCACTCACCACAATAACATCGCCTTGCGGTCTGATCAGGCTGCCCATCATCAGCCCGGCTGTGCGGCCTGCCTGTAGCTGGTCAATGCCAACATGACACAGCCTGTGCGCGCCAGGCAGATCTGTGACGAGGGTCACCACTGGCACTCCGCGCTGTCTGCAGCACTGCAGTGCCTGATAAACAGCGGGATGTTCATGGGCAAAGATAATCAGGGCGTCACGTATTTTGCTGCGTTCTTCAATGAGCACAGCCAGTCTGTCCGGGCAGGACTCCGGCACAAAAGTGCGGTGCAGCACTACGCGGCGATAACCCAGAGCATTGGCGATGGCGGAATAATCGCTGGCAAGCTGTCTGAAAAAAAATGCGTCATCGCCACTCAGCAGTACCTCGATCTGCCAGGCATGACGATGCTCTTCAGGCAGAATGCGCTTCAGGCCGGCCTCACGCGCGGATTCGAGCACTTTCTGTACAGTTTGGGGCGAGACGCCGCCCCGCTCATTGAGCACGCGGTCGACCGTAGCCAGACTGACGCCCGCCCGTTCTGCCAGCATTTCAAGAGTCAGTGATTTCATCAGGGCTCCTGCTGAGGTAATTCCCTCAAAACATACATTTCTCAGGGTATGCAGGCAGGCTAATTTGGCAACGTCTTTATTGCTGAACTTTGACCTTCAGACAGGAAATTATCATGACGCAGAAAAAACGTTTTGCCCTGATTGGCTGTGGCTTTATCGGACAGGTGCATGCCACAAATCTCGCGATGCATCCTGATGTTGAGCTTGCAATGCTGACCGACCTGGATTCGGTCCGCGCCACAGCACTGGCCGGACAGATGAAGTGTGCGGCGGGCGAAGTCAGCACCGCTATCAATAGTGACAATATAGATGCAGTGCTGATTGCCAGCGCAACGCCGTCACATGCTGAACTGCTTGAAGCCGCAGCGCGGGCAGGTAAAGCCGTCTATTGTGAAAAACCGATCGATTTGTCGCTGGCAAGAGCAGCCCACGTCGCTGAAAACGTTCTGCCACTGAAGACAAAAATTACGGTCGGCTTCAATCGCCGTTTTGACAGCAGCCATCAGCAGTTAAAGCGTCAGCTGGAACAGGGAACTGTCGGGCGTCCTGAGTTAATCCATATGGTCTGCCGTGCGTCGGAACTTCCGTCGCTCAGCTACCTTAAATCTTCCGGCGGTCAGATGCGTGACCAGGCGATCCATTTTTTCGACCTGCTGCGCTGGCTGACAGGCGATGACGTTATTTCAGTGGGCGCTATGGGTGCCGCACTGGCAATGCCTGCCATCAGCGAGTTCGGCGACGTGGATACGTCGGTGCTGATTATGCAGATGCAGCAGGGCGCGCTTGCGCAGCTCGATAACACGCGTCGAACGGGCTATGGCTATGATGAAAGGATCAGTGTGATGGGCGAAAAAGGACTGGCAGAGTCAGGCTCCCAGAGCCCGCCGGGGATGACGCTTTACCAGGGAAAGGCCATTATAAAGCAGGGCCTTTATGCAGACTGGTTCAGCCGTGTCCAAGGCACCTACTATCGGCATCTTGACGCGTTTGTCCGCTCTCTGAACGGGGAGGATGTGGCTGATTTACCCGGACTGCTGGATGGGATTCAGGCGCAGGCGATCGCAGAAGCCGCGACTAAATCCCTGACAACCGGAATGTTCTGCCCGGTCAACAGGATGTTGTGATAAAGGTCCGGGGCCGCTCCTGTCAGGATATGGCTCCGGAAGCTACGGATACTCAGCCCTGGCTGCTGCAGATTTCAGCGCTCTTCATTGAATACGATCCCGAGCTGTCCCCTCACCGTATCCATCGCTGTCAGAGTACTGAGTACAACGGACAACGGGCGAATGGGCGAGTCGTTTAACCCCTGCCCCACGCACCATGAAAAATGCCGGATTTCATGACAGAGCTGTGCGTAACGGCTGGCGGTTTCTTCCCAGCACAGCGTGTGGCTACCCTGGCTTGAGGTCAGCACAAATCCGCCGGGTGCATAAAACTGTCCCGCCAGAACCAGAGTGGCATCGCGTCCCGCAATCACCGCACTGCCGGGCGTATTACTGAACAGGGTCGTGTTCAGCACCGAATGCATGCCACAGGCATGTTCGAACAGCATAGAAGCCTGCCCGTTAACATTCCGTTCTGCCGGTTGTCCGCTGGACTGGATGCGGACCGGCGCACCTGCCACCATCACGCTCAGTGAAACCAGATAACTACCTAAATCCAGCATCGGACCTCCGGCCAAATCGGCATTAAAGATGCGGTGATCCTGCGTAAAAAACTCGCCGTGATCGGCAGTCAGGGTATGAAGATCACCCAATACCCCGTCGTTTAAAAGCTGACGCAGCACATCGTATTTTGGCGCGAAATCACACCACATGCCTTCCATACATAGCAGACCTTTCTGACGGGCCTTCGCCTGCAGGGTTTTCGCCTCTCCGGCATTCAGCGCCAGAGGTTTCTCAATCAGAACATGTTTACCTGCACTGAGTGCTTTCATGCCATCCGGAAAATGATGGTTATGGGGTGTGGCGATATAGATGGCGTCCAGATCCTTCATTGCCAGCATTTCATCTGTGCTGCTGAAGGCCACGGGAATGGCCCAGCGCTCGGCGAATGCCTGTGCTTTTACTTTATTTCTTGCTGATACTGCAACCAGCTGCTGTCCGGTGTGCGCTTTCAGCGCACGGGCAAAGTGTTCAGCTATCCAGCCAGGGCCAATGATGCCCCAGCGCAGTACGGGTATCGACTTTTCAGATGGTAATCGCGGGACGGGCAGGGAAGAGGGAAACATAGTGATTCCTTTTAAGCATTCTTCTGGCGGTTGCCTGCAACTGCAACCCACTGACGGGATATAATGGACTGCTCTATGGCGGTCAGGATTTGCTGGTTCTGCAGGCCAAATGCAAAGTTCGGATAACAGTCGCCGTCGCTGCAGACCCCCTGAACCAAGTCATGAACTTCGATGACTTTGACATCAAAATACCCGAGCCCGCCGCCACCAAAATCGAATCCGAAGAAGCCGGAATAGGCCGGGATCTGGCTGCCTGCATACAGAATCTTGAAGCCCCGATCGTGTCTGTCATCACTGAAGCGATAAACCTGCAGCTCATTGAAACGTTCGCCGTCCATATAAAGTGTGCCCTCTGTACCGGAAACCTCCCAGAACACACCAAAAATGCGACCGGCTGCCAGGCGTGAGGCTTCAATCACGCCGGTGGCCCCGCTTTCAAAGCTGACGAGACATTGAACCTGGTCGTCATTTTCAACTTCACGCCATTCTGCCTGTTCATCAATGCGACTGGCATAACCGGCGTCCACCTGAGGAACAGGACGCTGCCGGAGGTAGGTTTGCGCGCTGGCCGTTACCTCGCTGATCTCCCCCATAAGAAACTGCGCGATGGAAAGGGTGTGAGCCCCCAGATCGCCCAGAGATCCGCTGCCGCCCAGGCTTTTAGAGCAGCGCCATGACCAGGGCAGCGCCGGGTCATTGTAAAAACCCTGGTCAAAGGTGCCGCGAAAGCGGATTGGTGTGCCGATATCGCCGCGCTCAATAATCTGTTTTGCCAGCAACGCTGCTGGCGTTTTGATGTTGTTAAAGGCCACCATCGTTTTGACGCCGGCTTGCTCTGCTGCCAGCGTCATCTGCAGTGCCTCCTGCGAACTGACGGCCAATGGTTTTTCACAATACACGTGCTTGCCTGCCGCAATCGCTGCCAGCGCCATTTCAAAGTGCAGATGGTTGGGTGAGGTGATATCGACCACGTCAACCTGCGGGTCGTTAATCAGGTCACGCCAGTCCCCATAGGCTTTATCGGCCCCGAAGCGTACCGCATTCGCGTCGGCTAAAGCCTGAGTCTGATCGGCCAGTGCATAGAGACGAGGGCGCTTCGGCAGGTCCGGATAAATCATTGCTGCGCGGCGGTAGGCATCAGCATGCGCCTGCCCCATGAATCCCGAGCCGATTAAACCAATATTGAGATTGTCTTTCATTGGGCAGTTTCCTCTGCAGAATGAGACTGTGAAAAAGTGTCTTTTGCCCAGCGAAACGCCCGGGAAACAGCAGCAGACGGCTCTTCTTTTTGCGGGTCCTGCTCCGCCTCGACTATCAGCCAGCCCTGATAGTCTGAGTACGCAATGAAGCCAGTCAGCGGAGAATAATCAATGCAGCCCTCCCCCGGCACCGTGAAGAGTCCCGCACGTACCGCATCATTGAAGCTGAGGTTGTTCTCCCGTACCCGATGCAGCACATCAGCCCGGACGTCTTTCAGATGTATATGCACTATACGATGACCAAATTTTTCTGTTATCTGAGCCAGGTCAACACCAGCCGCGAAAGCATGTCCGGAGTCCAGAACCAGTCCGACACTGTCAGAAGTTTTAGTCAGAAACTCTTCCAGTTCATGATGCTGTTCAACCAGCATCATCAGATGATGATGATAGGCAAGTTTCAGGCCGAACCTGTCCATCAGAATATCGGCAAACCTGCTCACTTTGCGGGCATATTCATCAGCATCCAGGCTGCTCAGGGACGGCGAAAGAGAAAGGGGCTGGTCCAGCGGATGACTGCCCGGCATACAGCCGCATTCGCCGTAAACCATAACTTCTGCCCCTGATGCTCTGAGAAGTCCGGCATGGGATTCCACGGCCGTGATTTCATCAGCAACGCTGCGTTCGGCAAGGAAACCGCTGTGCCAGCCCGAAGCGAGCTGAAGTCCGGCCTTATACAATAGCGGGGCTAACTCCGCATGGGTACGGGGGAATTTTCTGCCCAGTTCAATCCCCTGATAACCGGCAGATGCAGCCTGTGTCAGGCAGGTTTCAAGGGCAATACTGTCGCCCAGATCGGGCAGGACATCATTCGTCCAGCTCAGCGGGCTTACACCTATTCGAATACGTGAAGTCATCAGGATACTCCTTCTTTCAGGTCAGTCTGAGAGCACTATAGAAAAGGTGTAAGCAGAATCGTTACCGGTTCAATGAGGTAAAAACCTCAACCGGAGAAAATATAAAGTCTGCTGTTTCACATTGTTATTTACCGGAAGAAACTTGAATGTTAATCCGCTCTTTAGGTTAATAAGTCGCCTCGCTCTTCTCCTTTTACCTCTTACCGTCCTGCGGCCGGAAATCGTCAAAGGTAAACCGCAGGGCATCCACTTGATGCCGGGCGAATAAATAAGGGGCTAGAATATGCCTACCTTGTGATAATCGGGAATAACGTCTGGATAGGGCTGGGGTCTCTGTTCTTCCCGGCGTCACACTTGGCCCGGATAGTATTATCGGCGCCGGCGCGGTCGTCCTCAGGAGTGTACCTTAAGGCGTACAGGTAGCAGGAAACCACGCGAGACTTGGCAGATAAACAACTGAAGGAATCAAACGACGAAACGTCTGAACAGCTTTGCCTTAACTTTAATAGCGGACGCAAAGACCCTTATATATATGTTTTTATCCAAAGGTCCGCTTTTCGCTCAAATCAGACATCCATCACCTGCAACCACCTCAAGCCTTTAAAACACCCTCTTTGCCTGACACTAAACGCAACTGCTCGCCTGCCGGGAACCCGTAACGTGGCAAGCCGTCAGCCTCAGGCACTGAACAGCATGCAATAAAAAAGCCCGCGCAGGGTGACCCGCGCGGGCTTTTCACATCAGGACGCGATTACAGCGCCATGTCGTGTTTGGCTGAAGGCGCTGCCTGCTCAGGCTGAGCCGCTGGCGCCGGTGCTGATTTGCCATCCATGTTGATCACAGGCGGCGTGGTCAGCTGCAGGGTTGCCGCAGTGTCATTCCAAACCTGCTGCAGCAACGGCACGTTGTCGTTCAGCTTCTGGCCATAGCCAGGGATCATTTTGTGGATCTTGGCCTGCCACTCTGCTGACTTAAACTCTTCCGGGAACAGTTTCTGCATCACGCTTAACGCGATCGGAGCAGCGGTTGACGCGCCCGGCGACGCACCCAGCAGGGCTGCGACAGTTTTCTGCTGATCGGTCACAATTTCTGTACCCAGTTTCAGCACGCCACCTTTCTCAGCATCTTTCTTGATGATCTGAACACGCTGACCGGCCTGAATCAGTTTCCAGTCCTCTTTCTTCGCGTCCGGATAGTACTCTTTCAGCGCGTCGAAGCGATCTTCATCACTCAGCATCACCTGACCGATCAGGTATTTCACCAGATCGAAGTTATCAATACCGACATCGGTCATTGGCACGATGTTGTGGGTCGTGGTGGTGCTCAGCAGGTCAAACAGCGAGCCGTTTTTCAGGAACTTGGTAGAGAAGGTCGCAAACGGTCCGAACAGCACGACGCGCTTGCCATCCAGATAACGGGTATCCAGATGCGGAACAGACATCGGTGGTGCACCGGTGGAAGCCTGACCATAGACTTTCGCCAGGTGACGATTCGCAATCGCGCTGTTTTCGGTCACGAGGAACGAGCCGCCAACCGGGAAGCCCGCGTAGTTGTCCGCTTCCGGGATGCCGGTTTTCTGCAGTAACTTCAGCGCGCCGCCACCGGCACCGATAAAGACATATTTCGCATCGACCGCGCGCTCGCTGCCATTTTTGACATCTTTAATGGTGACGTGCCAGGAGTTGTCGCCGTTGCGCTTGAACTCGGTAACTTCAGAGGAGGTTTCCAGACGGAAGTTGTTATTCTTCTTCAGGCTGCCGATCAGCTGACGGGTAATTTCACCGTAGTTAACATCGGTGCCGACCGGGGTCCAGGTTGCCGCGACTTTCTGCTGCGGATCACGACCTTCCATAACCAGCGGCGCCCACTGTTCGATCTGCTTGTGATCGGTGGAGAATTTCATGCCCTGGAACAGCGCGGTTTTCTGCAGTGCAGCATAGCGCTTGGTCAGGAAGTCGACGTTGTCGCCCCAGACGAAGCTCATGTGCGGTGTAGAGTTGATGAAAGAGCGCGGATCGTGCATCACGCCCTCTTTGACCTGTGCGGTCCAGAACTGGCGTGAAACCATAAAGGCTTCGTTGATTTCCAGCGCTTTGGACACGTCGATAGAGCCATCTTTACGCTCAGGCGTGTAGTTCAGCTCCATGTTAGCAGAGTGACCAGTACCGGCGTTGTTCCAGCCGTTTGAGGATTCCAGCGCCACGCCATCCAGCTTCTCAACCATGATCTGTTTCCAGCCAGGCTGCAGCTCTTCCAGCATGGTGCCCATGGAGGCGCTCATGATGCCGCCGCCAATTAACAGAACATCGGTTTTTTCTGGTGAGGTTTCAGCGTGAAGTGCGGATGAAACTAACAGGGCCGCAAGAGACAGCGCGGGAATAACTTTTTGTGAATTCATCATTTTAATCTACAGCTCGGACCGTACTGGTTAAAAAAAGTCCTCAAAGTTTAAAATAATGTTATTTACGAGTTAATGCGAAATTAGTTATAAAATTAAAAATAGCAATTTAGCCTTAATTTAATTACAAAAGGCTTACTTTATTGAGCGATTATTTTAACCACACATTAAGGGTGTCCTTTGAATTATACAATCCCCTAACACAAATATTCTTACTGAAACCGACGGCGGTCAGGCCGCTAAAACTGTACTGATGCGGCGAGTTAGCGTATGTTTCCCGGCGATCTCCCATCCGTACTGAAAGCCTATGACAAGCCAACCACAAAACCGACACGCCGTGACGAAACGACCCATGAAACTCAGTACCCTGACCACACTGATGATGACCGCGGTTATCTTCACCGTACTGCTGGCTGTCCACCTGCTCTATTTCGTTCAGATCGATAACTTTGCCCAGTCGCACCTGAAAGATAAGGCGATGGCGGTCGCCCGAACGCTGGCGGACAGCCCGGAAATTCAGCGGGGATTGCTGTTGCCTGATGGCAGCAGCCAGATCCAGCCGCTGGCCGAGGCGGCGCGTAAACGCAACGGCCTGCTGTTTGTGGTGGTGACGGATATGCGCGGCATTCGCTTTTCGCATCCCAATGCTGCGGTGATCGGCAAGCACTTTGTCGGTAACGATATCTATCCCACACTGAGCGGTCGGGAGAATGTGGCGGTCAATCATGGTGTGCTGGTGGAAGCGTTACGGGTCTTTACGCCGGTGTTTAACGCGCAGCATCAGCAGATCGGCGTGGTGGCGATCGGCATTGCGCTGAATGATGTGGCGGCGCAGATTGCGAAAAGCCGCTGGAACATCGTCTGGACCAGCCTGTTTGGCGGCGTGGTCGGGCTGCTGGGTATCCTGATTCTGGTCCGGCGGCTGAAGACCATCCTGCTGGGCCTGGAGCCACACGAGATTTCCAGTCTGTTTGAGCAGCGCCAGGCCATTCTTAACTCCATCAAAGAGGGGGTGATCGCGGTAGACGATCACTCCCGCGTCAGCCTGATCAATCAGGCCGCGCAGCAACTGCTGCATGAGACCACACAGAAAACGCCAGCCAGCGGCGATCTGATTGCTGAAGAAAGCGTGATGCACCGCCACCAGCAGGATGCGCTGCATGCGGGGAAAGCCTGGTATGATGAAGAGCTGACGCTGGGAAATCGCATCCTGATCACCAACACTGTACCGGTGCGCAGCCGTGACCGGATTATCGGGGCGGTGACCACCTTCAGGGACAAAACCGAGATCAGCCAGCTGATGCAGCGTCTGGACGGCATGGTAAACTATGTAGATGCGTTGCGTGAGCGGTCCCATGAATTCATGAACAAACTGCATGTCATTCTGGGCCTGCTGCATATGAAGAACTATGCGCAGATGGAAGAGTACATTCTCAAAACCGCCAATGCCTATCAGACGGAGATCGGTTCACTGCTGCAGAAGATCAAATCGCCGATCATTGCCGGTTTCCTGCTCAGTAAAATCAACCGGGTTACCGATGAGGGCCATCAGCTGATTATCAATGAGGCCAGTTTTTTGCCCGACTGCGGCAGTGAGGAGCAGAGCGCGGTACTGATTACGGTGCTGGGCAATTTAATTGAGAATGCGCTTGAGGCGCTGGACCCGGAGACCGAGGGTGAAATCCATCTCATGCTGCACTATCAGAATGGCTGGTTAGCCTGCGAAGTGAGTGATGATGGTCCCGGCATTGATGCCGCGCAGCTGAACACCATCTTTGAACGGGGCGTCTCCACAAAGGGTGAGGATCGCGGTGTCGGACTGTTTCTGGTCAGACAGCAGACCGAAAGCCTGGGGGGTAGCGTCAGCGTCGAGTCAGAACCTGGCGTCTTTACCCAATTCTTAGTACAACTTCCGTGGGAGAGAGGAATGATTACCCAATGATTAATGTGTTAGTTGTCGATGATGACGCCATGGTCGCGGAGCTGAACCGCTGCTATATCGGGCAGATCCCGGGATTTACCTGCTGCGGAACGGCCTCGACGTTACAGCAGGCGAAAGAGCGGCTGGCCCAGGCCGAGCCACAGGTGGATCTGATTCTGCTGGATATCTATATGCAGCAGGAAAACGGCCTCGACCTGCTCCCGGAGCTGCGCAGCGCAGGCCGTCCGGTTGACGTGATTATTATCTCGTCTGCTGCCGATGCCGCCACCATCAAAACCTCACTTAACTACGGGGTGGTCGATTACCTGATCAAACCTTTCCAATTTGCCCGGTTTGAAGAGGCGCTCACCGGCTGGCGACAGAAGAAGTCGCTGATGGATAATCATCAGTTTTACCAGCAGTCAGACGTGGACCAGCTTCTGCATGGCAACCCGCCGGGGGCCAGCGAACAGAAACGCCTGCCGAAGGGACTGACGCCGCAGACGCTGCGGACGCTCTGCCTGTGGATCGACGCCCATCCGGGTACCGAGTTCTCGACCGACGAGCTGGCAACCGAGGTGAATATCTCCCGCGTCTCCTGCCGCAAATACCTCATCTGGCTGGCGCAGATCAATATTCTGTTCACCAGTATTCACTATGGCGTCACCGGTCGCCCGGTCTATCGCTACCGCCTGCAGCCGGAATATCACACCCTGCTCAAACAGTACTGTCAGTGAACCAGCCGGTAATCGTCATCCAGCAGCTGAAACGAAAAGTGATGTTGTGACGAACAGATGACCCGCCTGTCGCGGGTCACAAACAGGGCTTCAATACCCGGTTTGTCCGCCAGACAGGCAATGCCCTGTTCCACGCCCAGACCATACAGCAGCGTGGTGTAGATATCGCCATCCAGCGACCGGTCAGAAATGACGGTAACGCTCAGCAGTTCGTTATCCAGCGGATATCCGGTACGCGGGTCCAGAATGTGGTGATAACAGATCCCGTTCAGCTCAAAGTAACGTTCATAGATGCCGGATGTCACCACGGAGCGATTGTTGACGCCAATCACGCCGATCAGCTCGTCGGCTGCGCCAAACGGTTTTTTCAGTCCGATTGCCCACGCCTGTTCATCAGGGGGGGCCCCCACGGTCTGCACGTTGCCACCCAGATTGATCAGCGCATGGCTGACCTGCTGCTGGCGCAGAAAGGCCTGCACAAGATCGGCGATATAGCCTTTGGCGATGGCCCCCAGGTCAATCTCCATGCCCGGTCTGGCCAGCATTACGCTGCGGGCGTCGGCGTCAAGAATGACCTCATGGGGATCGATGAGCGCCCTGCGAGCCTGAAGCTCCGCTGGTGACGGCACGCTGTGCCCCTGAAAACCGATTTTCCAGCACTTCACCAGTGGACCGATCGCCAGATTAAACAGGCTGTCGGGCAGCAGGCTCACCGCATGCGCGCAGGCGATAAGATCGAACACCGGCTGGCTGACCACCACCGGATGCTGCCCTGCCGCATGGTTGATCGCCATCACCTCAGAGGCGGCGCGGTTCACGGTGAAGAGATTCTCCTGCTGTCTGATGAGCCGGAAAACCTGTGCGGCCAGGGTCTGATTGTCTTCGAAGAGTTTGAGCAGGATGGGTGACCCCATCAGGACGGCGGAGTAAGCATAGACACGCGCTTCAGTTAACATAGGCGACTCTGCTTCAGAAAGGGAAAACCGGCACCCGCTAGAAGCGGATGCCGGAGAGGACCGTTAACGTCGGGCGTAAGCGGCGGCGTTACCACCGGCCAGAATACCAAAGATGATGATATCGGCGACGGCGTTCCCGCCGATACGGTTCGCGCCGTGGATACCGCCAACCACCTCACCGCAGGCCCAGGCACCGTTGATTACCTGTTTCTGAGTGTCCAGCACCGCTGTCGTGGTGTCGATGGTCACGCCTCCCATGGTGTGGTGAACACCCGGCGCGATACGAATCGCGTAGAAGGGGCCTTCACTCAGCGGGTGACGCAGCGCGGTCTGACGACCAAAATCTTCGTCTTTCTGCTGGATAACAAAGTTGTTGTAACGGGCCAGTGTCGCTTCCAGGGTGTGATGTTCGCCCATGTTGAGTTTCACCGCCAGCTCCGCCACGGTAGGCGCGCTGATGACAAAGCCTTTAGCGATATATTCGTCGGCCGCTTTGTTATTCATCCGCACCTGTTCGTCAAACACAATCCAGGCGCTCTTCTCAGGCAGGGCGATAATCTGCGCCGAGACTTTGTCGCGGGTTTCCATTTCATTATAGAAGCGTTTGCCCGCCTGGCTGACCAGGATAGCCCCGCCGCCGCGAATGGATTCAGAGACCAGATAAGAGGTGGTCTGCTCCACCGTTGGGTGAATCTGGATCTCGCCCATATCCACCGTGCCCGCGCCGATTTTCTCCAGCATAGCAATCCCGCTGCCGGTAGCGCCTTTATGGTTAGTGGTGACAAAGCCATCGAGTTCAGGACGGTATTTCACCACCAGCTCGCGGTTGGCACTGAATCCGCCGGTCGCGACAATCACGCTTTTCGCGTAGAGGATGCGGCTGTCATTGTACTCATCGACCACCTTCACACCGGTGACCGCGCCATTTTCATACAGGATTTCTGCGACTGAGGTCTCCAGCAGGACTTCGATGTTACGGCTGTTGATGTTTTTCACCAGACCGCTGATCAGGAAGCCCCCCACTGCGGAACGGTCAGCCGGACGGTGAGTCCGGTCAATGCTCATCCCGCCGGTAATGGTAATGTCGTTGAGTTCGATGCCGTGGTTAGCCAGCCATTCGATCGCTTCCGGTGCCAGATCCACAAACTCACGCAGCAGCACCGGGTTGTTTTTGAACTGACCGCCCTTCAGCGTCTCTTCATAGAACAGCTCTTTGCTGTCCTCGATGCCTTTGAGTTTCTGGAAGCGGGTTTCGGCAGCATTCATACCGACCGACGCCTTGATGGTGTTACCCCCGATGGTCGGCATCTTCTCGATGATGACAACGCGAGCGCCCTCGTCGTGCGCCTGAATCGCCGCAGCCAGACCTGCCCCGCCACTGCCGACAATCACCACATCGTAATTCTGCGGTGCATTCGGGTTGCCCCCCTCTTCAATCACATGCGCTTTGCTGGAGGTGGTCATGGCGCGTGAAACCGCTTTTTTCAGCGCCTCACTCTGGGTGGTTGCGCCGGTAATGGCGTCGACGTGCGGGCTGTTTGCTACCAGAATGCGGTTACGCAGGCTTTCAAACGTGGTGGTGAAATCGACATCCAGGGTGTCATCCGGCACCAGTGAAATGTCGGTGATACGGTCCGTGTCTAGCGTCACGTTGATTTTCAGCTTCAGCGCTTCTGCTTCCACTTTTTCCTGATAAACGCCCGCTTTGTATTTACGGCCCGATTCGCTCATGTCGCGGATCATCGCGTCGACCAGCGAGAAGCGCCACAGCGGTTCCGGGATCTGCAGCTCTTCGCGTTTGTTGCTGTCGATATAGAGTTCAAGGTGCTCGTTGTTGATGATCCGATCAGCCCAGTTCGGGTAGGCAATACAGGCTTTACCAATCGCCACCAGATCGTAGCCTTTCTCCAGCGCCATCTCGGCATCGGCCCGGTTCACAACGCCGCCAACGCCAATCACCGGCACTTTTGCCAGTTCAGGCGACCGCATGGCGAGGTACTTCTCGATCAGCGGCGTCGGGTCCTGGGTATCCACAATCGACGGACGCAGCAGCTGGCCCACAGAGAAGTGGACATAATCCAGGCCACGCGCGGCCAGTTTTTCCAGCAGATAGAGGGTGTCGTCAAAGCGAATGCCGGGCACTTCGATCTCTTCAGGCGAGAAGCGATAGCCGATGATGAAGGAGTTGTGGGCGAAGCGCTCCGCCATCTTGTGGGTGATTTCCAGCACTTCCAGCGGGAAGCGGGCGCGGTTGTCGCGGCTGCCGCCCCACTTGTCATCGCGCTGGTTAGAGTTGGGTGAATAGAACTGCTGGATCAGATAGGTATTGGCGCCATGAATTTCCACGCCATCGAAACCCGCCTTGATTGCACGGTTCACCGCATCACCAAATTTGGTGATCATGGTGTCGACTTCTTCAGCGCTGAGCGCCAGCGGTTGGGTGGCACCTTCACGCGGCGCCGCGATGGCGCTCGGCGCAACCGGGGTTTTCCCGCCAATCAGCTCCGGCTCGACCATACGGCCGCCGTGATAGATCTGTAAAATGGCGGTAGAACCTTCAGATTTGATCGCGTCCGCAATGCGTTTCAGACCGGGGATTTTATTGTCGCTGTCGATGGCAATGGCACCCGGAAAGGCCGGGCCGCGGTTATCGATAAAGCAGCACTCGACAATCACGGTTCCGATGCTGCCTGCCCGTGCGCGATAGTATTCAACCAGTTCACTGGTGACCGTGCCGTCATAGAAACCGGTACAGGTGGTCATCGGGGCCATCACCAGTCGGTTTTTTAACACGGCGCCATTTGGCAGAGTCAGTGGATTAAGGATGGGAGTGAGTGTATTCATTGCGATAAACTCCAAGATTTAAAAGTCTGGAAATTTTTTAGCGGACGCAAATTATCGCTTAATTAAGTGGTCCGATGTCATGCTGTTAATATACGCCTTTCTTTGCTTACGTAAGCGATAAATTTACTTATTTAACTTTTAAAGCATCTGGAGTTTTTATTTGCTGAATGGCGGAACTAAAGTTATATTTATTGTTAATCAATGGTAACCAAAAATCAACCATTTGTTTACATTGAAATAAAGTTTTTCATTATCAGAATGTTATGTGATAACCTCCTGCTTTTCCGCCCTGCTCATTTGTTGACCCGCTTCACAAAAGTGTCAGAATGCCGGTGGCAGAAATATAAATAGAAAATAAATGTTAAAAAATCGCGAATAATGAATTAATTTCTTTGATCTGGATCAAAATTTATATTTGCAGAAATCGCATCATATTTACAGGCTTTTAAAAATGCTGCTCAATCCTCAGGCAGCGGATTAAAAAAATCAGTGCATCGCGGTTTATTCACACTATCAAGAATAAGAACGAAATTCATCAGTGAAGGTCCGGGGCGCAAATCGTATTCTTCTTAACTTGCAGATAAAACACTATGAAAACACTCTCAGCTGTAACTGAACCCCCAAAAGCCGCACCTGCGGGTGCGGGGAAAAAGAAAGCGATCATGCTGGCGCTGCCGGTGCTGGTGGCCGTGCTGCTGTTGCTGGTGCCGACACCTGCGGGCCTTGAACCCTACGCCTGGCACTTCTTCGCCATCTTCGTCGGCGTCATCGTCGGCCTGATCTTTGAACCTCTGCCCGGCGCCGTGATCGGCCTGACGGGCGTTGTCGTCATCGCGCTGTTCAGTCAGTTCCTGCTTTTCAGCCCGGCAGAGCTGGCTAATCCGAAATTCAAAGTCGCCAGTGAATCCTTTAAGTGGGCGGTCAGCGGTTTCGGTAACTCCACGGTCTGGCTGATCTTCGGTGCCTTTATGTTCGCCGCAGGGTATGACAAAACGCAGTTTGGTCGTCGCCTGGCGCTGATCCTGGTCAAATATCTGGGTCGCCGCAGCCTGACGCTGGGTTATGCCATCACCTTTGCTGACCTGTTGCTGGCACCCTTTACCCCGTCGAACACCGCGCGCAGTGGCGGCACCATCTATCCGATTATCGCCAACCTGCCTCCGCTCTACGGCTCTAAACCGAATGACCCAAGCGCCCGCAAAATCGGTTCCTATCTGATGTGGGTCGCCATTACCGCCGCCTGTATCACCAGCTCTATGTTCCTCTCTGCACTGGCACCCAACCTGCTGGCCCTGGCGCTGGTGAAAAGCATCATCGGTTTTGATATCTCCTGGGGCATGTGGTTCCTGGCCTTCCTGCCGCTGGGTCTGCTGCTGATTCTGACCATGCCGCTGCTGGCTTACTGGTTCTATCCGCCTGAAGTCAAAATCAACGATGAAGTGCCAAAATGGGCGATGGCTGAACTGGAGAAACTGGGCAGACTGACCCGCAATGAGATCCTGCTGCTGGTGTTCGTGGTCTGCGCCCTGCTGATGTGGATCTTCGCGACCTCGTGGATTGAGCCCGCCCTGGCGGCACTGCTGGTCGTGGTCCTGATGTTATGGACTGGGGTGCTGAGCTGGAACGATATCACCAGCAATAAACCCGCCTGGAACACCTTTGCCTGGTTCGCTACCCTGGTGGCGCTGGCGGACGGTCTGGCTCGCGTCGGTTTCATCACCTGGTTAGGTAAAGAAGGTGGCATGCTGCTGCAGGGCTATGACCCGCAGATTTCAGCCGTCGTCCTGTTAATCGCCTTCTTCCTGCTGCACTACCTGTTTGCCAGTACCACCGCGCACACTACTGCGCTGTTACCGGCCATGCTGACCATTGCCGCCTCGATTCCTGGCATCAATATGCCGGTCTTCTGCCTGATGCTCTGTACCTCTCTGGGTGTGATGGGCATCATCACCCCTTACGGCACCGGCCCAAGTCCGATTTACTACGGCAGCGGTTATCTGCCGACTAAAGATTACTGGCGTCTGGGTACCATCTTCGGCGCTATCTTCCTGGTCTCCATGATGGTGATTGCCTATCCGTGGATGGTGTGGATGTTCTGACGGATACAACATGCAGATCAACGCGTTATAAGATACCATTCCTGCACTTCCCCGCGGCACCCGCGGCGGGGAAGGATAATAAACGATTAATTCGCCTATGATGTTGCGCCCCGCAGCCTGCTCGCGGTGGTTCAGCCGGTCATTAAGTGAGAAAAAATGTCGAACAAACCTTTTGTCTATCAGAACCCTTTTCCGCTGTCCCACGAAGAAACCGAATACTATCTGCTGAGCCGTGAACATGTCTCAGTCGCCGAATTTGAAGGTCAGGAGATCCTGAAAGTTGACCCGCAGGCGCTGACGCTGCTGGCTCAGCAGGCCTTCCACGACGCCTCTTTTATGCTGCGTCCGGCTCACCAGCAGCAGGTTGCCTCAATCCTTGCTGACCCGGAAGCCAGCGACAACGACAGATATGTCGCCCTGCAGTTTTTACGCAACTCTGAGATTGCCGCCAAAGGCGTGCTGCCAACCTGTCAGGATACCGGCACCGCTATCATCATGGGTAAAAAGGGTCAGCGCGTCTGGACCGGCGGCGGGGATGAGGCCGCGCTGTCGCAGGGTATCTATAACACTTACATCGAAGATAACCTGCGCTACTCCCAGAACGCCGCACTGGATATGTACAAAGAGGTGAACACCGGCACCAACCTGCCTGCGCAGATTGACCTCTACAGCGTGGATGGCGACGAGTACAAATTCCTCTGTATTGCCAAAGGGGGCGGTTCTGCCAACAAGACCTATCTCTATCAGGAGACCAAAGCGCTGCTGAGTCCCGGCAAGCTGAAAAATTACCTGGTGGATAAGATGCGCAACCTGGGCACGGCCGCCTGTCCGCCGTACCATATCGCATTTGTTATCGGAGGCACCTCAGCGGAAAGCACGCTGAAGACGGTTAAGCTCGCCTCGACCCACTACTACGATGGTCTGCCGACCGAAGGCAACGAACATGGTCAGGCATTCCGTGATGTGCAGCTGGAGCAGGAACTGCTGGAAGCCGCGCAGAAGCTGGGTCTGGGCGCACAGTTTGGCGGCAAATATTTTGCGCACGACATTCGCGTGATTCGCCTGCCGCGCCACGGTGCCTCCTGCCCGGTCGGCATGGGCGTCTCCTGCTCCGCTGACCGTAACATCAAGGCGAAGATCAACCGCGAAGGCATCTGGATTGAGAAACTGGAAGCCAACCCGGGCCGACTGATCCCGGAAGCGCTGCGTCAGCAGGGCGAAGGTGAAGTCTTACAGGTTGATCTCAACCGTCCGATGGAGCAGATTCTGGCGCAGCTCTCCGCCTACCCGGTCTCTACCCGTCTGTCTCTGACCGGCACCATTATTGTGGCGCGGGATATTGCGCACGCGAAGCTCAAAGAGCGTATCGATAATGGTGAAGGGTTGCCGCAGTACATTAAGGATCACCCGGTCTATTATGCAGGCCCGGCCAAAACGCCTGAAGGCTACGCCTCCGGTTCACTCGGCCCGACCACCGCCGGACGTATGGACTCCTACGTGGATCTGCTGCAGGCACACGGCGGCAGTAAGATCATGCTGGCAAAAGGCAACCGCAGCCAGCAGGTGACGGATGCCTGTCAGAAGCATGGCGGCTTCTATCTCGGCAGCATCGGCGGCCCGGCAGCGGTGCTGGCGCAGCAGAGTATTAAGAGTCTGGAGTGCGTGGAGTATCCGGAGCTGGGGATGGAAGCGATCTGGAAGATTGAGGTCGAGAACTTCCCGGCCTTTATCCTGGTCGATGATAAAGGTAACGACTTCTTCCAGCATATTGAGCGCGCGCACTGCGCGAAATGTGTGAAGTAAGAGATGCGTTAAGTTATGAAAAAGCCCCCGGTTTCGGGGGCTTTTTTTCTGCAACGATCCCTGAAGGCATGCTGGCTGTGGTAGCGAGCCTGCGCAGGGAACGGGGTCAGATCGGAAAGACGCAAAAGCCGTCATCCATGACACGCTCGGCCCGCGCCGTCCTGGCGCGGGACGCTTTCCTCCTCTGACCCCGTTCCCCGCGCCCTGAGCGAATTTACTGCTGTCAGATTCACCCTGCTTTGTCTTCAGCGTCGGTCTGCAAAAAAGGCTATCGAATCCTTTTTAGTCGCGCTGCAACCGCTGCAACGCCTCATCGATCGGGCTGTCGCCCTGAGTCAGTTCGATGATCTGATATTTAATGGCTGGCTGTTCGATCAGCCCGACCAGGGTTGCCGCCACATCTGCCCGCGGCACCACGCCATAGGGGATCGCCAGGTCGGCATGAATCCGTCCGCTGCCCGCTTCGTCAGTCAGCGTGCCAGGGCGCAGGATCACCCACTCCAGGCGGCTCGCCACCAGCTCAGCATCAGCCTGTCGTTTGACCCGCATGTAGTTCTCAAACCCCTCTGAAGGAGTTTTGCCGCGACCTGCATCGGGAAAAGCTGAAACCAGCATAAAGCGTGGAACAGCTGCCTGCTCTGCTGCCGCCACGGCCAGTGTCAGCCCCTCACCATCAATGGCATTGGTCAGCGCGATTCCGGCACCACCGGCCCCCGCCGTAAACACCACGACATCATGCTCAGCCATCAGCTGTGCCAGTTCTGCGGCGCTCAGCTGCTGAAGGTCGCCTGACACAGCCTTTGCGCCTGCCGCCTGCAACGTCTCAGCCTGCTCCGGTTTGCGGTGCAGTGCCGTTACCCTGTGCCCTTTGCTGCTCAGCTGACGGGTCAGCTGCTGACCCACCTTGCCCGCAGCCCCGATAATGAAACATCTCGCCATGGGTTCTGAACCTCCATTGAACGATCAAATATGCCGGAAACAAAACAGGCGCCGGATAGGGCGCCTGCAGGTTTTTACTCAGGGATCACTTTTTCCGCTTTCAGCTTATCGAACAGCTGGGTGAAGGAGTCCAGCGTGCTGCGATAGCCGGTAAAGCCCGCTTTGCGGCTCTTACTCATGTCGGTAAAGGCTTCCATCGGACGTCCCAGATCGGCATCAGTGTGCCACCAGGAGGCGAGTTTATTGATATCCGCCTCACGCAGCTGATGCTTCTCTGCAATCGCCTGCCATGCGCTGGCAGCCTCATCCATCCGCCCTTCCAGCGGCATCATCTGCGCCGGATAGTCCGCCGCCTCGATACCAAAGTATTCTGCCAGTTTCGGCCACATCCAGTTCCAGCGGAAGACATCGCCGTTTACGGCGTTAAAGTCCTGGTTAGCGGCATTAGGCGAGGTGGCGGCCCAGAGCAGCTGCTCAGCCAGCAGACCCGCATCGGTCATATCCGCCACACCGTTCCACTGCTCAGGCGAACCCGGGAAGATAAACGGCCAGCCCTTCTCTTTACACAGGGTGGCGTAAACGGCCAGCGTCTGCCCCATGTTCATCGCATTACCTACCGCATAGCCGATGATGGTGTGCGGACGATGCACGCTCCAGCGATAGTCATACTTTTCAGCGCCCGCAAACAGTTCATCTTCCTGTGCGTAGTAGAAGTTATCAACCGCCTGACGGCCCTGCTCTTCGCGGAATGGCGTAACCGGCACCGCACCTTTACCGTAGGCTTCAAACGGGCCCAGATAGTGTTTCAGTCCGGTGACCAGTGCCACGTGAGAACCCTGCAGGCGGTCACCCAGTGCTTCGATCACGTTGCGCACCATGCCGCCATTGACACGGATATTCTCTTTTTCATTCTCCTGACGCGCCCAGACGCTGAAAAACAGCGCATCCGGTTTGACCGATTTCAGCGCGTCACGCACCGCATCGGCGTCGGTCAGATCGGCGGTCAGGCTGGTCGCGCCCGCTGGCACGGCACCACGGCCGCGTGACAGGCCGCTGACCTGCCAGCCTTCCTGCTGTAATTTGTCTGCCAGTGCGCGACCGATTACGCCGCTGATGCCCACAATCAAAGCGTGCTTTTTCATTTGATTTCTCCTCAATTTGCGTAATGCTAAGCCTAATAGAGAATTCAGTTCTTATCTCTGTCATTTATTCACATCATTCTCAACCTGAGTTCACGAATCGATGCACGATCATCGCCTTAAAGACATTCTGCCGTTTGTTGCCAGCGTCGAGTGCGGCAGTTTCACCGCGGCGGCCGAACGTTTGCATGTCACCGGCTCGGCGGTCAGTAAAAGCCTCAGCCGGCTGGAAACACGCTTAGGCTCGCGTCTGCTGGAACGCACGACGCGCAGTCTGCAGCTGACCGACGCGGGCAGCGCCTATTATCAGACCTGCCTGCGGGTGCTGGAGGATCTGGCCGAAGCAGAAGCGGTGCTGGCGGCGCAGCGCACCATTCCTTCCGGCCGCCTGCGGCTGGCCGTGCCGACCACCTATGGCCGCCTTAACGTCATGCCGCTGCTGATGCCCTTTTGTCAGCAGCACCCCGAACTGGCGCTGAGCCTGAGTCTGTCCGATCGCTTTGTTGACCTGTTTGAAGAGGGGGTGGATGTCGCGGTACGGATTGGCGGGGCACCTGACCTGCCTGCCTCTCTGGGCTGGCGCAATATGGGTCGCGAGAAGATGCAGTTCTGTGCGTCACCCGCTTATCTGGCACGTGAGGGACGCCCGGAAGATGAGGCGGCGCTGCTGAATCACCCCGCCATCCTTTATGAGCGGGTAGATGGCAGCACCAAACCCTGGCTGTTTACTACTCAGGATGGGCAGGCGCACTGGCGGGAGGTGCCCTGGCGGCTGGCTGTCGGGGACGTTGATGCGCAGTTGCAGGCGGTTATCGCCGGGCTGGGTGTCGCACAGATGCCATCCTGGCTGATCCAGCGCGCCGTGGACGCGGGTGAGCTCGACATTATTCTGCCGGAACTGCAGCCTGACGGGCTGACGCTGAGCGTGGTATGGCCACGGCGCAAACAGTTTCTGCCCAAAGTGGATGCGCTGCTGTCGGCGCTGAATGAACTGACCATCCGCTAATCTCTCTTCGTGCGCCAGGCGCGCCACGCTGCCAGCGTCGTGTCATAGCGAGGCCGGAACCCTGCGTCCGGCCTGCCGGGAGGATTACGGCGCCGTGATCACGATGGCCACACGGCGGTTCTGCGCCCGCCCCTGAGGAGTGCTGTTGCTGGTCACCGGGGCGCTCATGCCTAACCCGCGTGTGATGATATTCTCAGGGGGGATCGCCGCGCCCTGCGCCCACTGTGCCGCGACCGCGTTTGCCCTTTTCAGTGACAGCTGCTGGTTGTAATCCGGTTTGCCATAGTTATCGGTGTGCCCGTCAATGCGCACATGCTCAATACCGGTCGAGGCCAGGTTTCTCGCCATCGTCTGAATGGTCGTTTTGCTGGCAGGGGTCAGTTCGGATTCGTTAATACCAAACAGGATTTTATCGGACAGGCCCAATCCCCAGCCCTCCATGTTCTGCGTAAAGCCGGCGCTTTTCATCGCAGCGATCTGCGCCTCACTGAAGCGCGAAGTCGACTGACAGCCCGCCAGCGCCATCACAAGTAATACCAGGGAAAATTTCATTCTCATCTTTTCGCCTTACCTGCTCGTTTATTCCTGTACATGTTCATATCGGCACGCTCGAGAATGGCCGCGACCGTGTCACCCTGCTGTGACCAGGCATAGCCAACGGTCACCGAGGTCGTTATCTGCGTATCTCCGGCAATCGTGATCGCCTGCGTGATAACCTCATGAATGCACTGCACCAGACGCTGAAGCTCCTCCTCACTGACGCGACTGCTCACCAGCATGGCAAATTCATCGCCCCCTAAGCGGGCAACCAGATCCTGATCGGCCGCCAGAGACAGGAGGCGTGAGCCTATCGCTTTTAAAACGTCATCGCCTGCGGCATGACCCCAGCTGTCGTTGATGCTCTTGAAACGGTCGCCATCCAGAAACAGCAGAGCAAAGCGCCCCTTCTCCTGCTGTCGATCCAGAAGGCGGGCGAGATGCGCCGTAAAGGCGCTGCGATTGGCCAGCCCGGTCAGCGGATCTTCCAGCGCTTTGGCCGCCAGCGAGCGATTGTCACGGATCAGCGAAGCCTTCAGCGACTGCATCTCCTTCAGCAGCGAATTGAGATCATCGGAGAACAGCTGAAACTCACTCGTCGGGCTGCCGGGTATGCGCAGGGAAAAATCACCCGAATGAATCACATAGTGAATGGAACTGGTAATGTTGCGCAGCGTCGCGACGATACCCCGATGCAAAAAGGCGCTCAGCATCAGCGAGACAATCAGCACACACAGCATTCCGCTGGTCAGGATCAGGAAGGAGTAGCGAATAAATCGCATCGCGCCGGTCACGGTCCCTTCCAGCGTCAGTGTGCCGACCGTGACGTCAGCGTGATTGATGGCGACATTAAGCGGTTTGCTATACATCCACTCGCGTAACCAGCGTGAATACCAGCCCGTCGGTTCCTGCTGCGCATGCCAGCGGACCAGTTCAATATTATCCCGGGTGACGAGCTTTGCAGAGGCATAAAGGCCCTGCTCGCCGAGCTGTTCAATTTTATTACGCGCATCGTAACTGTCGGCAAAAACGGTCGCGGCGGTCAGCGTCGTGCTGAGCGTGGAGCCAATCAGTTCAAGATTACATTTCTCATAATTTTTAATGAAGAGCAGCGAGGTCGAGGAGAGCAGCAGCCAGCACAACAGTAATATTACCGCCGCATTGATGGTGCTTATTTTCTGCAGCTTATTACGTATTGATGATTTGTCGTTTCTTACTTTATCGAATTTCATATTATTCGACTCTCTGGCGGGAGAGCAAAAGCACATCCGGACTCACCCTGACGCCACTTCTGGCAAGCGAGTCAAGATTAACGGAAAAAAGCGTTCGGTCCGGTTGAAATATCAGGCAAAAAGCGGCCCCCACGGTGCACTCCGGGCTGCTCTCTGCAAGGGTAAGCACCGCTCTGCCCTGTAGCTGCTGGATAGTTTTTGCCTGCTGCTGCGGGTTTTCCGCGCCAAAATAGAGTGCATCGCACCGGTGCGTCGCAAGCTGGCTGACAGTCGCTATATAGACAACGGTAAAGGTTGCAGCAGGCGAAGTACTATTTTCCGGCAGGGAGAGATGCCGTGCCGATGAAAAGACACATAACTGGGGCGGACTGTTCAGGCCGGGCCAGTGGCTGAAGCTGATAATTCCGCTGACGATACGATTGGCTTTGCCATCCCGTATTTCGCCATAAGCCAGATGAGGAATGAGCAGCAGCAGAATAATGAGTGTCAGGACGCTTCTGCAGACAGGGCGCAGGGAATGCAGCAAACAGGCATTCAGATAAAAAGGATATTTTACGGTCATACTGCGTTCCCGGAAATAGATCGCTCGGCAGGACGCCTGAATAAGCGCCGGAATATTAACACAGCGTTAATAAGAATTGTACCGGATGAATAATTAAACGGGGTGGTGGAAAACTATATTGTCTTTCTGTCACAGGGACTGTGACGCGATGCTGACCGGGAGACGGACATCGCGTCAGAGGTCAGACATAGCCCATCATTTTTAGCAGCGACTGCACCTGGTTCATCGCTTCACTGCGGTGAGAAACGCCCAGCTTCTGATAGAGATTGCGGATATGGGTCTTGATGGTAGTGGAGGCCACAGCCAGCTCCCCGGCAATCTGATCGTTGCTGTAGCCCGAATAGATAAGCCCCAGCACCTGCCATTCACGCTGTGTCAGCGGGCTGGTGCGGATCAGCTCCGGCACGTCAGGATGGTTGAGCAACCGGCTGACAAACCCCTCATCGAAATGGGCAAACTTGTGACGGTGATATTTATTGATCTCCAGCAGGATGCGGCGGGCGCGATGGCTGTCCAGCTCATTCAGGGTATTCAGCTGAATCAACTGCCGCAGTTGTTGTGCCATCATCTCGCCTTCAATCACAAAGTGACTGATAAAACCGGTACTGCGCGCCAGTTTCAGCGCCTCAATCAGCACACGCTGCGCCTCCGCTTTGCGTTCAGTCTGCCAGTAGATCTGATTCAGCAGCAGCAGGTTGCGGTTCAGATCGCTCATCAGGCGCAGGGCGCGAGCATTCTCGTTCAGCTCTTCCAGCACTACTTCCGCCTGGCTGACATCGCCCAGCAGGATCTGCGCACGGGCGATGTTGCGCCACTGCCCCTGCAGAAAATGGTTGTTGGCAAAGGCAGGTTTTGGCGTCTGGCGCATCCAGTCGCGTGCGTTCTGACTGTCGCCGGTCATCTGCCAGTAGATCACCCGGACCTTATCGGCATTGGCAATCCAGTCGCTGTGCCAGTTGCCGTTGTTCAGCAGGTTTTCCAGCCGGTTCAGGTAGCTGCGGGCGTTATCCAGATTGCCCCGCGCCAGCGAGCACTGCACCAGCAGGCCCAGACATTGGATCTGCTGCTGCGGCTGAAAACCGTTCAGAACGCTGATGCCGTCGCGTGCGGCCTGTTCCGCCTCTTCCAGCCGCCCCCAGGCCCACAGCAACTGAGCGCGAATGCGCAGCAAAAACTCATGCAGCGGGAACTGCGCCAGATGCTGCTCTTCCACCAGCACAAAGGCGCGACTCTGGATCTCATAGGCTGCCTGCAAAAAGCCCTGCGCAAACAGAATTTCGCTCTGCTGAATCAGGCTCCAGAGGGCGTAGTGCCACACCTCATCGCGGCGCGCCAGCTGCTCGGTCTGACGCATCAGCTTGAGGGAATTCTCCAGCTCGCCTTTGCAATGCATCACTTCGCCATGCACCGACATCGCCACAATATGGCTGTAGTGACGATTGCCGGGCAGCGTGTCGAGCGCCACTTTTGCCAGTCGCTCCGCTTCGTCAATGTTGCCGTCGTTAATCGCTACCTGAGCGCGTAATGCATTAAATTCGCCGCGCAGCGCCTCATCAATCTCGCAGCGGCTGGCCTGTTCAAAGCGTGCCAGCAGGCTGTCCACCTCGGAAAAGCGGTGCTGAGTCTGCATCAGCCAGGCCTGCAGCAGCACCAGCATCGGGTTGTCCAGCATCATCTCCCACGGCAGCGCCCTGAGGGAGTTCTCCAGCAGCGGCAGCTCACTCTGATTGAACAGTGTCCAGGCGTGCTCCAGCAGCACATCGCGCAGCATGCTGGCGTCGCCGGACGCCAGCGCATGATGAATCGCCTCGCCAGGAAAACCCTGCGCCATCCAGCTCTCGGCCGCCGCCCGGTGCAGCGCGGGCAGCTCCGCCGCCAGCTCCCACTGACAGCGCTGCCGCAGGAAATTACCGAACAGCGGGTGGTAACTGAACCAGCAGCCGGAATCATCCATGCGCTGCAGGAACAGCCCCTGACGCTCGATCTCTTCAAGCCGCATCTGGCCGTTCTCTTCGCAGGTAACCCGGGCGATGAGTTCATCATTCATGGAGCGCAGCAGCGCGGTTTTCAGCAGGAAGTGGCGGGTGGGGAGATCGACATGATCCAGGACCTCCTCCACCAGATAGTCAGAGAGGTGGCTGGCATTGATGCCGGAGAGACGACGGGCCGAATGCTGAGCCGAACTGGCTCCCTGCCGCGCCGACAGCACAATCAGCTGCAGCGCGGTCGCCCAGCCCGCCACATCGTCACATAACCGGCTGCTCTCTTCGCTCTCCAGCGGGGCCGCCAGACGACAGTCGAAGAATTGCCGCGCCTCCTGATGGGTAAACGCCAGCTGCTGACTGCCCAGTTCAATCAGTTGCTCGCGCACCCGCAGGTTGGCAATACCCAGCTGGGGCAGATTGCGCGACATCAGGATCAGCGTCAGATTTTCAGGCTGGTGACGCAGGAAAAAGCGCATCGCATCGTGGATCACCGGATTGGTGATGAGGTGGTAATCATCGACGATCAGCCACAGCGGCTGTTGCCACTCCACCAGCTCGATAAACAGTTGTGAAAACAGGGCGTTAAGATTGATATACTGCCGCTTCTGCGCCAGCTGTTCGCTGCGCGGACAGCCACCGTGGGTGGCCTGCTGCAGGGCCGCAATCAGGTAATCGGCAAAACGCTCCGGCTGGTTGTCGCCCTCATCCAGAGAGACCCAGCCCAGATCGCTTTTCCCCGCCGCCCACTGTGACACCAGCGTGGTTTTGCCGTAGCCCGCCGGACTGGTGACCAGCACCAGACGATAGTTTCCGGCTGCGGTGAGCTTTTGCAGCAGGCGCTCACGGATGACGGTGCCATCAAGACGCACCGGGCGGCTGAGTTTAGCGGGTATTAACATGGGCGCGCGTATCTCCGTTTGTCGAGCGCAGCATTATTTTACGCTTCGTAATTATTCCTTACACAGGTTCAGCATTTCGTCAGATGAATGCAAGCAAACCCATTAATTAAACTTTACAAAAGTGTGCGCTATCACACTCCTGAACCGATTTCGGATTAGCCTCATCCTCTCCACCCTCCCTATCCTCCTGCGCTAATTCTTTTCAGGAGGAGGAGCGCCAGCTTTCGCGCGGGCACACTGTCGCCATATTGACCCCTTTTTCTGTTTTTCCAGGAGATCAACCATGACGACACAGCCCGAATTTAACCCGATTCAGTTCAATGCCGCCCTGACCCGTCAGTGGCAGCGTTTTGGCCTGCGCGAAGCGCAGGAGATGACCCCGTCACAGTGGTGGCAGGCGCTCAGCGGTGCGCTGGCGGATATGCTGGCCGCACAGCCAGGCGCCCCGGCACCCGCAACACAGCGCCACGTTAACTATCTGTCGATGGAGTTTCTGATTGGCCGTCTGACCGGTAACAACCTGCTGAATCTGGGCTGGTATGACGCGGTCAATGACGCGCTCTCTGCGTGGAATATTTCACTGACCGACGTGCTGGAAAATGAGACGGATCCGGCGCTGGGCAACGGCGGACTGGGTCGGCTGGCCGCCTGCTTTCTCGACTCTATGGCCAGTGTGGGCCAGCCTGCAACCGGCTATGGCCTCAATTATCAATATGGCCTGTTCCGCCAGCGCTTCGAACAGGGGGCGCAGCAAGAAACGCCGGATGAGTGGCAGCGCGATCGTTACCCCTGGTTCAATCATAACGCGGCGCTTAACGTTCGGGTCGGACTCGGCGGCAAAGTGGTCACCACAGAGGGGCAGCCTCAGTGGCAACCGGCGTTTGAACTGGTGGGTGAGGCCTGGGATTTACCGGTCGTTGGCTACCGGAATGGCATTACCCAGCCGCTGCGTTTGTGGCAGGCGAAACACGCTGAGCCGTTTAACCTCAATCGCTTCAACGACGGCGACTTTCTGCGCGCAGAGCAGCAGGGCATCGACGCTGAAAAACTGACGAAGGTGCTCTATCCCAATGACAATCATCAGAACGGTAAAAAACTGCGTCTGATGCAGCAATATTTTCAGTGCGCCTGTGCGCTGGCGGACATTCTGCGCCGCCATCATCAGGCCGGACGGTCGATCGAAACCCTGCCCGATCATGAAGTCATTCAGCTGAATGACACCCACCCTACGCTGGCGATCCCGGAGCTGATGCGTCTGCTGCTGGATGATCACCAGCTGAGCTGGGATCAGGCCTGGCAGATTACCCGCCACACCTTTGCCTACACCAACCACACGCTGATGCCGGAAGCGCTGGAGTGCTGGGATGTCCGGCTGGTACGCAGCCTGCTGCCGCGCCATATGATGATCATTAACACGCTCAACGCCCGGCTGAAAGCCGTGGTCTCAGCACGCTGGCCGGAGGATGAGGCGAAATGGGCGAAGCTGGCGCTGGTCCACAATAATCAGCTGCGGATGGCGAACCTCTGCGTCACCAGTGGTTTTGCGGTAAACGGGGTGGCCGCACTGCATTCGAAACTGGTGGTGCAGGATCTCTTTCCGGAGTATCACCAGCTCTGGCCGGAGAAATTTCACAACGTGACCAACGGCATTACCCCGCGTCGCTGGATTAACCAGTGCAACCCGGCGCTAAGTGCCCTGATCACCCGAACCCTGAACACGCAATGGCTGAACGATCTGGATGCGCTGCAGGGGCTGGAAGCCTTTGCGGATGACGCCGCGTTCCGCGCCGAATACCACGCCATCAAGCAGCAGAACAAGCAGGCGCTGGTCGGCTGGGTCAAAAACCGCACCGGCATTACGATCGATCCCACGGCGCTGTTCGACGTGCAGATTAAGCGCCTGCATGAGTACAAACGCCAGCATCTGAGCCTGCTGCATATCATCGCCCTGTGGCAGACGCTGGTGATCGATCCGCAGGCGAATCGTGTGCCGCGCGTGGTGCTGTTTGGCGCCAAAGCCGCGCCGGGTTACGCCCTGGCGAAGAACATCATCTATGCCATCAATAAAGTGGCTGAGGTGATCAATCACGATCCCCGCATCGGCAACCGTCTGAAGGTGGTCTTTATCCCCGACTACAACGTCTCCGTCGCGGAACGGCTGATCCCGGCCGCCGATCTCTCCGAGCAAATCTCGACCGCCGGCAAAGAGGCTTCCGGCACCGGTAACATGAAACTGGCGCTGAACGGTGCCCTGACCATCGGCACCCTCGACGGCGCAAACGTTGAGATCGCTGAACAGGTTGGCAGTGACAACATCTTTATCTTTGGGCATACCGTTGAACAGGTCGTGGCCTTAAAAGCTGGCGGATATGATCCCGCTCTGTGGCGTAAAAAAGATCCGCAGCTTAATCAGGTACTGCAGGCGCTGGAGGATGGCACCTTCAGCCAGGGGGATCGCCATGCCTTTGACGCGATGCTGCACAGTCTTGGCCCGGAGGGTGGCGACCCCTATCTGGTGCTGGCCGACTTCCAGCCCTATCTGGAGGCCCAGGCGCAGGTGGAAGCGCTCTGGAGCGATCAGGACGCCTGGACCCGTGCCACTATCCTGAATACCGCGCGCTGCGGGATGTTCAGCGCCGACCGCGCTATCCGCGATTACCAGCAGCGCATCTGGCAAGCGAAGCGCTGAGGAACGCCATGAAAACGATTCCGGTTAAGGATGATTTTTCCGTGGCGGGTATCGCTGCGGAATATATTAACGCCCACGGCAGACCGCAGGCGATCCCGGCCCTGACCCGCCAGCGTCTGCTGGCGGTGATGCAGCCACCGCGTCAGCAGAGCACGCCGCTGCCGCCGGTGGTGATCTTTCGCAGCGGCGATCTGCTGAGCCTCTCCCCTCAGCTGACGCAGGATGCGCAGTGGCAACTCACCCGTGAGGCGGGAGGAGTCACTTCGGGTCGCTGTCATCCCGCTCAGCCGCTGCATCTGCCGCCGCTGCCGGAGGGCTACCATCAGCTGACGCTGCAGCAGGGCGCCCGGCAGTGGTCGTGCCGGATCATCATTGCTCCGCCGCGCTGCTATGAGCCGCCAGCGTTGCAGGCGGGGGAATCGCTGTGGGGAGCCTGTGTGCAGCTCTATACATTACGTTCGGCGGAGAACTGGGGCATTGGCGACTTTGGCGATCTGCGCCGGATGCTGCCCGCTGTCGCGGCACGCGGTGGCGCGTTTATCGGGCTAAATCCCATTCACGCGCTGTTTCCCTCCAGCCCGGAGAGTGCCAGTCCCTACAGCCCCTCCTCCCGGCGCTGGCTCAATGTCCTCTATATCGATGTGAATGCGGTCAGTGACTTCCGGCAGAGCAGCGCCGCCCAGGCCTGGTGGCAGCAGCCGGAGACACAGCAGGCGCTGACGCAGGCGCGCGCCGCGGAGTGGGTCGACTATGCGGCGGTCACCCGCCTGAAAATCACGGCGCTGAGCCTGGCATGGCCGCAGTTCAGCCGGCGTGAGGCCAGCGATCATGAGGTGCAGGCATTCCACGCCTTTATCAAAGAGGGTGGCGTCAGTCTGCAGCATCAGGCGCTGTTTGATGCCCTGCACGCCGATCAGATTGCGCAGGATAGCCAGCGCTGGGGCTGGCCGGTGTGGCCGGAGGCGTTGCAGGACCCTGCCAGCCCGGCGGTGAAAACCTTTCTGCAGCAGCATGCCGATCAGGTGCGTTTCTGGCTCTGGCTGCAGTGGCTAGCCGCGCAGCAGTTTGCTGACTGCTGGCAGGGCTGCCAGCAGCAGGCAATGCCCATCGGCCTCTACCGCGATCTGGCGGTCGGGGTGGCCAAAGGAGGAGCCGAGACGTGGAGCGATCGCGACCTCTACTGCATGGAGGCCAGTATCGGAGCCCCGCCCGATATCCTCGGCCCGCGCGGTCAGGACTGGGGACTGCCGCCGATGGACCCGCAGGTCATGCAGCAGCGCGCCTGGGAGCCGTGGATTGCCCTGCTGCGCGCGAATATGCGCCACTGTGGCGCACTGCGCATCGATCATGTGATGGCGCTGATGCGACTCTGGTGGATACCGGCCGGGGAACCGGCGATGCACGGAGCCTATGTTCACTATCCCATCGACGATCTGCTGGCGATTCTGGCGCTGGAGAGCCAGCGACATCGCTGCATGGTGATTGGGGAAGATCTCGGCACGGTGCCGGAGGCGATTGTCGATAAGCTGCGGGATGGCGGCGTTTACTCCTACAAGGTGCTCTGGTTTGAACAGACCTCCCCGTCGGGATTCCGACCACCCGCCGCCTGGCCGCGGCAGGCGATGGCCGTCGCGACCACCCACGATCTCCCGACGCTGCGCGGCTGGTGGCAAAGCGACGACCTGACCACGGGTGCCCGGCTGGGCCTCTACCCGGACAAGGTGGTGCTGGCCGGGCTGTATCAGGATCGGCTGCGGGCAAAGCAGGCGCTGCTGAACAGCCTGCATCAGGTGGGCGCCCTGCCGAAACGGGCTGGACGGTCTGCCGGACGTACCGGGATGAGCAAGGCGCTGAACCGGGCGATGCAGCGCTATCTGGCGGACAGTCACAGCGCCCTGCTGGGTCTGCAACCGGAGGACTGGCTGGATATGGCCACGCCGGTCAATATCCCCGGCACCAGCGATGAATACCCGAACTGGCGACGCAAGCTGAGCGTCACGCTGGAGGCGCTGTTCAGCGATGCGGAAACCTGTGCACTGTTGCGGGATCTGACGGCGAGACGGAAGCAGTCAGCATGAATCAGGAAAGCTGAAATCAGCGCGGATCAGGGATGACCGCGCTGTATTGCATGAATAACGCTTTAACCTTAATGGCAGACAACGGCTCTTTCTCCTGACATCTCTGTCACTGAATCCGCTCACAGGTCATATCTCCCCCTCATTCAACATTATTTCAATCCAAAAAAAGGTGCGCCGGAGCGCACCAGATGGGACAACATCCCTGGTGTCGGGGCGGTTTCACCCCTTGCCTTTAACACCACGGATAAAGGTTTGCCGGGCAGAGGTAGAACCCAGCCGTTCAGCTTCATCCAGCAGCTTCAGCGCTTTGTCGATATTGCCGCTGTTAATCGCCTGAGTGATCTGCTGATTAAAGTAGCGCTCAGTGTCACTCATGATCGGTTCTGCTGCTGTTTTCGTCGCGGGTAAAGGCGCGGCCGTGGCGGCAGGGGCCGAACGATAAGCAGGCGCAGGCGCGGTGTTACCGACGGTGACCGGGCCGGGACCGGACGATCCAAACAGCGGCCCGACCAGAATGGAGGAGCCGGAACTGGTCTGCATTTTCAGTTTGAGGGTGCCCTCCCGACTGTGGCTGGCGATGGGATCGGGGATGTCCGGCACAGCATGGCCGGTGCCCTGCGCGTAGGCTTTAGCCGGATCGAGCAGGGTGGTGGTCTGGCTCAGATCGCTGTCGGTGGTGAACACCAGCAGGTAAATTTTTTGCTGGCCCAGCGCCGGGGTCAGTTTCATCACCCCTTCCAGCCTGTCTGCCGCCATCACGCCTGGCTTCTGGTAGGTAAAGTAGCGGCTGGGGAACCAGGCGGCGGGCCGCAGAGTTTCATCCAGTACCAGCACGTTAGGCGCAAAAACCTGCCCGTTGGCCACTTCACTGCTCAGCGTCAGCGTCAGTTCGCCGATTTTCGCTGGCAGGCTGTAGGCCGCCACCGGTCCGGCAATGTGCGGCGCGTTGAGCGTCTGCCCGCTGCTGGCGAGTTTTGTCGTCTGGGTCTGTGAGGCGGCCAGCGGCTGCCAGCTCAGATGTTGC
This sequence comes from Pantoea sp. ARC270, assembly GCF_003236725.1. Classification (NCBI taxonomy): domain Bacteria; kingdom Pseudomonadati; phylum Pseudomonadota; class Gammaproteobacteria; order Enterobacterales; family Erwiniaceae; genus Pantoea; species Pantoea sp. ARC270. The sequence goes on from NZ_PUGA01000001.1 coordinate 68,043, forward strand.
AGGGTTTCAGCAGGGACAACCGGGGCGGAGGTGAGATCCTGCGGCACCAGGTTGACGTCCGCCAGGGCGGGCAGGCTCTGTCCGGCCAGTAATGTTGCACTCAGGCAGAGTGCAGTCAGCGTCTTTTTCATTTTCATTATGCGTACCTTATTACAGGTCGCGGCATGCACCAGGCAATGGCACACCGCGACCAGAGAGATTCATCAGGCGTGCAGGCACGCCCGTCAGAAACGGTGCGGGTTTACCACCAGATTTCCATCTGCGCGCCGAAGGTAAATTCGTCGTTATTACCGCGGCTGTTGGTCAGGATGCCGTTGCCGGTAGAGTCAGCAGAGGCGAAGGTGGTGAGATCGCCGGCGCTGTCTTTGTTGTAACCCCACTTCTCATCCCATTTGGCGTAGGTAGCGAACAGACGCAGCGCCGGACGTGACCAGATGCTGTCACCCGCCTGCCACTGCTGTGCCAGCGTCACTTTGTACTGACCGTTGCGCTCGCTGGCCTGCTGTGACTTCACATTGTCATAGCCCAGTTCCAGCAACGTACTCATGATCGGCGTCCATTTGTACATCGGACGCACGCCGACGGTGTACCACTCGGTGCCGCGGTCGTTATCCAGATCGATGTTCTGATACATGGCGACGTACATCAGGTCCCAGCGTTCTGCCAGCGAGATCGCCCCGTGGTCGAGGATGCGGTACATGTCACCGTTGTTATTGAGACTGGTGCCCTGCGGCACCCCTTTGCCCTGCGAGGTCATCGCGTCGGTGGCGTACTGTAGTACAAATTTGTTGTAGCCCTTGAGCATGCTCTGGGTATGTTCGGCGGTGAACATCCAGCCATCTTTTGAGGCGCCATCTTCCAGACGGTAGTCGTCACGGGCATTGGCACGACCGTAATCGACCCCCAGCTCCAGCACGCCATCCGGGTTGGTTTCCAGACCCGCCAGGCGCACATCAAACACGTCATTCGCGGTGCTGGTGGCGAAGTCACGGATACGATCGCTGGAGAAGGTGTAAGAACCGCCCGCTTCCGAGGAGCGGGTTGCCGCGAAGGAGAGTTTACCGAAGCCGAGATCGACATCTTCCAGACCGGCACCCGGTCCGGAGATATCCCAGTAGTAGAAGTCGATCATATGAACGTCATGACGCTGATAGAAACGCTTACCGGCCCAGAGGGTCGATCCTGGCAGCGCATCGATCAGGTTTTTTCCTTTTACGTTGGCTTCACGGAATGCCGGTGAGGTGGCTTCCCAGTCGTTCTGCTGGGCTACGGAGTAAGCCACGTTGGTGTCGAAATAGAAGCTTTTGTCGCCCTCTTTCCACACTTCCTGGCCTAATTTCAGTTCGGCGTAGGTTTCACATTCGTTACCCAGACGGTATTTACTTTGAGCACCGGTGGCCTGAAAACATTGCTGTTCTCCACCGCTGCCTGTCCAGCCGATGCCGGAACGGGCATAGCCGGTGAAATCGACCGCCATCGTCGGGGCGGAGAGCGTGCCCACCGCGACGGCAACGGCAAGGGGAAGTTTGCGCAGAGTTAACATTTTCTATCTCCTGAGGTCATGGCTTTTATTGTTTTGGCAGGGCTACACACCCGGCTCCTGGTACAGCCTGCGGCACGCGCTCCCGTCCTCGCGGAACAGGTGACAACGCTCGGGCGGCAGGCCAATCGCCAGGATCGCGCCCTCTTTTACCAGCACGACGTCCTCCTGGCGGTAGACCAGGTTCTGACGGATTGCGGGAATCTCGATGTGGATCTGTGTTTCATGCCCCAGCTGTTCCACCACCTGCACTTCCCCTTCAAGGGTGACGTCGGCGATATCGCTGGAGAGCAGATGTTCCGGGCGAATGCCCAGTGACATATTGCTGCCGACCAGTACGCCGGCGCTGTCAACCGGCAGCCAGACCAGCTGCTGATTCGGCAGACGGACCTGAACCTGATCGAGGGCGATGGCGGTCACTTTGACCGGCAGGAAATTCATTTTGGGTGAGCCGATAAATCCGGCGACAAAGCGGTTGGCGGGATAGTGATAGAGCTCCAGCGGCTTGCCGACCTGCGCGATGCGCCCGGCATCGAGCACCACAATTTTGTCAGCCAGCGTCATCGCTTCGATCTGATCGTGGGTCACGTAAATCATGGTGCGCTTCAGGCGCTTATGCAGACGAGAGATCTCAATGCGCATCTGAACGCGCAGGGCTGCGTCGAGGTTGGACAGCGGTTCATCCAGCAGGAAGACGCGCGGTTCCGCCACCAGCGTGCGGCCGATGGCGACGCGCTGACGCTGCCCCCCTGAGAGGGCTTTTGGCCGGCGATCAAGCAGGTGCGCCAGCTGCAGAATTTCGGCCACCTGATTGACCCGCTGATGGATTTCGGCCTTTTTTACCCCGGCCAGTTTCAGGCCAAAAGACATGTTTTCCGCTACGGACAGGTGCGGATAGAGCGCATAAGACTGAAACACCATGCCGATGCCGCGCTCGGCAGGCGGCACCTCATTCATGCGCCGGTCGCCAATGAGCAGCTCGCCGATGGTGATGGTTTCCAGTCCGGCAATCATGCGCAGCAGCGTCGATTTGCCACAGCCCGACGGGCCGACGAAAACAACAAATTCCCCTTCACGAATGGTGAGATCGATCTCTTTCGACACCACCGTTTCGCCCCAGGCTTTTGTGACATTGCGTAGCACAACGCTCGCCATGATCCCTTTCCTCTTAGCTGCACATTCGTGTCTGCTCAGCGGCAGACAGGTTCCGGGGCTCACTATGCGAGAGGAAACCGGCGGTCACATCCTCCACCGCAGCTCAATCCACTGGGGGAGGAGACGGGAGGAGGAGAAACCGTGGCAGACGAGGCAACCAGCGCGCCGCCGCGGTTTTTTGTGATCGTTCACGCAGACCTGCACGATTTTTTGCCGCGCCATCTCCCGCCCCGGACGCTTTTTGCCAGCGCGATCACAGTGATGGGCGGCGGGGCGTAGAGCAGAGGAGGATGAGATGCCGGTGTGGATACGCACAATGATGCCGACAGAGTCTTCACCACTTCCGCTAACAGGATGAATTTATGACGATGAAAACCGGAGCAAGAATTCTGGCCCTCTCGGCCCTCTCTGCCATGCTCTTTTCGGCCAGCGCGATGGCAAAGATTGAGGAAGGTAAACTGGTCATCTGGATCAACGGTGACAAGGGCTATAACGGTCTTGCTGAAGTGGGTAAGAAATTTGAGCAGGAGACCGGTATCAAAGTCACCGTTGAACATCCTGACAAAATGGAAGAGAAGTATCCGCAGGTAGCGGCGACGGGCGATGGTCCGGACATTATCTTCTGGGCGCACGACCGGTTTGGCGGCTATGCGCAGTCGGGCCTGCTGGCGGAAATCAGCCCGGACGCCAGCTTCCAGCAGAAGATTTTCCCCTTCACCTGGGATGCGGTTCGCTTTGACGGCAAGCTGATTGGCTATCCGATCTCGGTCGAGTCACTCTCGCTGATCTACAACAAAAAGCTGCTGCCCAATCCGCCAAAAACCTGGGAAGAGATGGCCGGTCTCGATAAGCAACTGCGCGCTAAGGGCAAAAGCGCCATTATGTTCAACCTGCAGGAACCCTACTTCACCTGGCCACTGCTGGCCGCTGGCGGAGCCTACGCCTTTAAGCTGACCGACGGGCGCTATGACGTGAAAGATGTCGGCGTGGATAACGCGGGCGCGAAAGCCGGGATGCAGTTCCTGGTCGATCAGGTCAAAGCCAAAACCCTGAATGCGGATACCGATTATTCGATTGCCGAGGCGGCCTTTAACAAAGGGGAAACCGCGATGACGATCAACGGCCCCTGGGCATGGAGCAACATCGACAAGAGCGGAATCGACTATGGCGTGACCACGCTGCCAACGCTGAACGGTAAACCCTCTAAGGCGTTTGTTGGTGTGCTGAGTGCCGGGATCAACGCCGCCAGTCCCAATAAAGAGCTGGCGAAGGAGTTCCTGGAGAACTACCTGCTGACCGATGCCGGCCTGGATGCGGTCAATAAAGATAAGCCGCTGGGCGCGGTGGCGCTGAAATCGTTCCAGCAGACGCTGGAGAAAGATTCCCGTATCGCCGCCACCATGACCAACGCCCGTCAGGGTGACATCATGCCGAATATCCCGCAAATGGCTGCATTCTGGTACGCGATGCGCACCGCCACGCTGAATGCCCTGGGCGGTCGTCAGAGTGTTGACGCCGCACTGAAAGATGCCCAGGCGCGTCTGAAGAAATAATTTTTCCCTGCCGCCGGGGCAACCCGGCCTGAGTGACCGTTAAGGAAAACCGCATCATGTCAGGAAAACCGAAAACGCACAGTCTGCTGTTAAAGGGCGTTCTCATCGGAATGGGCTGTCTGCTGGTCGGCTATCTGCTGGTGCTGATGTACGCGCAGGGCGAATATCTGTTTGCGCTGCTGACGCTGATCCTCAGTGCCACCGGGCTGTGGATTTACGCCAACCGTCGCGCCTATGCGTGGCGTTATGTCTATCCCGGCGTGGCCGGGATGGGGCTGTTTGTGCTGTTCCCCCTCGCCTGCACCGTGGCCATTGCGTTCACCAACTACAGCAGCACCAATCAGCTGACCTTTGAGCGCGCGCAACAGGTACTGCTGAGCCGCACCTTCCAGTCGGGGGACGCCGTCAGTTTCGCACTCTTCCCGGCTGGCGACCGCTGGCAGCTGGTGCTGAACGATGGCAAAGCAGACTTTGTCTCGCCGCCGTTTCAGTTTGGCGCTGAACAGACGCTGAAAATGGCCCCCGCGACGCCGCCAGCGGGTGAGCGGGCGACCCTGAGGGTCATCACCACCCATCGCCAGGCGCTGAGCCAGATCCGTGCTGAACTGCCGGATGGCCGTCAGCTGCGGATGAGTTCGCTGCGCCAGTTCTCCGGAACTCAGCCGCTCTACCGGGTGGGCGCGCCGGATGAGCTGATCAATCAGCAGAGTGGCGTGCACTATCGCGCCAATCCGCAGACCGGTTTTTATCAGGCCGTCAACGCCGCGAACAAATGGGACAACGAAACGCTGAGCCCCGGCTTCACCGTGAATACCGGCTGGAAAAACTTCGCGCGGGTCTTTACCGACGAAGGGATTCAGAAACCGTTCCTGGCGATTTTTGGCTGGACGCTTTTCTTCTCGCTGATCACCGTGGTGCTCACCGTCGCCGTCGGCATGGTGCTCGCCTGTCTGGTGCAGTGGGAGGCGCTGCGCGGCAAAGCCGTTTACCGTGTGATGCTGATCCTGCCCTATGCCGTGCCCGCGTTTATCTCGATTCTGATTTTTAAAGGGCTGTTTAACCAGAGCTTCGGTGAGATCAACGTGATGCTCAGCGCGCTGTTTGGTGTGAAACCCGCCTGGTTCAGCGATCCGACGCTGGCGCGTACCATGCTGATTATTGTGAATACCTGGCTGGGCTACCCCTACATGATGATCCTCTGCATGGGGCTGCTGAAGGCGATTCCGGACGATCTCTATGAAGCCTCGGCGATGGATGGCGCAGGCCCATTGCAGAACTTTTTCCTGATCACCCTGCCGCTGCTGCTGAAACCACTGATGCCGCTGATGATTGCCAGCTTTGCCTTCAACTTTAATAACTTTGTGCTGGTGCAGTTACTGACCAACGGCGGGCCCGATCGTCTCGGTACCACCACGCCAGCCGGGTATACGGATCTGCTGGTGAACTACACCTGGCGTATCGCTTTTGAAGGCGGCGGCGGGCAGGACTTTGGTCTGGCGGCGGCGATTGCCACCCTGATCTTCCTGCTGGTGGGTGCGCTGGCGGTAATTAACCTGAAAGCCTCGCGGATGAAATTCGACTAAACGTCTGGCCCGACAGGCGCAGACCCGAACCGTGAGGATGGTAAGCACGGTCCGGGTTCAGACTGACAAATCAAATCGCCTGAGGGACCAGGTTTAAGGAGCTGTTATGGCTATGGTACAACCCAAATCGCAACGGCTGCGTCTGCTGACCACGCATCTGCTGCTGCTGTTATTTATCGCGGCGATTCTGTTTCCGCTGCTGATGGTGGTGGCGATTTCGCTGCGCGCCGGTAATTTCGCCACCGGCAGCCTCATCCCGGAGCAGATCTCATGGGAGCACTGGCGTCTGGCGCTGGGTTTCAGTGTGGAACATGCGGATGGGCGGGTCACACCGCCGCCCTTCCCGGTACTGCTTTGGTTATGGAACTCGGTTAAGATCGCGGCCATCAGTGCGCTGGGCATCGTGGCGCTCTCTACCACCTGCGCCTATGCGTTTGCCCGCATGCGCTTTACCGGCCGTGCCAGCCTGCTGAAGGGGATGCTGATTTTCCAGATGTTCCCGGCGGTTCTGTCGCTGGTGGCGCTCTATGCGCTGTTTGACCGGCTCGGCCAGTATCTCCCGTTCATCGGGCTGAATACCCACGGCGGCGTGATCTTCGCCTATCTTGGCGGCATTGCGCTGCATGTCTGGACGATAAAAGGCTATTTCGAAACCATCGACGGTTCGCTGGAAGAGGCGGCGGCGCTGGATGGTGCCACCCCGTGGCAGGCGTTCCGGCTGGTGCTGCTGCCGCTGTCGGTGCCGATTCTGGCGGTGGTGTTTATTCTTGCCTTTATCGCGGCGGTGACAGAGGTGCCGGTCGCCTCGCTGCTGCTGCGCGATGTTAACAGCTACACCCTTGCGGTCGGGATGCAGCAGTATCTCAATCCGCAGAACTATCTGTGGGGCGACTTTGCCGCCGCCGCGGTGCTCTCTGCGATTCCGATTACCCTGGTCTTCCTACTGGCCCAGCGCTGGCTGGTCAGCGGCTTAACCGCGGGCGGGGTGAAAGGCTAAACGATCATCATTGTACGTTGCCACTGCTTACACAACCTCTGTTGTGGTTGAAGGATTCGGCGGCCTGCGGGCCGCCTTTTTTTACGCTTCCTCTGCCGGACGGCTGCCTGCCACCAGCGCCACGACAAGCGCGGTTATCGCCTGCTCCCCTGCCTGTTTATCGATATCGCCCCGTGCCACCGCGCCTGCGATAGCATCCGCACCCCCCAGCAAGCCCCACATGCCTGCTTCGGCCATTCCGCTGCTGCCCGTAAACGGAGCAAACCAGCGCTGACAGCGGGCGATAAAGTCGAGCTGATAGTGACGTTTTACCGCAGCGAGTTCAGGCGTGGTGCTGAGCGCGGAAAGCAGTTCAGGAATTTCACGTCCTTCCGTCATCACACAATCCACGTAACAGGCTGCGAGCACGGCCGCTTTTTGCTGCATCTGCATCGGCGCAGCCTCCATGGCCGCTTCCATCCGATCGGTCTGGCGGCGGTCGAAATCGTCATACAATGCCGCCAGCAGACCATGACGGGTCGTGAAGTGATCGTAAACGACGGGCTTACTGACGCCCGCTGCCTCACCCACCCGGGCCAGCGTCAGCGCCTCGCTGCCTTCGGCCTGCATGATCTGCCAGGCGACTTCGGACAGCTGTCTGCGACGCGCCTCGCGTGACAGACGTTTAGGGGAAGACTTTTTCGCGGTCATGCGCTTTCCTCTCGGGCAAAAATCCGTTGCCCCCATTGCTGCGCCCGCTGATAGTGTGACTCAGGAAATCCCTCGTCGCTGGTCAGTAGCAACTCGCTGGTAACCACCGGCGCGCCACAATAATCAAAGATGCCGTGATCGATCAGATTCCGCATGCTGCCGAAATAGCCGCGGCGCATGAAAGTTCGCGTATCGGCTGCACCCAGCGCGATCAGATGCACGGGGAGATGCCCGAGGCGCTTCACTATCCGATCATCCTGCTCGTCAAAGGCCCAGCCTGCAATAAAGACCCGATCGATCCAGCCCTTGAGCTGCGCCGGAAATGACCACCAGTAAATCGGGTAGACCAGCACCAGCGCATCAGCGCGATCCAGCCGCTGCTGCTCGGCCAGCACATCCGGCGGAGTTGCAGCCTCACCGTTAAAACGTTGGTGATCGCTGAGCGTAAAACGCGGGTCGAACCCCTCAGCGGCGAGATCGGCCTGTTCAACCGTATGGTGGCCTGAGGCCATAACGCCCTGCGCAAGCTGGTCCGCAATGCGGTGGGTGTGAGCATCATGATTGGGATGGGCAGTTACTATGAGTGCATGCATCGTCGTCACCTTACCTGATTAGCCATTAAGCTACTAAAGGTAGGTTACGGTTAGTAGGTTAGCAAGCGGTAACGTATGCAGAGATTCGGCTGACCGCATTCAGGGCTAAACCCGGTCATCGCCCTGCGGCCAGCCGTTAACGACGATAAGCCAGCGAGCGCACCAGCCAGTCGCCCAGTTTTTGAATCAGCATCACCAGCGCCAGCAGCACGACAATGGTCGCTGCCATGATCTGATTATCGAAGCGCTGATAGCCGTAACGAATCGCCAGATCCCCCAGTCCGCCGCCTCCGACCACGCCGGCCATCGCCGAGAAGCCGATCAGCATCACAATCGTCAGGGTGATCCCTGCCACCAGCGCAGGCAGCGCCTCTGGCAGCAGCACGCGGCTGACGATATGCCACAGATTGCCCCCCATCGACACCACCGCCTCAATGCGGCCGCGATCGACTTCATCCAGCGCGTTCTCCACGATGCGCGCAAAGAAAGGAAACGCCCCCAGGGTAATCGGTACGATCGCAGCGGTACTGCCCAGCGTGGTGCCAACCAGCAGTCGGGTAAAGGGGATAAGCGCGATCAGGAGCACGACAAACGGCAGCGCGCGTCCGGTATTCACCAGCGTGTTCAGCAGGAGAGCGATGGCGCGATTGGGCAGAATACCCTGTGGACGGGTCAGAAACAGCAGGACGCCCACCGGCAATCCGATAGCGACGGTAAAAAGCGCTGCCAGCAGGACCATATAGAGCGTTTCGCCCGTGGCATTCAGCAGCAGTTCCTGAAAACGATCGCGGGTCATGCTACGCATCGGGTAAGGGCCTCCCGCTGATATTTTTCGATAAACGCCCTGTCCGCCTCGCCATCCTTCAGCAGCATCGTGCGGAGACGGCCCTCTTCGCGTCCCATGATCTGGCTGAGGGTGCCACTTTCCACCAGCTGCCCCTTCTCCAGCAGCGCGGCACCGTCGCAGATACGCTTCACCACCGCCATCTCATGTGTGATCAGGACGATGGTGATATTCAGCTGCTGCTGAATATCTGCCAGCAGATCAAGAATGGAGAGAGTGGTTTCCGGGTCCAGGGCGCTGGTCGCCTCATCGCACAGCAGATAGCGGGGACGGGCCGCCAGCGCGCGGGCGATGCCGACGCGCTGTTTCTGTCCCCCGGAGAGCTGTGATGGCCATGCCGTTGCAAAGGCTGTCAGTCCCACCAGATCCAGCAGCGAAGTCACGCGGGCGTGGCGTTCGGCCCTGGGTATCCCGGCAATCTCCAGCGCCAGGTCAATATTGTCCCGCACGTTGCGGGAATGAAGCAGATTGAAGTGCTGAAAGATCATCCCCATCTGCTGCCGTTGCTGACGGAGCTGTGCCAGACTCAGCCGGGAGATATCTTCCCCATCGATCTCAATCAGGCCGCTGGAGGGACTCTCCAGCCGGTTCAGGCAGCGCAGCAGCGTGCTTTTACCCGCCCCGCTTCGCCCCAGTATGCCGAAGATCGACCCTTCACTGATGGTGAGAGAGATATCGTCTAACGCTGGCGCGGGTGCGCCAGCATACTGTTTGCTGAGGTGACGGATATTAATCATGCTGATTATCCGCGACCGGAATCACGGAGCCCTGGTAGTTTTTCCGGATAAACGCGGCCACCTGCGGCGAACGCAGATCCTTTGCCAGCTGCACGACGCGGGGATCGTTTTCCAGTGCCGGGGTGGTGACCAGCAGGTTGGCATACGGGTTATGCGCAGCGGACTCCAGACCCAGCGCATCTTTGGCCGGATTCAGCCCCGCTTCCAGCGCATAGTTGCCGTTGATGATCGCGGCATCAACATCATCCAGCGAGCGTGGCAACTGAGGCGATTCAATCTCGATAATTTTGATTTTCTTCGGGTTTTCGCTGATATCTTTCGGCGTCACCAGCGTGGAGCCCGCTTCACCCTGCGCCCTGAGTTTAATGACCCCTTTATCCTGCAGCAGCCACAGCGCACGGCTCAGGTTGGTGGTGTTGTTGGGTACCGCAATGCTGGCACCCTCTGGCAACGCCGCCAGCGACTTCACTTTGCGCGAGTAGATGCCCAGTGGCTCAATGTGCACACTGGCGACGACGGCAAAGGTCTTACCCAGCGCCTTTTCCTGATCTTTCAGGTAGGGCAGATGCTGGAAGTAGTTTGCATCCACATCCCCGGAGGCGAGCAGTTCATTGGCGTTTACCCCACCGCTCAGCTCCACGATCCTGATGTCGAGTTTGGGATCCAGCGTTTTAACGTACTCCAGAATTTCGGCGTGTGGCACCGGATCCGCAGCCACGCGCAGCGGCGCAGCCTGCAGACTTTGAGCAATCAGCAGTGAAAGACCGGCCAGAGCCAGAACGCGCTTTTTAATCATCATCATTTATCTCTTATGGTTTTAGTGGGAGGTGTGTTCAGGATAAAAACGCTCTGCAACTTCCGGATGCGAACGCAGCCGGCCTTTGAGGTAATTCCAGCCGACTTCACGCAGCAGCGGGTTGAGCGGATCGCTGCCCGGTCCCTGAGCCAGTTCGGCCAGCTGCGGGGGCAGCGGATAGATCGGCACAACGGCATCAAGCTGCGCACCGAGGAAAAAGGCGATGGAGAGGCGCTCGCGGCTTTGCGGGGGCGATATCACCCGATGAACGGTGGCGCGCAGATAGCCATTGGTCGCCAGCTCCAGCAGCTCGCCAATGTTCACCACAAACGCGCCCGGTTTGGGTAAGGCGTCAATCCAGTTGTCCGGCGTCACTTCCACCTGAAGACCCGGCTGATCGTCCTGCAGCAGCATCGTCAGGAAGCCGGAATCTTTGTGCGCGCCGACGCCCTGGCGGGATTCGCCCTCGCTACGGCCGGGGTAGCGGATAAGCTTGATATGTTCGTTGGGATAGTCGCCATAGAGATTGTCAAAGGCGTTGCGCGGCAGATGGAGCGCTTCGGCAAAGGCGCGCAGCAGCTCCAGCGCAACGGCGGTCATCTGCTGCTGCCAGCGGGTGACGACGGTCTGCAGTTCCGGCAGGGCTTCAGGCCACTGATTGGGGCCCTGCATCCGTTGCCAGGTGGGCGAGTCGGCGGTTACGGGCAGCGCTTCGCGTTCAGCACCAATGTCAAACTGCTCGCGAAAATCGGGCTGGCTGCGGGTTATCTCCACGCCGGCCAGGTTATAACCGCGAAAATGAGGCGAATTGGCCATCCTGACGGCACTTTTGTCCGCCTGTGGCAGGGCAAAAAACTGGCGTGCGACCTGCTGAACCTCATCGGATAACGCGCGGTCGATCCCGTGGTTGATCAGATAGAAGAAACCTACCTCACGCGCCGCCTGGCTGAGTTTCTCGCGTGACTGTTGCTGCTGCTGTTGATCTCCCGATAACAGTGCGAAATCAATAACCGGTAATTCTGCTGATGTTAACGCGCCCATGTTTAACACTCTGTTGGTCTGGAATAGCAGTACACTGCCACTGCATTTATGCGTTAACTACCAACTAATCCTGCTATGGATATGCGGCGAACGGAAATATCGCGCTACACCCCAGTCAAATGATCCGCAGATTACGCTGGTTGCCGGATGAGACATTCTGGCGCGCGTCAGGCCTGGCGACGCCTGCTGGCCGGAATCATCCTGCGCTGGATGTTACGAAATGTTTATGGCCGTAAGCAGAGATGAATAAGATTACTATGCTGACTTTGTCAGTAAAAGTAGTTATTTCCGCTGAAAACTTGCAATACCTTACAATTGTGGTCTAAGGTTTGCCCCTGCGGTTAATTGCCGCTTCACTTAAAACTTATTCGGCTTCTTATAGCTTTCATTTCCACGGTTTCTTCTGACCCTTATTTTCGGCTGCGAAAGCTATAAGACTCCTTCATTCAGCAGTTGAGGAGTTTATGGACACCAGAAACAGATCGTCTGACCACGCAAAGAAACATTTCTGGAACAGGAAGCAAAAAGAGCTGACTGTTGATGACATTACCGTGATCGATAACGACATGCTGAAGCGTGCCGTTGGCGCAGCCGCGTTAGGTAATGCGATGGAATGGTTCGACTTCGGCGTTTACAGCTACCTCGCCGTTATCATCGGCAAGGTCTTCTTCCCGGACGCCAACAACGCCGTGCAGCTGATCGCCACCTTCGGTACGTTCGCAGCGGCATTCCTGGTCCGTCCGATTGGCGGCCTGGTGTTTGGCCCGCTGGGTGACCGCATCGGCCGACAGAAAGTGCTGGCGATGACGATGATCATGATGTCGATCGGCACATTCTGTATCGGCCTGATTCCGGCCTATTCCTCCATTGGCATCATGGCACCGATCCTGCTGCTGGTGGCGCGTCTGATCCAGGGCTTTTCGACCGGCGGCGAGTATGGCGGCGCAGCGACCTTTATTGCGGAGTACTCCACCGATAAACGCCGTGGCTTCATGGGCAGCTTCCTGGAGTTCGGCACTATTGGTGGTTACCTGCTGGGTGCCAGCCTGGTGACGGTGATGACTACCCTGATGTCAAACGAGGCGATGATGTCCTGGGGCTGGCGCGTGCCCTTCTTTATCGCCGCGCCGCTGGGTCTGTTTGGTCTCTATGTGCGACTGAAGCTGGAAGAGACTCCGGCATTCCAGCAGCACATGGAAAAACAGGAGGCGCTGGAGCAGAGCAAACCGCGCCTGACCCTGATGCAGATGCTGAGCAAATACCGTGCGCCGATGCTGAAATGTATCGGTCTGGTGCTGCTGTTTAACGTCTCTAACTACATGCTGACCTCTTATATGCCAAGTTATCTGACCGGCGTACTGGGTCTGCCTGAACTGAGTGGCCTGCTGCTGGTGATGGTGGCGATGTTTGTGATGATGCCACTGACGCTGCTGTGGGGCCGCTGGACGGACCGCATCGGGCGTCGGCCGGTGATTGGCTTTGGTGCGGTGGGTCTGATCCTGCTCGCGATTCCGAGCTTTATGCTGATCGGTTCCGGTAACATGTGGGCAGTATTCGGCGGCCTGCTGATTCTGGGCGTGCTGCACACCTGCTTCAGCGGCACCATGCCTTCAACGCTGCCTGCGCTGTTTACGACCGATATCCGTTACAGTGCGCTGGCCATTGGCTTTAACCTGTCGGTCTCCCTGTTTGGCGGAACCACCCCGCTGATTACGGCGTGGCTGGTCGATACCAGTAAAAACACCATGATGCCGGCCTACTACATGATGGGTGCGGGCATCATCGGTCTGCTGACTATTCTGACCGTCCGTGAAACCGCCCGGCAGCCGCTGACCGGTTCATCGCCAGCGGTGGCGACCAAAGCGGAAGCGCATCGCCTGATTGATAAGCTGCGCAAGCGCTCAAAACCTTCAGCGCCCGCCGCGCATTAAGCCTGAAAACACCCTGCTCTGCAGGGTGTTTTTTTATCTGTCGCCTCTTCCTCTTTTTCCGGCATCACCTCAGCGCCCGGAGTCGTCATCCCTATGACTTCACGCCCTGCCGGAAACGCGCCACTTTCGCCCGATTACCGCACAGCGCCATGCTGCACCAGCGACGGCGATGCGCTTTGGTACGATCGTAAAACCACAGGTTACAGGCGGGATGTTCACAAGCGCGTACCCGGCTGAAATCCGCCTGGGCCAGCAGGCTGGCAGCCTGTTCTGCAACCCGCCCCAGTCGCTGCATTGCGCTCTGAGCAGGATAAATCTGGCGGATCTGCAACGTCCCCTGCTCTGTGACGAGCTGCATATGGCTGATCGCCTCGCCCAGCCAGGCATTCAGCACCCGCACATCTATCGCTTCACCCGCCTTCTGTTGCTGCACCATGTCGCGAATGTTGTCCCGCAGCTGACGGGCAGCCTGCAACAGCGTGCCAGCTTCAGAGTGCGCTGCCGGGCCGTCTGTAGCCAGTCCGGCCTGCTGAAGCCATGCGTCAACATCCTCATCGGTTTGCCAGAAATCGTGCGGCTGACCGTCCACGATGGCGACGGTATTAATGAAGTCCAGCGCCGGATGATCGGCCAGAAACCACGGCCCCTGCGCGGTGGATGATTGTGTTTCTGCCATGTTAATGCCTCTCCTGGGAGTCTCGCCTGACAACAGTGTCACCGATAAAAGACGCATTATACAGTTACAAACAGACCGTGTAACCACTTAAATCATCATTGACAGGTTACCAAAAGGCAGCATAATCAGCATCAGTAACCCCTAATAAACGAATTTACCAGTTACAGGAGTGTCAGCTATGACCAACCACGCTATTCAACATCGCTATCTGCAGGCCGATGGGGTCAATATCTTCTATCGGGAAGCGGGCGATCCTTCCCACCCGGTACTGTTACTGCTGCATGGCTTTCCCACCTCGTCACATCAGTTTCGTCACCTTATTCCGCTGCTGGCTGACAGGTTTCACCTTATCGCGCCCGATCTGCCCGGCTTTGGCTTTACTGACGTTCCCGCTGAGCGTCACTACAGCTGGACTTTCGACGCACTCGGTCAGACGCTGACCGCTTTCGTGGATGCGCTGGGTCTGAAACGTTATGCCCTGTATGTTTTCGACTATGGTGCCCCTGCCGGTCTGCGTCTGGCCCTCGCCCGGCCTGAGCGTGTCAGCGGACTGATATCGCAAAACGGCAATGCCTATCTGGAGGGACTGGGAGAAGCCTGGGCGCCGGTGCGTGCTTACTGGGACGACCCCAGCGAAGCTAAGGGTCAGGTGGTGCGCGACACCGTCCTGACGCCGGAAGCGATCAAGTGGCAATACACGCATGGCGTCAGCGATCCGCAGTTAATTGCGCCGGAGACGTATACGCTGGACACCCTGCTGATGGAGCGACCCGGTAATAAAGCGATTCAGCAGGCGCTGTTTCTCGATTACGCCAGTAATTTGCAGCGCTACCCGGAATTTCAGGCCTTTTTCCGTCAAAAGCAGCTGCCGACGCTGGTGATCTGGGGGAAACACGATCCCTTCTTTATCCCGCCGGGGGCAGCAGCCTGGCAACGTGACAATCCGCAGGCGGTGGTTGAGATGCTGGATAGCGGGCATTTCGCGCTGGAGACCCATACTCAGCACATTGCAACGCGTATCCGGGAGATGTTCAGCGGCGACTGACAAAAGGGGCACAGAAGCTATCCGATACCGCCTCTGTGCCTCTCCCTTCCTTTATTCATTACTGAACCGGCCGACCGTACTGGCCGCGCCCAGCGCATGCCCCTTCAGCTGTGCAATCAGTTCCGCCTGGGTTAACCCCGCTTTTAACTGGCCCGGCGGCAAATCGGTGGCGATCAGCACAAAGTTATAGTGGTGCAGACCGCTACCCGCTGGCGGACAGGGGCCATAATAGTGTGTGGTTCCCGGCGTATTCTTTCCGCCGGTATACCCATTCCCCTTCGTCAGAGCGCCCTGAGCAAACGATGAACGCGTGGGGGCAATGTTGTAAGCCACCATGTGGGTGACGCCAAGCCCCCTGGCCCCCACCGGATCGGTCATCAGCAGCGCCAGACTGCGGGTGCCCGCCGGAATAGCCGACCAGTTGAGTTCAGGAGAGATATTCTCCCCGGTACAGGAAGGATTACTTTTATTGGCACCGGCAAACTTTTTATCGAGCAGCGCATTGTCGCTGAAGTCCCGGGATTGCAACGTAAATACGGATGCCGCCAGCGTGGTCATGGGCAGAACGGCCAGCGCCGCCGCGCAGAGTAATTTTTTCAACCGTCACTCCTTATCAGATAGCACCTGAGAAAATTGTCCCGCTAAACTGTTTTAGTGCCTGCTTACTC
The DNA here is from genome assembly GCF_003236725.1 of Pantoea sp. ARC270. Classification (NCBI taxonomy): domain Bacteria; kingdom Pseudomonadati; phylum Pseudomonadota; class Gammaproteobacteria; order Enterobacterales; family Erwiniaceae; genus Pantoea; species Pantoea sp. ARC270. The sequence goes on from NZ_PUGA01000001.1 coordinate 83,892, forward strand.
TGACGGCTGCGCGACAAAGGCCGCACAGCAGCGTCAGCATTTTCACTGCACCTTGTTCAGGGCCGCAAAGACGCGTGCGACCGCGACGGCCCCCGGATCGGGCACACCATTGAGGTTTGTGCTGTTCAGATAGGAGGAGCGACCCGCTTTTGCAGTTCCCATGGTGGCCGTCGCCTCACTGCCCTGCTGCGCCGCTTCTGCTGCCGCCTCCAGTGACTGGCCCGCCACCAGCGCCTCAATGGCCGGTTGCAGTGCATCGATCAGTGTCCGGTCACCCGGCTTTGCCCCGCCATACTCCTTCATCTTCTCCAGCCCCTGCTGCAGGGCGACAGGCAGGGTATCGCCCTCCGCCAGTTGCTGGGCGGCAGCGGTAAAAAAGATCGCCATCAGCACGCCGCTGGAGCCGCCCATCACCGTCGCCAGCCGCTCTCCCGTTACCGCGAGCAGCTCGGGTAAAGCATTCAGTGGCAGCTGATTATCATCACATTCGCGCTGGATCTGACGCGCACCCGCGGCAAAGGTCGAACCGGTATCACCGTCCCCGACCTGCGCATCCAGCCGGTTCAGCTCACTTTCGCAGGCCATCAGGGTTTCACAGATAGTGTTCACATAGGCGGCAACCTGGGGGTTTGCAGAGGGCTGGACCGGGTGGGCTGAGGCCGGAGTGGCGGCACTTACCGGTTCCAGTGGGGCGATTTTCACCGGGGTTACCCAGCCGGTGACCTCAACCGGCGCGCAGAGAGCCTCTTCGAAGAGGGGAGTCAGCCTCATGCAGGTCACGGAAAACCCTTTCATGTCCAGTGCGGTCATCAGCGGCGCAGGCCCCATCAGATAGTTACTGCCCCGGCTGAGCGGCGACGCAATCAGATCCCGCGTCACCAGACTCATCTCCGGCGCGGACATACCGCCCAGATTATTCACCAGCAGCGCGCAGGGTTCCTCATTCTCCGGCATCACCTTCTCCAGCAGCTGCTGAACAATCTGCTGACTGTTCTGGCTCTGCATCACTTCAACACCCGGTTCTCCGTGAATGCCCAGTCCCATTTCGACACTGCCTTCCGGCACCCGCTGGCTAACCGGCTCATCCGGCAGATTGCAGCCGGAGAGCGCCACGCCCATCGACGCGATGGCCTGGCTGGCCGCCTGCGCGGCCGCGGTGACCGCCGCCAGGTCATCACCCCGTTCGGCGACGAAGCCCGCCACCTTGTGTACCAGCAGGGTACCGGCCAACCCGCGCGGCTGAGGATTCTCCGGCAGGGCCACATCATCACCGACAATCACCATGTTGACGCTGTATCCCGCCTTACGCGCCTTCTCTGCCGCCAGGCCAAAGTTAAGCCGATCGCCGGTGTAATTTTTTACAATCAGCAGGCATCCGGCTTCCCCGGTAAGATTGACGATGGCGTGATACACCGCGTCTACGCTGGGTGAAGCAAAGAGATCGCCACAAACGGCGGCCGTCAGCATCCCTTTACCGATAAATCCGACATGCGCCGGTTCATGTCCGGCTCCCCCGCCGGAGATCAGCGCCACCTGCTGTTTCTGCCAGTCCCTGCGCATGACAATGCGGATTCGCGGCGCGACCTGTAGCCGCACCAGATTGCGCCACGGGCTGGCGTAAATCATGCCATCTAACGCGCTGTCGACAAGGTCGTCCTTGTTATTCAGTACAAATCGGGTCATCTCTTCATTCCTCATGGGCGTGCGAAGGGGAAGTAAACAAGTGTTGCACATAACCGCCAGACGGGAAGAAATCCCCTGCGAAACCCGGCGTATCATCCCGTCTCGTTCAGCGCCTGGCGCGGCATCTGGCAAAGGCATCGCGCCACTCCGGACTAATTTATTGATTTTTATCAAATATCTTTATCCGAAACTGAGAGGTTCTGCGCAGAACCCTGATAGGGAATGTCGGAAGTTAGAGCGCATTCACAAACAGAGGATGTTTTTATGACTCAACGTATGATTCTGAATGAAACGGCCTGGTTTGGTGCCGGCGCGTTACGCCATCTGCCGGAAGAGGTAGAGCGTCGTGGAATGCGCAAAGCCCTGATTGTTACTGACCGTGCACTGGTGGCAGCCGGTGCGCTGAAGCGGGTGACCGATCGGCTGGCCAGCCACCAGCTTGCCTGGGCTGTGTACGATGAGGTGGTGCCCAATCCCACCATTCGGGTGGTGCAGCAGGGCGTGGCGGCCTTCAGGGCATCGGGGGCAGACTATCTGATAGCGATCGGGGGCGGTTCACCTCAGGATACCAGCAAGGCGATCGGTATGATTATCAATAATCCCGAATTTGAAGATGTGCGCAGCCTGGAGGGCGTGGCCCCCACCCGCCATCCCTGCGTTCCGATTATCGCTATCCCGACCACCGCAGGTACCGCCGCTGAAGTCACCATCAACTACGTTATTACCGATGAAGAGAAACGCCGTAAGTTTGTCTGTGTCGATCCGCATGCCATTCCGAAAGTCGCGATTGTTGATGCGGAAATGATGGCGAGCATGCCCCCCTCACTGAAAGCCGCAACCGGCATTGATGCGCTGACCCACGCGATTGAGGGCTATATCACGCGTGGCGCCTGGACGCTGACCGATATGCTGCATCTCAAAGCCATTGAGATTATCAGCCAGTCACTGCGCAAATCGGTGGCGGGGGATCCCGACGCGGTGGAGCAGATGGCGCTGGGACAGTATGTCGCCGGGATGGGTTTCTCCAGTGTCGGACTCGGGCTGGTTCATGGCATGGCCCATCCGCTGGGCGCCTTTTATGATGTGCCACACGGCATTGCTAACGCCATTCTGCTGCCGCAGGTGATGGCGTGGAATGCCGCCTGGACCGGCGAAAAGTATCGCGACATTGCGCGCGCAATGGGCGTGAAGCAGGTCGACACCCTCTCGCTGGAGCAGGCGCGGGAGGCCGCGGTTGATGCCGTTCGTCAGCTCTGTCGGGATGTGGGCATCCCGCGTTCCTTACGTGAAGTGGGTTTACAGCAGGCCGATATCCCGGCCCTGGCGCAGGCCGCGCTGGATGATGTCTGTACCGGTGGCAACCCGCGCACGCCCGATCTGGAGGCGGTGATGGCGCTCTACCGTCAGAGTTAACGCGCGCCAGCGTATCCGCCGCTGACGTCAGGCCCGCTCACGCCAGCGGGCTTTTTATCGCACTCGATCTGTCGCGATTCGCCAGGGCGGATAAAGCCAGTCATCGCAGTGACGGCCGGGGTTTTCTCGATTTTCTGATGCCCGTTTCAGCCTGAAATCGCCCGCGCGTTTTCTGCAGGTTGCGGTGCATGCGCCACCTGACCGGATGATTTCTTTAGATGCTAAACCCTGAGTCACTTGATCTGGATCACAAAAATCCGCATCATGCGCAGCGAAAACCTTTACGATGCTGCGGAGATATTGATGACACTGTACCAGGGTATGCTGATTTTTTATGCCGTTGTTGCACTGTTCGCTACGCTGATCACCTTCTTTATCGCCAAAGATAAGCTCAGCATTAAACTGCTCAGCGCCTTTCTGGTGGGTGCCACCTGGCCGATGAGTTTTCCCGTTGCGCTGATGTTCGCGCTGTTTTAATTGACATTTTCGCCTTACCGACCACACTCAGATTAGACGTCACTGACCCGCTCTGCGCCGATCGCTGATGTCGGCTTGCTCATCACTCATATAAGGAGCGGATATGCGCGTAATCAGTGTGGCGATTCTGATTTCCCTTCTCAGTGCCTGCAGCGGACCTTGGGGCGCCGAAAAACCGGTCCCGGCGGCAGAAACCCGTCAGCAGACCTGCCAGCCTGGCACCAATCCCAGCCAGAATGACTGCGGTCACTTTCCCGAACCGGAATTTCACTGACACACCCGCACAGTGTGTTACGGGATCGCATTTGCGCTATTTCATCGCATAACAAGGCTTTACACGCCGATGGCCGGTCAGTAAAGTAGCGCCCAGACATCATTTCTGATGCGTAAGCGTTAACGTCAACCAACGCCCCCGCAGCGCTGCTGCCTGTGATGATCCCTGCCATGAAGCCTCTGCAACTTAGTGTTAAACCTCATGCTGCGCTCTCCGGCGCCTCATTTTTTTTATTTGTGCTGCTGCTGACCGCGGCCAACCTTCGCGCACCGGTGACTGTGGTCGGCCCGGTTCTGCAGGATATCCGTCAGACCTTTGGACTGAGTGCCGGTGAAGCGGGTCTGTTCAACTTTATTCCCCTGATCCTCTTTGCCCTGCTTGCGCCACCAGCCGCCTGGCTTGGCAATCGCATCGGACTCGAACGCAGCCTGTGGGGCGCACTCTGCTTGATGACCGCCGGTTCCCTGTTGCGCTGGCTGCCTGTGGAGGCGGCGTTATGGGGCGGAACCCTGTTGCTCAGCGCCGGGATTGCTGCCGCCAACGTCCTGTTGCCCCCGCTGATTAAACGCGATTTCACCGCCCATACTGCCCGCTATATCGGGCTTTACGCCGCCACCATGTCGATTACGGCCAGCCTGGCCTCCGGGATTGCCGTTCCGCTGAGCCAGCTTTCCTCCGCAGGCTGGCGACTGTCGCTGGTGGTCTGGGCGATCCCAGGGCTGATTGCGCTGCTGGCCTGGCTGCCACTGCTACGCCAGCGTCCGTTAAAGCAGGCATCCGGCGAGACGACAGTTCTCCATCGCCATCCGTGGCGCTCGGCAGGCGGCTGGCAGATTGCCCTGTTTATGGCGCTGCAGTCGCTGGCGTTTTATACCCTGATCGACTGGTTTACGCTATTCGCCCAGGACCAGGGTTTCAGTCAGGCCACGGCGGGCTGGCTGCTGTTCTGGTATCAGGCCATCGCGATTGTCGCCAATCTTGGCTGCATGATGGCGCTGAAGCGGGTGAAGGATGCCCGCCTCACCGCCTTCATCGCCTCGTCGGCTATCTTTCTCGGCATGCTGGGGCTACTGCTTAACCCGCTGTGGGCGGCGATCTGGCTGACCCTGGCCGGTCTGGGCGCAGGCGCCTCACTGGTGCTCTGCCTCTCCCTCTTTAATCTGCGGGCCAGCAATCATCGTCAGGCTTCACAGCTCTCCGGTATGGCCCAGTGCGTCGGCTATGCGCTGGCGGCGCTCGGTCCTTTGTTGTTTGGCGTGCTCCATGAGCAGAGCGGAAACTGGACGATCCCCTTCAGCGTACTGGTGCTGCTGAGCCTGCTTCAGATGCTGCTGGCCCCCCTGGCCGCACAGTCAAAACCCATCAGCTGAACGTGCGGCCATGCCGCCATCAGACCTTAACAATATGACCTGCCGGACGCTGATGCACAGCATCAGCGTCCGGCGGGAAGCGACAGGAGAAGCGAGTGTGTCTGAACTGAATAATGCGCTGTTGCAGGCGATTCTGGATGAGGTGCGTCCGCTGGTTCATCAGGGAAAAGTGGCGGACTATATCCCCGCGCTGGCCGATGTGGCCGCAGACCGGCTGGCTATCGCTGTCTGCCTGCCTGACGGCACCCTCTTTCAGGCGGGCGATGCCCAAACGCGCTTTTCGATTCAGTCGATCTCTAAAGCGCTGTCGCTGACCGTGGCGCTGACCCGCTATGACGATAGCGAAATCTGGCAGCGGGTCGGAAAAGAGCCGTCGGGTCAGCCTTTTAATTCGCTGGTGCAGCTCGAACTGGAACAGGGTAAACCGCGTAATCCCTTTATTAATGCGGGTGCCCTGGTGATCTGCGACCTGCTGGAAACCCGGCTTACCGCGCCGCGTCAGCGTATGCTGGAGATTGTCCGGCAGCAGAGTCAGCAGCCGGACATCAACTATGACCGCCACGTTGCCCGCTCCGAGTTTGAACACTCGGCCCGCAACGCGGCGATTGCCTGGCTGATGAAGTCGTTCGGGAATTTCGATAACGACGTGACCAGCGTGATGCAGACCTATTTTCACTACTGCTCACTGTCAATGAGCTGCGTTGAACTGGCACGCACGTTTATCTATCTGGCGAATGAGGGCCGGACGCTGGATGGCAGCCAGATGATTACCGCGCGTCAGGCGCGCCAGATTAATGCGCTGATGATCACCAGCGGGATGTACGATGGCGCGGGCGAATTTGCCTGGCGGGTCGGCATGCCGGCAAAGTCAGGGGTAGGTGGCGGGATCATTGCCATTATCCCCGGAGAGATGAGCATCGCCGTCTGGTCACCCGGACTCGATGGCGCGGGCAATTCCCTGGCGGGCACGGCGGTGCTGGAGTTACTGACGGAAAAGCTGGGCCGCTCTATTTTCTGACCCTGGAACCCGACGAAGTAGAGTAGTCATCTGTGCAAGGCGGTATGATGATGAACAGGCACGACGACTCCGGACGCCGGGGAGTGGGATCATAGTCTGCATAACAGACTGAGAGCATGTCTCAGTCTGTTTGACGGATATCCGCCAGTTCCGCTTCGCTCAGCCCGGTCATTTGCAGAATGGTATGGCGGTCCATACCGCTTTGCAGCATTGCGCGGGCGATCTTAAATTTTGCTGCACGTTCACCTTTTACCATACCGAGCCGGATACCCTGCTCAATGCCGATTTGTTCCAGCTGTTGTGCAATCGTCATAAGTGAATCCCCATGCTACGGTGCTGCATAATTTCGTCATCAGGTATAACTGTGACGTCAACCAATGGGAAAGCCTGATGATAAAGCCTTCCCGCCAGTACCGGATCGTCAAACTCATCCAGCCACCGGTTAGAATAGGGATAGGGGCTACGTTTACCGGTATAAAACAGCACCGGTATCACCAGCGGTAACCGCTTATGTCCATTCTCCAGATGGCGCTGCATCGCTGCAACGGCATAACGAAGTAACCGAAACGCCATGTGTTTGTCTGGTGCAGACTGATGCTCAATCAGAACATGGACAAATCCCTCACCTGAAGTCGTTTTCAGACTGTAAAGCACGTCGCTGAAATATTGCCTGAGATCCTTTTCCACAAACGACCCCGATTCGAGCTTCAGCGTGTCGGGATCACAGATCTCCCGCAGGTCTGGCGGCAGGTGCAGGGCCATAAAATCTCTGGCAATTTCAGGCTGCGTCAGAAACTGCCGGAATGTTGCATCATGAGGTGTATGCGTGCCGTTCTTCTTTTTCATCGTGCCATCCTGGCTCTGTTCATGATCCCCTTAACCTGATCCACCTGCTCTTTGTTTCGCGGTAATGAATCAGGCTATGACTGGAATATCACTCCGGACAAGGCAGGTAAAACGACACGCTTTAAATTTACGAGGTGGCCCGCTTTTCAGTGCAGAAAGCGTCATGCGCCGCCCCATGCCGAAACTGCCGAAGATGCCCCCACTCAGACCGGGTTCAGCTCACCACGTTAATCGGCTCGCCCTGAAGAGAGGCGGCGATATTTTTCATCACGCCTTTCACCAGATTCTCTGCGCCACTGCGGCTTGCCCAGGCAATGTGCGGTGTCAGCAGCAGACCCGGCAGATCCGCCAGCAGCGGATTATCGGCAGCAGGCGGTTCACTACTCAGTACATCCAGCGCCGCCCCGCCGATAACGCCCTGCGCCAGGGCAGCCGCCAGGTCGGCTTCATTGATCAATCCGCCACGCGCGGTATTAATCAGCAGCGCCTGCGGTTTCATCTTAGCCAGCGCCTCACGGTCAATCATCTGTCGGGTCTGATCGCTTAACGGACAGTGCAGTGAAATCACATCGCTGGTAGCCAGCATCTGCTCAAAGCTGACATAGCCGTCACGCACTGTCTGACTCCCTTTGCGCTCGGCGAACTGGACCTGCATCCCCAGCGCCTGCGCCAGCCTTCCTACCGCCTGACCGATTTCGCCCCGGCCCGCGATACCCAGCATAGCCCCGCCGATATCCTGAATCGGCCGACGATGCAGACAGAAGTGTTGCGCCTGCGGCCAGTCCCGGCGGGTGGTGCTGGCATAGTCAAATAACTGCCGGCGCAGCGCGAAAAGGGCTGCAATCACCGCCTCGGAGACGCTCTGCGTGGAGTAGCCGGGCACATTGCTGACGGTGATCCCGCGATCGCGACAGGCGTCGAGATCGATACAGTCATAGCCGGTTGCGGCAACACAGATAAAGCGCAGATCCGGCAGTTGCCTGAGTGTGGCGGCGCGTAACGGAACTTTATTGGTGATCGCGATAGTCGCCCCCTGCAGGGCAGACACGATCTCATTAACCGGCGTGTGTGTGCGGATCTCCCACTCACCCTGTAGCTGTTCGATCGGCAGTGAGATCGGCAGCGTATCGCCATCCAGCATAACTATTTTCATTATCTGTCCTTAATTGCTCAGAGTGTCATCCACAGGCTCAGCCGTGATGTTACCTGTATGTGTTCAGTGGGTAACAACTAAGTTAAATGAAGCTGAAATTAAAGTGAATATGTTCAAAGAGTGCGAATTTCTTTGTTTCAGCAGCCACTTTATTTAACCCTTTTATTCCCTTCGCGTTACACTGCCGCCCGGAAATTTGTCCCATTGTGCCTGTGTAAATGATGCCGAAATGCTTATTCAGACAACGACTCACAGCCGGTATTGCGATACTGGCCGTGCTGATGTTGTTTGTTGCACCGATGGTCTCTAAAAACCTTGCGGCAGATCATGCCAGGATGCAGCACGTCAGCATGAGCGCAGAGATGCCGATGATGCATCATCACGGCGAGATGTCCATGATGGACCCTGTGATGATGTCCGATGCAGGCTTTGCCTGCGGATACTGTGATTTACTGGTGCATGTGCCCCTGATGCTCTGGAACTTTGTCCCGTTCATCTGGTGGATGTGCCTCATCAGTCGCGCCCCGCCGCCCCGAGCGGTCACGCCGCTCCGGCGGCGGCGAACGCTGCGCCTTCATCGCCCCCGGGCACCGCCCTGTTACGCATCACACTGACACCATAACATTTCGATTGCGTGACAACGTCACCCGATCGCCCCTGTCTTTTAAAAGTGTGGAATGCTATGTCCTCTTATCAGGAAACATCCCCTGCACCACGCGGCACGCTGTTCAATCTGCTACGCCGCCTGCATTTTTATATTGGTCTGTTTATTGCGCCGTTCATTTTCATTGCAGCCCTCACCGGAACGCTCTACGTTCTGACTCCGCAGCTGGAACAGGCGATCTATCACGATGCCCTGACGACCCGTGCGCAGGGCGAGCCGCAGCCGCTCTCCGCGCAGGTTGCCGCTGCACGTGCCTGGGCAGGCCAGTCAGCGCACATCTACGCCGTGCGTCCCGCGCCGGGTCCCGGGGATACGACGCGGGTGCAGTTCACTGCCGCTGATGCGGGTCCCTCTGAGTCACGCTCGGTGTTTATCGATCCCTATACCCTGCAGGTCAGGGGAGATATGACCGTATATGGCACCAGCGGCGTGTTGCCGCTGCGCATGTGGCTGGATCAGCTGCATCGTGGCTTGTTACTGGGCGATTTCGGCCGTAACTACAGTGAACTGGCCGCGTCCTGGCTCTGGGTCGCCGCGCTGGGCGGGCTCATCCTGTGGGCCGGTACCCGCCCTCCCCGTACCCGAAAGACCGTCCGCAACGGGTTTGCCGCCGTGCGTCACTGGCACGTCACGCTGGGACTGCTGCTGGCCCTGGGCCTGATCTTCTTTTCGGTGACCGGGCTCACCTGGTCGCAGTGGGCGGGCAGCAACATTGAAAAGATGCGCAGCGACCTGAACTGGAAAACGCCGCAGGTGAAAACCGCGCTGAACGGTGACGCCCCGGCTGAATCTGCCGATCCCCACGCAGAGCATCGCGGCGCAATGGAAGGGATGACCATGTCGGGCATGACGATGCCCGCTAAGACTCCCGCGCGGGTCATTCCTAATCAGCCGGATGCCCGCTGGGATCAGGCCCTGTCTGCCGCCCGTCAGGCAGGACTGAAGGCGGCAAAACTCGAACTGCGCCAGCCCAAAAACGCCGGACAGGCATGGACGGTTTCGGAGATTGACCGCAGCTGGCCAAGTCAGGTGGATGCCGTTTCACTTAATCCGGCCGACTTTACCGTGGTCGACAAAGTGGCGTTCGCCAGCTTCCCGCTGGTGGCAAAACTGACCCGCTGGGGCGTCGATGCACACATGGGTGTGCTGTTCGGCCTGCCTAATCAGCTGATTCTGGCCCTCTTTGGCTTCGGACTCTGCACGATGATTGTGCTGGGCTACCGCATGTGGTGGATTCGTCGTCCGGCGGTTCCGCAGCTTAACCCTTCACAGACGCTGTTAACCGCCTGGCTGGCGCTGCCACGCTATGCGCAGGGCACCAGCCTGATTGTGATGCTGGCGCTCGGTTATGCCCTGCCGGTCATGGGCATCAGCCTGCTGCTGTTTCTGCTGCTGGATATCCAGCGCTGGCGCAGCGCCCGGCGTCGCAGCCAGGCCCGCACCGAGATTGCACCCGACAAGCAGTCGCCGCTGGCGATCGTGCAGTCCCGCTTCGCCGTAAAGCGCAAAGAGATGCGCTATTTTCTGCGCAGCGTGACGGTTCTGGCGCTGATTGTGATTTCGGTGATGGCGAATGCGATGATAGGCGGCGTGATTGATCAGTATCAGATCCCCTTCAGCCACTGGTCGCTGACGATGTATATCACGCAGGCGATGATGATTCTGCTCTACTCCACGGTGTTTACCGGACTGCTGTCGATTCCACTCTGGTATTTCTTCCTGGGTGAAAGCGATGAGCAGGGCAAATAGGCTGCCGCCTCCGCGGGCAGTCTCTCCTTCAACATAACTGACGAAGCCGGGCAAATTTCCCGGCTTTTCATTCTCTCACTAAAGGCTATGATCGTTGTCACTGACCCTTCTGTTTAAAGGCAAATCATGAACATCCTGCGTGCTAATCCTGAACAGCTGTTTGAGTACGGCCCCTTTACCGTCCGCCGTCAGCGACCTGGCGAGGCGCTAAGCCCGCTGGTCAGCGTTGACCTGATGTCGCTGAAGCTGGATGCCCGGATCCCGATGCAGCAGCACTGGAATGAAGAGGTTTTTACCTATCTGTGGCGGGGATCGATGCAGCATCAGGACAGTAACGGCGAGCGGACCCAGCTCTCGGCTAAGCGGGTGATGGTGGTCAATGCGGGTGACGGCGTTCAGTACGAAGAGTCGGTGCCTCTGTTTGAAGCGGAACTGTTACAGGCGGTTATCCGTCCCGCCCAGCCCGGGGGTGAAGCGATGACACAGGTGCTGGAGCGCGATCAGGGCATTATGAGTAATGGCTGGACCGAACTGGCCGGGCCGGATGAGTCAGACGCCCCGCTGGAACTGCGCCAGGCAGCCTATATCTATGACACCCTGCTGGAGCGCAACCATACGCTGGACGTGCCTGCCCTGCCGGGCTTTGTGGCTTATCTCGTCGTGCTGGAAGGCAGCATTCGTATCGGCGAGGCGCGACTGGGTCGGGGTGATGCGGTCAGCGGGCTGGCGGCCGGGAGTGAAATCACGGGTGACCGGGATGCCAATCTGGTCTGCTTCCTGATCAAGCCCGATCACGCTGCATAAAAAAACGCGCTGCCTTTCCCGGTGAGGTCGCGGGCAGCGCTCCGCTTCACTTAAAAGCGCCGCGCGGGACGATTCCCACGCGGCGATCAATGTCCTTACTCCCGGTTACGGGGCTGCTTCGCCTGAACCCGTTTATAAACGTGGTCAAACTGACGCACATCGTCGAGTAACCAGTGGCGCTGCGTCAGCGGCGCATCATCCAGTGCCTGCGGCAGCGGCACCCCATCCAGTGAACCCCGACAGCAAAAGGCGCGCGCCAGGGTCGGCGTGGCAATACCAATGTAACGGGCAAATTCGGGCAACGTCATCAGTGCAGCACTCATCTTCCACCTCCGGCAATTAACTTTCCTCTGCATTCTCAGGCTAAATCTTTACTGCTTTTATTGATCTGAAACATGGATGTGGTACTAATCTTCTGCCTGCTGATGAGAAAGCTCGCCTCGCCCACCGCAAACCGAGAAAGAAGTGAGGAACCTGTGCGCCATTATGGATTGATGATAGCCCTGCTGTTTTCCGGCGTTGCGTCCGCCCACACCCTGACACCCGGCCAGCCGGTTCCGCCGGTCTTTGTGGCCGATAAAGGCGAAATGGTCCTGAATCAGGGCGATATCGGCTACCAGCGCTGGAACAGTCAGGCGCTGACCGGCAAAGTGCGGCTGGTGATCCATGTCGCGGGCCGTCTTTCAGCCAAAGAGCAGAGTGCTGCCCTGATTGAGGCCGTTCAGCAGGCCAGTCTGCCGCGCGATCGCTTTCAGACCACCACCATCGTGAATACCGACGACGCCCTGCCCGGCAGCGCCATTTTTGTGGTGCGCAGCATCGCCTCCAGCAAAAAAGCCGCTCCCTGGCAGCAATTCATCATCGACAGCAGCGGCGTGACGGCGCATAGCTGGCATCTTCAGCCAGAAAGCGCAGCCGTCGTGGTCGTTGATCAGCAAGGTATTGTGCGCTTCGCTAAAGATGGCGCATTATCTGCTGACAACGTCGCCAGCGTGATGAAACAGCTACGGGCATTGCTGGGCTGATGGTCGCTTAGTTTTCACCCGGCTGACGCCGCAAATCGCGGAATGCTCCTGAATTTCCCGACATTTTTTATTACCGTAAGCTACGCTTAGTTGTAATAGATTTACCCGCCGTTCTTTGAAAACCTGCCCACTATGCCGGGGCAGCCGGGGACGATGATTGAAGATGGCATCGAATCATTTCGACCTGCTGTGACTTCCTCTGTAGATAAGGACAGCCCTGATGACGGTCTGCGCAGAAAAACACGTCAATGTCATACACAGCGATGCAGCGATTCTGTTGAACGATATCGAGCAACGGCTCGATCAGCTTTTACCGGTCGACAGTGAACGTGACCTGGTCGGCGCGGCAATGCGCGACGGCGCGCTGGCGCCGGGAAAACGGATTCGTCCGCTGCTGCTGCTGCTGACCGCGCGCGATTTGGGGTGCAATGCCAGCGCAGCCGGTCTGCTTGACCTCGCCTGCGCGGTTGAGATGGTGCACGCCGCTTCGCTGATCCTGGACGATATGCCCTGCATGGATGATGCACAGCTGCGGCGCGGACGCCCTACCATCCACTGTCAGTATGGTGAACATGTCGCCATCCTCGCTGCCGTGGCCCTGCTGAGTAAGGCTTTTGGGCTGGTCGCCGTGGCAGAGGGCTTAACCGCCAGCGCCAGAACGGACGCGGTTGCAGAGCTGTCTCAGGCGGTTGGGATGCAGGGGCTGGTACAGGGGCAGTTCAAGGATCTCTCGGAGGGAGACAAACCCCGCAGCGCCGACGCCATTCTGATGACCAATCACTTCAAAACCAGCACCCTGTTCTGCGCCTCTATGCAGATGGCCTCTATCGTCGCGGAAGCCCCCAAAGAAGCCCGCGAACAGCTGCACCGCTTTTCGCTGAATCTCGGTCAGGCGTTTCAGCTGCTGGACGATCTCACTGACGGAATGAGTGACACCGGTAAAGATGCCCATCAGGATGAGGGAAAATCGACGCTTGTGAATCTTCTCGGCGCAAAAGCGGTCGAATCGCAACTGCGCGACCATCTGCGCTGCGCCGGAGAACACCTGCTCTCCGCCTGCCGCGACGGTTACGCCACCCATCATTTTGTTCAGGCCTGGTTTGAGAAAAAACTCGCTGCCGTCAGTTAAGGATGCTGCATGAGCCACTTTGCGGTTATTGCACCGCCCTTCTATAGCCATGTGCAGGCGCTTCAGCATCTCAGCCAGGCCCTGATAGCACGCGGACACCGTATTACCTTTATTCAGCAGACGGACGTCAGCGCACTGATCAACGACCGCCGCATCGGCTTTTTTCCGCTGGGCTTAACCTCGCATCCTGCCGGGAGTCTGGCGCATACCCTGCAGCTGGCTGCACACCCCCTTGGCCCGTCGATGCTGAAACTGATCAGTGAGATGGCGCGCAGCAGCGATATGCTCTGTCGCGAACTGCCGGTGGTGCTGAATACGCTGGCAGTGGATGGCGTGATTGTCGATCAGATGGAGCCTGCCGGCGCGCTGGCCGCTGAAGCACTCGATCTGCCTTATGTTTCGGTGGCCTGTGCCCTGCCGCTTAACCGTGAAGCGGATTTCCCGCTGGCAGTGATGCCGTTTGATTATGGCACCAGCGACCAGGCGCGCGAACGTTATCGTGCCAGTGAAAAAATCTACGACTGGCTGATGCGCCGCCACGACAGGGTAATCGCCCGTAACGCCCATGCAATGGGGCTGTCACCGCGGGAAAAGCTGCACCACTGTTTTTCTCCGCTGGCACAGATCAGCCAGCTGATCCCGGCGCTGGATTTTCCCCGTCAGGCACTGCCCGACCATTTTCATGCTGTTGGCCCGCTGCGCGCCCCGGACGCGCCCCAGGCCGCACAGCCGCGCTATTTTCCGCATGGCAACAGGCCGCGCATTTTTGCTTCCCTCGGCACCCTGCAGGGACACCGTTACGGCCTGTTTAAAACGATCGTCCGCGCCTGTCAGGAGATCGACGCGCAGTTACTGCTGGCCCATTGTGGCCGCCTGTCGCCGTTTCAGGCGGAGAAACTGGCGCAGGCCAGCCATGTTCAGGTTGTCGATTTTGCTGACCAGGCCGCCGCGCTGGCCCAGGCCGACCTGGCCATTACCCACGGCGGCATGAACACGGTGCTGGATGCGATTAACCATCTGACGCCACTACTGACAATCCCGCTGGCCTTTGACCAGCCGGGCGTGGCCGCCAGGGTGGTCTGGCACGGTATCGGGCGCCGCGCCTCACGCTTTACCACCAGCCACGCCATGGCCCGCCAGCTTCAGACCTTACTGACGGATACGCACTATGCTGAGCAGATGAAGCCCCTGCGCGCCGCGCTTCGTCAGGCGGGTGGTGCCTCGCTGGCAGCGGATATCGTCGAGCAGGCGATGCTGACCCGCCAGCCCGTGCTGAACGGGAGTGCCTATGCCACGGTATGATCTGATCCTGGTGGGCGCGGGGCTGGCCAACGGGCTGATTGCGCTGCGCCTACGCCAGCAGCGCCCGTCGCTGCGCATACTGCTGATTGACGCGGAGAGTCAGCCTGGCGCCCATCACACCTGGTCCTTTCATGCAGACGACCTGACTGAAGCGCAGCACCGCTGGATCGCCCCGCTGGTGGTGCATCACTGGCCCGGTTATGAGGTGCGCTTTCCGCAACGTCAGCGCCATCTGAACAGTGGCTATTTTTGTGTCACCGCAGAGCGCTTCGCTCAGGTCATGCGCGATCACTTTGCCGCTGACCTGCTGCTGAATACGCGTGTCGCAACGCTCGATTCACACTCGGTTACGCTGGAGGATGGGCGGGTAGTGGAAGCGGATGCCGTGATTGATGGCCGGGGCTACCAGCCCGATGGCGCGCTGCGCATGGGCTTTCAGTCGTTTGTCGGACAGGAGTGGCAGCTGAGTGCTCCACACGGGCTGACCGCGCCGATCATTATGGATGCCACGGTTGACCAGCAGGCCGGCTATCGCTTTGTCTACAGCCTGCCCTTTTCGGCCGATACGCTGCTGATTGAAGACACCCATTATATTGACCGCGCCACGCTGGACGGTGAACGCGCCCGCCAGAATATTCGTGACTACGCGGCGCAGCAGGGCTGGCAGCTGGCCCGTTTGCTGCGCGAAGAACAGGGTGCCCTGCCCATCACGCTGACAGGCGACGTTGACGCATTCTGGCAGAAGCGTGACCTGCCGTGCAGCGGCTTACGCGCCGGGCTGTTTCATCCCACCACCGGCTACTCACTGCCGCTGGCAGTGGCGCTGGCTGATCGGCTGGCGGAGATGCCCGCAATGACATCGGCCTCACTCAACGCCACTATCAGACAGGTGGCCTCCCAGGCCTGGCAGCAGCAGCGCTTCTTTCGCATGCTGAACCGGATGCTGTTTCTGGCGGGGCCGGCCGGGCAGCGCTGGCAGGTGATGCAACGTTTTTATGGCCTTCCCGAAGGTTTGATCGCCCGTTTTTATGCGGGAAAACTTACTTTGCCTGATCGGCTGCGTATTTTAAGCGGCAAGCCCCCGGTCCCCGTACTGGCGGCGTTACAGGCTATCATGACTCCTCACCGTCAACAGGCGATGCAATGAACAGAACGACAGTAATTGGCGCAGGCTTTGGTGGTCTGGCGCTGGCGATTCGCCTTCAGGCGTCAGGCATTCCCACCCGACTGCTGGAGAAGCGCGATAA
This sequence comes from Pantoea sp. ARC270, assembly GCF_003236725.1. Lineage (NCBI taxonomy): Bacteria > Pseudomonadati > Pseudomonadota > Gammaproteobacteria > Enterobacterales > Erwiniaceae > Pantoea > Pantoea sp. ARC270. The sequence goes on from NZ_PUGA01000001.1 coordinate 100,046, forward strand.
GCCAGGCGGCCGGGCGTATGTTTATCAGGATCAGGGCTACACCTTTGATGCCGGCCCGACGGTGATCACCGATCCCAGCGCGATTGAAGAGTTATTTACGCTGGCGGGCAAAAAGCTCGCTGACTATGTTGAGCTGCTGCCGGTCAGGCCCTTTTATCGTCTCTGCTGGGAGTCCGGCAGGGTCTTCAGTTATGACAACGATCAGCCCGAACTGGAAGCGCAGATCGCCGCCTTTAATCCGCGTGATGTCGAAGGCTATCGCCGTTTTCTGGCTTACTCCCGCGCTGTGTTCGCCGAAGGCTATCTGAAACTGGGCACCGTGCCGTTTCTCTCTTTCCGCGACATGCTGCGTGCCGCGCCACAGCTGGCAAAACTGCAGGCCTGGCGCAGTGTTTACAGCAAGGTGGCAAGCTACATTGAGGATGAACACCTGCGTCAGGCGTTCTCCTTTCACTCGCTGCTGGTGGGCGGCAATCCCTTTGCCACCTCCTCCATCTACACGCTGATTCATGCGCTGGAACGTGAATGGGGGGTCTGGTTCCCGCGCGGCGGCACGGGCGCGCTGGTGCAGGGCATGGTGAAACTGTTCGAGGATCTGGGCGGCGAAGTGGAACTGAATGCCAGCGTGGCCCGGCTGGAAACGCAGGAAAACCGGATTACGGCTGTCCATCTCGAAGATGGCCGGGTACTCCCGACCCGCGCCGTCGCCTCCAACGCAGACGTGGTTCACACCTACCATGATCTGCTGCGTCAGCATCCCCCTTCTGTGGCACAGGGAAAGACACTGCAGAACAAGCGCATGAGCAACTCCCTGTTTGTGCTCTATTTTGGCCTGAATCATCATCATGACCAGCTGGCTCACCACACCGTCTGCTTCGGCCCACGCTATCGTGAACTGATCGATGAGATCTTCAATCGTGATGGCCTGGCCGAGGACTTCTCGCTCTACCTGCATGCCCCCTGTGTCACCGATCCCTCCCTGGCTCCGGAAGGCTGCGGCAGCTACTACGTGCTGGCCCCGGTGCCGCATCTCGGCACGGCTGATATCGACTGGGCGGTTGAAGGTCCGCGCCTGCGCGACCGTATTTTTGACTATCTGGAACAGCACTATATGCCGGGCCTGCGCAGTCAGCTGGTGACGCACCGCATCTTTACGCCGTTCGATTTCCGCGATGAGCTGAACGCCTATCAGGGCTCCGCCTTCTCGGTTGAACCCATCCTGACCCAGAGCGCCTGGTTCCGGCCACATAACCGCGACAAACACCTCAGTAACCTCTATCTGGTCGGCGCAGGCACGCATCCGGGCGCAGGCATTCCCGGCGTGGTGGGCTCGGCGAAAGCCACGGCAGGATTGATGCTGGAGGATCTGGCTTGAACAGTCCGTCACTGCTCGATCATGCTGTAGAAACCATGGAAGTGGGTTCAAAAAGTTTTGCCACGGCATCGAAACTGTTCGATGCCAAAACCCGACGCAGTGTGCTGATGCTCTACGCCTGGTGCCGTCACTGTGATGATGTGATTGACGATCAGGTGCTGGGTTTCAGCAATGATACGCCGTCGCGACTCTCCGCCGAACAGCGTCTGGCGCAGCTGGAGACAAAAACCCGCCAGGCTTATGCCGGGTTGCAGATGCATGAGCCTGCCTTTGCGGCCTTTCAGGAGGTGGCGATGGCGCACGATATTCTGCCTGACTACGCCTTTGCTCATCTGGCCGGTTTTGCGATGGATGTGCGTGAGACGCGCTATCAGACCCTGGACGACACGCTGCGCTACTGTTATCACGTGGCGGGCGTGGTCGGTCTGATGATGGCGCAGATCATGGGGGTGCGCGACAGGGCCACGCTGGATCGCGCCTGCGATCTCGGTCTGGCGTTTCAGCTGACCAACATTGCCCGCGACATCGTCGAAGATGCGGCCGCAGACCGCTGTTATCTGCCTGAAGCGTGGCTGGCTGAAGAGGGGCTTACACGGGAAACTCTGGCCGCGCCACAGCATCGTCAGGCGCTGAGCCGCGTCGCCCGTCGCCTGGTTGAAACGGCGGAGCCCTACTATCACTCGGCCACGGCAGGTCTGCCAGGCCTGCCGCTGCGATCGGCATGGGCAATCGCAACCGCGAAGCAGGTCTATCGTAAAATCGGCATGAAGGTGATTCAGGCAGGGCCAGCGGCGTGGGATCAGCGCCTGTCCACCAGCACACCCGAGAAACTGGTCATGCTGATGGCGGCGTCAGGTCAGGCGGTTACTTCCCGGATGGCGCGTCCTGCTCCACGCCCCGCTCACCTCTGGCAGCGCCCCGTTTAACGCCGTGACGTTCACGCAGCGTCGCCTGCAGTTTTGACAGCGGTGGCGCATAGAGGAAGCCAAACGAGACACACCCCTCTTTTCCGCGCACCGCGTGATGCATCCGGTGCGCCATATAGAGCCGACGTAAGTAACCCCGACGCGGAACATAGCGGAAGGGCCAGCGCTGGTGAACCAGGCCGTCATGAACAATAAAGTAGAGCAGGCCATAGAGCGTCATCCCGGCACCGATCCACTGCAACGGCCAGACGCCCGTGCTGCCCAGCCAGATCAGTAAAATCGACAGGCCCGCGAACACCACCGCATAAAGATCGTTAACCTCGAACCAGCCCTTGTGCGGCTCATGATGCGACAGATGCCAGCCCCAGCCCCAGCCATGCATAATATATTTGTGCGCCAGCGCAGCCGTTATCTCCATGCCGATCACGGTGACCAGAACAATCAGGGCATTCCAAATCCACAACATAGCTTCTCCCGAACATGCATCCTGCAAAGTGGCGCAGAGGTTCAATTTTAACAGAGATTGGCCAAAACAGCCGGGCGGGTTTGGCGGGTTTTAACAATTACTGCAGATGATAAAGCGGATAACCCAGGTAGCCGGACCCGGAAGAGAAACCGGTCGCCATAACCGGGGAATCCGCGTCAGCGGCAACGGCTCAGTTATACACCAGATTAAAGGTGACGGTCCCGTCCGCTTTACCCGCCATCACCTGGCTGTCGGTCTGAATATATTGGGCATTAAACGACATCGACTTCGCCTGATTGGGTGAGGAGACGGTAGTCAGCACCGGCAGCTGATCGGTCGGCACATTCAGCGGCACGCGCTGGCCTTCTGCGACCTGCAGACCGGGCCCATAGGTCAGGGCAATGCCCACCCCTGACGCGGCGTTACTCTGTGGTGTCAGGCTGATGGCATCCTTGTCGCCAGCGGTCGCCATGCCAAAAAAGCCCACTTTGACTGCGGCGCTGTGTTCGCAAATCACCTGAATCCGGAAATTTTTTTCGCTTCCCGCCCGGCTGCCGATGCCGGTGAACTCCGCCTTACTCACTTTTCCCATCTCCACGTTAATCGCAGACTGGGATGTGACAACGGCACAGCTGCCATATTGCACCGTGAAGCTGGAGAGAAAGAGCTGCGGCCTGTCGTTGATCGGCTGGCTGCTGGCCGCACTGTTCCCCACCTTTAAGCTGGCATTACCGATGTTTACCTCACCGACATTCGCGGGTTGGTTGCCTGGATTCAGCGGTGAACGCTGCCCCGGAATTTTGTAAAACACCACATAGGACTGCAGTTTAATGTCGTGTGCCGCGTTGAACTGTGGACTGACCTGCGAGTTACAGATCGAACTGGTTTTGCCTTTGCCGGTGGTATCGAAAAAGCCGCTGTTGCAATATGAAGGCTCTTTAAATCCAATCGCGAATCCGATGCTCTCAACACCCGGTACGCGATAGATTGGCGTCGTGTGCCCTCCTGCAATTGAGGTCTGTAATCCCGACTCTTCAGCATTAATCTGAAACCCCATATCTTTCCAGGCATAGCCCTGCTCACCGCTGTTTTTATTGCAGGTAAACGCATTGGTACTTTGCACGGGCATCTGCGCAGAGATGGGGGTGCCGTCAGCGGCGCCCGGCACATAATTGACGTTATGCACCTGCACGACCACCTGACTCACCCCCTGACACGACTCCTGGGCCAGAGAGGGCCAGCAGACCAGTGCCGGGATGAGCAGCACGATCCCTTTAATGACACGCTGAACTGATTTCATCTGAAACTCCTGTGAATTACTGGCAAACCGCAGAGACCAGTCTGACCGGATTCGAACCGCTGGCGTCAGACAGACGGAACGGCGCGCGACAACTTTTCTGTTTCCCTTCCTCCTGCCACTTCACTTCAACCGTCCCCTGAGCGGGCACACCGCTCAGATAGAGTTCGCCCTTTTCTGCGACAATGCCGCTTGTGCTGCTCTGATTCCCCCCGGCATGGATGGCAATCTGCCCTGTGGCACCAAAAGGCGGGAAGGTATGCTGCCAGGTAAGCGTGAACAGCACCCGGTTCCCCACATGGGTCGCGTAGTCAGCCAGCACAATCGCCCCGCGGGTCGGGATAGCCGTTTGCCCATCCAGTTCCACATCTACATTGTCGGGCAGCGTTTCAGTTTCCAGCTCGATGGCATTTTCATGATACGGCGAGAGTGAAGGCACAACTGCATAGCCGCGGCCGTCCGTGAACACATTGCTGCCGCTCTGGATGCCCACATTGGCGGTATCCGGAACCCGGACAATCGCGAAGGTATCCCCCAGCGGCTGGCTTAGCGTCACGCCGTGCGCATGGGCCACGATCCCGCCCGAGAGGCCATAGCTGTATTGCGTACTGTGACGATCATGACCAACCCCGGCACTGACGCTGCCCTGACTGCCGCGATAGTCCAGCGAGCCGCTACTGTTCACGTTCTGCCCCTGACTGTCGTGGCCCTGCTGCAGGGAGTAGTGCAGGTTATTGTTCTGCAATGCACTGCCTGACAGGCCGACCTGCTGCGAGACATCCCCGCGATTGCTGGCATTCATGCTGTAACTGACCGAACTGTCCGGCAGTAAGGCACTCAGTGGAACCGAAATATTGAAGGAGATAGCGCGGTCAGCTTTCCGGGCATGGGTCGAGTCGGTGTAAAACCAGGCCACGCCCCAGGAGATGGCTTTATAATTGCTGTAGAAACCCAGATGCAGGGTGCGATCGTTTCTGTTTGATCGCCAGTAGCGCTGCATATAGGCAGACGCACTGAGACTGCCAGCGTCACCGATACCCTGGGAGACGGCAATTTCTGAACGACTGCGCTTGTTATCGACATAGCTCGCCGGAGAAGTGAGCGCATTAGCTTCGCTGAAAGCATAGAATCCGCTGGAGGAGTAGCGATAGCTGGCCATGCTGAAAGTGGTATTTGTGGAGGCGAAATCTTTCTGATACTGCGCGCGCACTGACTGACCACTTCGGCTCAGCCCCTGCGGCAACCGGGTGCTGGCAACGGTCACATCCATTCCCAGCGAACCGAAATCACCCAGACTCTTGCCCAGACCCGCCGCCACAGCATGATAGTTTTGCGCGAACTGTACGCCACCAAAGGCAGTAAAGTCATGCGGCAGCCCGTAAAACAGCGTGGACTGGACAAATTCAGGTGAGCGCAGATTGTGACTGCCTGAATAGTGATAACGACCACCGCTGACGCTATATTTCAGATGTCCCTGACGCAGCATATAAGGCACCGCAGAGTAAGGCTGGGTGAAGGTGCGCACCGAACCATCGCTTTCATGGATAGTGATATCAAGATCGCCGCTCTGAGCGGTGGGATAGAGATCTTTGATCTCGAAAGCACCCGGTGCGACCACGGTTTCATAAATCACATAACCATGCTGACTCACCGTCACCCGTGCATTACTGTGGGCAATGCCATGGATCACCGGGGCAAAGCCGCGCTGACTTTCGGGAAGCATGGTGTCATCAGACATCATCTGCACCCCCCGAAACTGCACGCTGTCAAATACGTCACCTGAGGTGTAGGTATCACCGACCCGGAACTGGCTTTTCAGCGTCTTAAGATCCCGCTCCAGCCAGGTCGTCTGAGACTGCCAGTGACTGACCAGATCGTAGCGCCAGCTGGACGTGTTACGCAGACGCCATGCGCCAAGATTAGCCCCGCTGCGCAGGCTCAGCAGCGTCGAGTTCCAGTGGTCATTCTGATTGCGGCCGCTGCTGCCAGAGAGGTTATAGTCCACGAAAGCCGCTGATACGCCCTCATCCCAGCTGGCGGGATCGACATAGTCACGATCTTTCATCTTCAGGGCAATCTGCGGAATGGAAAGGTTTAACTGCTGGTGCGCAAAATCGAAGTCACTTGAGGCATCGGGAATATAATCGCCCAGCTCAGCAATCGCCTCATCTTTCTTCAGGTGGCTGAATGCAGAGAAACCCTCAACGTTTACCCCCATCGCGGAGAGATCGGCTACCGTCAGCTGGGGAATCAGCCCGTTTTTACCCTCAACAAAAGAGACATCACGGCTATCGATCACTCTGTTGTTGAGCAACAGCGAGACATGATAGGTGCCGGGCTGCTGGCCGCCCTCACGGGCGAAATAGTGCAGATCGGCGGCCGTGTGTTGATCGGATGAAAACTCCAGTGCCGCCGGATTAAAGTAGTCGTCGGCGCGGGCAGCCCGCAACGGGCAGAACACCATCAGTATCACTCCCGGCACACCCGCCAGCCATGAAGAGGCATGCCACGTCTTTGCATGTTTTCTCTTCTTTAACTGCGCGTGCTGTGTCACTTTCACGGTTAAGGCCCCGGCATCAGATCAGTAAAACAACAACAAAACCCATCAGCGTGTACGTTCTTCAGTAACGCCGCCATAGTCATTGATGGCAGACCAGCTCACCGGGCCGGCATGGCTGACCGTCCAGTGACGATCTTCACCCGGACCAATCATGCCGGGATCGTTGATCGCCTGATGATTCACGCTCAGCATGTAAAAGGAGACGAAATAGGGCGTCGGGTTATGCGCAACCAGCTGGTTGCCCTGCTGGCGAAAAGTGATTTCCTGCCAGGCGTCAGCCGGATTTCCCGCCAGCCCTTTTGGCCGGAAAAAGAGTTTAAATTTCGATTTAATATTGACCTGCAGCTGATTGCTTTTATCGCGCGGTGTAGGTGAGATCGATTTGACATTCAGCCAGAAAACAGACTCCCGATCTTTCGGCAGTGGCATGCCCAGATAATTAATCCTGAGCAGGTTCTCTTTATTGGCATCCAGCCGAAACAGCGGGGGCGTCACAATAAAAGGGACGCGGGTGTGATTATTTTTATCGGCATTCTCGATCCAGGATTCGATCAGATAGGGTGTCGTCTTATCCTGATTTGTTACCGACAGCGTGGCTTCCTTTTTTCCTTCAGCAAAAATAACCCGGGTCCCTCCCATCACCACACCTGCATGCGCCGCGAGATGAAGCAGACACGCCGAAATGAGCGAAATAATTCTTATTACCTTAATCATAGAGCGTTACGCCATTGAATTACGGAGGGAAAGCAGGGTTGCCCCTGCTATGAATCAGTTATAAACCATCACAAAATTTGATACGGCATTGGCCGCACCCACATTAATAGCGGCACCGTCACTTTTGTAATCAGCATAGAATTTTAAATCGGCGTGCCCACCCGTGCTGGCTGCCACTACATCAACGTTTTTGGAGACGGCGCCGATAGCCACCTGAGTCTGACGGTCAGCTTCATAAAGTTTCACGCCGACACCGGACGCCCCGCCGCTGGCGACTTTAAGCAGGGTACTGTCGCCACTGTCTTTATCGCCATCGAAAAGCACCGCCACTTTTTTGACGGATGTCGGGCAGTCGGTGACTGAAATAGTGAACGGCGTTTCAGTGGTTTCCGTACGGCTTTCGAAATAGGATTTGGCCCATTTACCTAAATCAATACTCTGCTTACTACTGGCGGTTGTCACGTTGCAGGAAACATCGGTAATTTCACCGGTAAATTTAACTTCACCACCGGCTCCCTGCGTTCCCGCTGCCGTTCCCGGATTCGTATTAACAGGGGATGGGCCGTCAGTCGGGGTGGCGAATGCTGATCCGGAAATCATAAGGCCCGCCAGCGCCACTGGCAGAATACGTTTTCTGATATTCATCAACTGTTTCTCTTTTCAGAACATGCAAAGTGGCCGCAACCAACCACCTGATGGATAAATATGCATCGATAATAATGCGCCAACATAATAACGCGCTGTTTATTATGTTGCGGGTATATTAATTAAACAAAGGTAGACGAAACTTAAACGAGCAGATTTAACCGGGGCTGAGATTTAATATTGAGGAGGTTAATTGAGCAGGATCAATTCCAGCAATCCCGACTTAAATAGTCGGAAAATAAAAGACAGGATGTGATGAATAATATGATCACTTTAATTACCCATTATATTTTCAAAAAATATTTATGAATTCCAGAATGGGGATCTTTAAGCAGTCCATCGTTAAATCAGGTATGCGGTATGACCCGCAGCGATCTCTCTCCGGTTCAGGCGTCGCCCTTTCTGTAATGTTCACGGCTGAAGCGCACCAGTCCGCTTCACTCAGGGCAGATCGTTATCCAGCGGCGCACGAAAAGCATGGCGGGCAGCCAGCATTAACTGGCTGGCAGTCACGGTGGCAGGCAAACGCCTCAGTATTTTGCAGGCCTGCCAGTAGCAGAGCACCATCACCTCATCCTCCTCTTTTTCCGCCCGTTCAAGCAGACGGGCGCGCAGTGACAGGACATCCAGGCTCTGCTGCTCATCCAGCATGTCCGCGATTGTCTGGTTAATAATGCGATAGAGTGTTTTCCAGGTGAGATCGGTATACAAATTTAGCCTCTTCTAACACGTATCCGCTTCCCGTATATCCCCGACAGGGAAGTCACAGAAAGGATCTTCTCATTCAGGCGAATGAACGCTGCTGATTAACTATAGCGACTCGCCAGCGGCCGTCCAGAACCCGCGGCGAAGATTGCCAGAACGGATAATTCTAACGATTCAGAGGCCTGCCTGTCGCCTGTTACCTGCGGCTCCGCTTCTGATTGCCGATTTTTGTAACAATTGAGCCCCATTCTTAACTGGCTGCTGTGCCGCAGATTTGCCAGAGTAAAACGACTTCCCGTTACGTTTAAACTTAAGGAGTGGTTAATGAATCAGCACGCTGATGTTCTGGTCTGGGGTCAGGGTCCTGCGATCTTCGAAGTCTTTCTGGAACCTACCTGTCCGTTTTCCGTTCGCGCTTTCAATAAATTCGACGCCTTACTGGCGCACGCAGGCGAAGAGAACATCACTCTGAAGATCCGTCTGCAATCCCAGCCGTGGCACCTCTATTCGGGTCTCATTGTGCGCTATATCCTCGCCGCGGCCTGCGAAAGTAAAACGGCCGCCAGACAGGTGATGCAGGCCGTTGCCGATCACCGCGAAGAGTTTGAATTTACCGACCACTGCACCGGTCCGAACCGCGATGCCACCCCGAATCAGATTCTGGAACGCCTGAAAACCTACAGTGGCGTCGACGCCATGGCGGCATTTGATCGGCCCGATTTGCAGAATGCCATCAAGTGGCATTGCAAATACGCCCGCCAGAATGGCATTCACGTCTCTCCTACCTTTATGGTCAACGGCCTGGTGCAGCCTGAGATTAGCAGCGGTGATGACATTGAGCAGTGGGCAAGCTTCCTGAAACGCTAGTTCGTCTCTCCTGAGTCACTGCTTTGCCTGACAGCGACGCTTGTGCACGACATCGGCGGGCCAAACGGCTTATCCCGGAGATTCGCCTGTTTTCCTGCCGGAATGCCGGGTAAGCTGTTCGGCGACAAGCAGCCTGCTCCTCAGATAGCGCTGTTGCAGAGAGAACGGCTGCACACCTTTTCGGTGCCTCTGCAATGATGCAGGCAGGCACGCACCCACTTTCATAAGGATTTGCTGATGACGATGACGCTGGAACAACTGCAGGAAAAATATCCGGATGCGATGGTCGATGCATTTGGTGATTCACCCGAGCTGGCGAACGCGTTAAGTACGCTGATTATTGCGGGTAAAAAAGTGGCCACCTGTGGATCGGCAGCCAGCTGGCAGGATCAGGAAAAACTGCCCCAGCCGGGCGGTTACAGCATTGTTCTCAACGGTGAACAGCAGCCCGTCTGCGTGATCCGCACCACCGGGCTGTTCCTGACGCGCTTTGACCGGGTGACGCCGGAGATGGCGATGCTTGAAGGTGAAGGCGATCTCAGCCTCGACTACTGGCGTCAGGAACATCAGCGATACTTTCAGCGGGAAGGCTCTTTTCACCCTGAGATGGAGCTGATTTTCGAAACGTTCCAGCTGGTCGAGGTGATCTGAACCGGCAGTTACAGCGCCTTTGCCGCCATCAGCGCCAGACGCGTGACCCCGCGTGCGGCAAGATTTTCAGCCGCACGCGCGGCCCGCATTCCGCTGGCGCACACCAGTACCACGCGTCGATCGGCAGGCGGCTGCCAGCCGGCGATCTGCTCTGGCAGCATGCGCAACGCCCCTTCCGCCACGCTGACCGGAGCCTCTTCGGCGCTGCGCAACTCCACAATGCAGTCCTCACCGGTGAGCATGGCCAGGTCGATGAACGGCGTGCCCGGCGCCTCCGGTTCCGGGGCATCGTCAAAGCGGAACTGTCGCATATGCCACGAGGCCAGGTCGCAGTGGATCATACAACCCAGCGGTGAAGGCGTCAGTTTCAGCAATACCGTGAGCACCATCTGTGCCTGCATGGCCCCCAGCGTGGCCACCGCAGGCCCCATAACGCCCGCGGTGTTACAGTCAGCCGATGCAGTGGGCAAGTGCGGAAACAGCGCGCGATAGCCGGGCGCACCGCCGCAGAATCCGCCGACATAACCTTTGCGCCCCAGCACTGAGGCGCAGATCAGCGGCAGGCCGCGCGCATAACAGGCGTCCGAAAGCTGATAGGTAATGGCAAAGTTATCCGCCGCATCCACCACCACATCAATCTCCGCCAGCGCCTGCGGCAGCAGACTGGCGCTCAGTGACTGCGGATGCGCGTCGACTTCACACTCAGGGTTTCGCTGCGCCAGTGCCCGCTGTGCGCAGAGGGCTTTTGGCTGCCCGACATCGTCCACGCCAAACAGCGTCTGCCGGTGAAGATTGTGCAGTTCAACCCGATCGCCGTCGTAAAGACGAATGAACCCTACCCCGGCACCTGCCAGCAGGGGCAGCAGCGTGGCACTGAGACCGCCCGCGCCCACAACCAGCACCCGCGCCCTGCTCAGTCGCTGCTGCCCCGCCTCACCAATTTCCGGCAACATCGTCTGTCGCTGATAACGATCCATTGTCGCTCCTTAACTGAACTGTGCCAGACCAAACAGGGGCGTGGAGGCCGACGCCATATCGCGCTGCTCCATCAGCCCGGCCTGAAACGCCTCATGTCCCCCATGGATCGCTGCGGCAAAGGCACCGGCCATCCGGACCGGATCGCGAGCTTTTGCTACGGCCGTGTTGAGCAACACGCCATCAAAGCCCATCTCCATCGCCTGAGCCGCCTGGCCCGGTGCGCCGATCCCCGCGTCAATAATCAGCGGAATATCCTTAAACCAGGCACGCATGGCACGCAGCCCCTCGATATTGCGCAGTCCCTGGCCGGAGCCAATCGGCGCCCCCCAGGGCATCAGCACTTCACAGCCGGCTTCCAGCAGTTTTTCACCGACAATGAGATCTTCCGTGGTGTAGGGAAACACCTGAAATCCGTCAGCGCAGAGAATGCGGGCGGCTTCCACCAGGGCAAAGGGGTCGGGTTGCAGCGTATCGGCATGACCTATCACCTCCAGCTTGATCCAGGGGGTATCAAACAGTTCACGCGCCATCTGCGCCGTGGTCACCGCCTCCTTAACCGAATGGCAGCCGGCCGTATTCGGCAGAATGCGTTTGTTGAGCTGTTGCAGCAGCGTGCGAAAGGCCGCGCCTTCCCGCCCTTCCCGTCGCAGGCTGACGGTAATGATCTCCGCGCCTGACGCGTCGATCGCCTGATGCAGAATCTCCGGCGAGGGGTAACCGGCGGTGCCGAGCAGAAAACGGGATGTCGGTGCAAACTGATAAAACATGATTAACCTCCCTGCATCGGGGACAGAATTTCCAGCTGATTCCCGGCCTCAAGTCGCTGGCTGGCGTAACGGGTGCGCGGCACAAACTCACCGTTCAGGGCGGTGGCGACGGTGCGCGGATCGATCTGCTGCTCCTGCATCAGCTCCGCCAGGGTCGTTGCGCCGGTTTCAATCGCGCGTCCGTTGAGTTCAATTCGCATGGGGTGTCTCCTGAGTCAGTCGCCGCATAAGGTTTTCAGCCATTATCGGGGCCAGTAAAAAGCCGTGTCGGTAGAGGCCGTTGAGCGAGAAGCGGCCATTTTCGTAGCGCACCTCCGGCAGATTCTGCCGGTAAGCAGGACGCAACCCGGTACCGCTCTCGACGATCCGCGCTTCAGCCAGCGCCGGATGCAGGCTGTAAGCGGCGCTCAGCAGCTCCATCATCGCTTTCGCGCTAATCGGGCTGCTGTCATGGCTTTCGACCATGGTGGCACCCAGCATGAAGTGCCCATTGGCACGAGGCACCAGATAGCAGGGAAAGCGCGGATGGAGCAGCCGGACGGGACGGGAGAGGCAAATATCGGGGGTATGGAGGATCACCATTTCGCCGCGCACGGCACGCAACGCGGGCTGCTGATCGGCGGCGTGGATGCCGCGACAGTCGATAATCTTTCCGCCGGGCTGACCGCTGTGAAACGGCACGCCCGCCTCTTTGAGCCTATCCTGCAGCTGCTGCAGCGCCCGACGCGGGTCGAGATGCGCTTCCCGGGCGAAGAAAAGGCCGCGAGCGAAGCGGTTTTCCAGCGCCGGTTCAACGTCGCCGGGGGCCACCCACTGATGCTGCTGCGTCATGCTGGCAAAGCGCGTCAGCTCACGGCTGTCACGCGGCGGTGCAACCACCAGCGTACCCTGCTGCACCACGCCCTCGACACGCTTTGCCCACCAGCCCGCGGCATGCTGGCCCCATTCGATCACCTCTGGCGGTGCACTTTCTGCCTCGCACCAGGGCGCGAGCATGCCGCCCGCCCAGTGCGAGGCTGCCCGGCAGTCAGGCTGAGTAATAATTTCGACAGCTTCTCCCCGTTCCGCCAGCAGGGTGGCGACACAGAGTCCGGCGACGCCGCTGCCCAGCACCGACCAGCGGCCCTGGCTGCCCGCCACAGAAGAAGAGAGATTCAGGATTGAGTGGGTCACATTCGCCTCGTTATCCGTTAACGAAGACCCGTGATACAGAGGGAATAGGCAGAAGCGACGCGAATGCGCTCCTGCGGCAAGTATCTGATGCGATACCCGTCTTCCTACGCCAGTATCAACTGGGTCAGGTTCTAAGGGTCGCTGAGCCGCGCGGGTGCGCTATCAGCCTCTCAGTCTCTCCGGCGAGACTCCCCTGACGGGTTTAGTTGTAAGTGAAGCGAACAGCTTCGTCAAGCAGTGTGCAGGGGCGCGACGCAGAAAGAGAGAGACAAGGAAAGATGTCGCTACCGGATCAGAGGCGCGCGGCGACGTCTATAGCAGCGCCTGCAGGGAGTGCGTCACTGCGTCGGTGACTTCCCGAATACGCGGTTCGGCGCGGCGATAGTAGGTCCATTTACCCACTTTGCTGGTTTCCACCAGTCCGGCACTCTGCAGAGCTTTCAGGCATAACGAGGTGGCGGGCTGCGATAAGCCCGCCTTGTCCTGGATGAGACTGGCACAGACGCCATACTGGTCGAAGGGATAGAGCTGGGCATAGCCCGCAAACGCTTCGTCAGGGTTTTTGAGCCACATCAGCACGGCCATTCTGGTGGGATTGGCCAGTAACTTCAGGGCCTCTTCGGGTGACATGCCGCCTCACAAAACATCAGGATGGATAAACAGGGTAGTCAGTATACCCTTTCTCCGTTCCGCCATACAGGGAGGTGTGATCCACAGGATTCAGCGGATTGCCTGCTTTAATCCGCGCGGGCAGATCGGGGTTGGCGATAAAGGTTCGGCCAAAACCAAACAGGTCACCCCAGCCTTTATCCAGCATCCGCTGGGCTTTTTCGGCGGTGTAACGGCCTGAGTAGATAATGGGCGAGCGGAAGGTTTCCCGCAGCGCAATACGGAAGCTCTCCGGCAGGTCAGGACTATTATCCCAGTCCGCCTCGGCGATAGAGAGATAACCAATTTCCAGCTCATTGAGCAGCTGCGCGGCGCGGATATAAGTCGCATGCGGATCACTTTCGACCAGGCCCAGATAGACACGATCTTCGTCCGTGCTGCTGAAAAGCGGGGCAAACCGGACGCCGACACGATGACTGCCAAAGACCGAACTTACCGCTTCAACCACTTCACGCAGAAAACGCAGACGATTCTCAGGCGAGCCACCATATTCATCCGTGCGGAAGTTGGTGTGCTCAGAAATAAACTGATTAATCAGATAGCCGTTGGCGGAGTGAAGCTCAACACCATCGAACCCGGCCGCTTTGGCATTTTCCGCCGCCCGCCGGTAAAGCGCCACAATCTCTTTTACTTCCGCGTTCGTCAGCGCCCGCGGCTCGCTGGGCGCGGTTAACATTCCGGTACCCGGTCCGGTTTCAATAAAGACCCGGACGTTATCGGCGGCTATCGCTGACGGCGCAACCGGGGCCTCTTTTCCTGGCTGAAGCTCATTATGGGACACCCGCCCCACGTGCCAGAGCTGGCAGAAAAGAGTGGCACCTTCCTGATGCACTGCTTCGGTGACTTTTTTCCACCCCGCAATCTGCGCGTCACTGTGTATCCCCGGCGTCCATGCATAGCCCTGCCCGCGAGGCTCAATCTGGGTGCCTTCAGTGATCATCAGTCCGGCACTGGCGCGCTGGCGATAATATTCCACCATCATCGGACCGGGAACATTGCCCGGCTGCTCACTGCGGCAGCGGGTCAGCGGCGGCAGAACGATGCGGTTACGGAGCTGAAGGTCGCCCAGGCTCAGGGGGGTAAAAAGTGATGGCATGACAAAAAAATCCTCTGGTGTTTGAAGAAACGACATTATATTTACACATTTAAATTTGTAAATGTGTTTGCGGACTTTTTATTTGTCCTGTGCCTGATTTCATCAGGTTATGAGAGACTTATCGCCAGGCGATGAACCTGTGGGGTAAGATTTCTGTTCCGGATGCAGACGCACCCCCCCTCAGCGGCATTTACCGGATTTTAACAGGGAGCTATATGTGAACAGGCTAATCTCGTCAGACGCGCTGGGACCACGCATCTGTATTCTCGGGCCTTCTAACAGCGGAAAATCTACGCTGGCTGAGGCCCTGTCACGCAAAACAGGTCTGCCTGTGGTGCACCTGGATCAGTTACATCATATTCCAGGCAGTCAGTGGGTGCCCAGGGAGCCGGACCTGTTCCTTCGTTTACACGCCGAAGCAGTCAGTCAGGAGAGATGGATCATGGAAGGCAACTACACCAAGTGTATTGAAGCACGGCTCGCCCGGGCCACCGGACTGATTCTTCTGGATGTCAGCGTGCCCTTAGCGCTGCTGCGCTATGTCCGGCGATGCTACTCCTCCACGCCGCGGCTCGGGGGACTCAGGACTCACAGAGAGCCGGTAAGCCTGGCGATGATAAACTACATTGCCCGCATCGCCCCTCAGAACCGGAAGCGGCACAGGCAGCTCTATGACTCGCTCACGCTGCCAAAACTGCTGCTCAGTTCTCCTCGCGCCATGAATATCTGCGCGGAAGAGTGGGGACTTCAGCTAAAACACCCTGGAGCATAACCAGCCGACGGCCAGGAATGCAGACAGAAACCCTCAGAGAAACTATGGCGATTCATCAGCAAGTTTCAGATGGGTCAGCAGCGCCGTCAGCGACGGCACCGGTCCGGCATGGGTGGTTGCTGAGCGGGTCGTGTCCCAGGGCATCGCATCATCGGTGCAGAAGTCGCCGACACACTGCATATCCACCGCCCCATTGAGTAAACCCACCGGAACCCACACATAAGGCCTGTCCCGCAGCGGGTTGGGCACGGTGGAGCCACAGCGGGTGCAGAAATCGTTGCGATAACCGCTGGCTTTTTGCCATGACGCCAGGTGATCTTCTCCGCCAGTCCAGCGGAACTCCCCCGCTTTCACCAGCGTCGCCAGGTTATAACCGGTTCCGCTCTGCTTTCTGCACAGCGAACAGTGACAACGGTAGTAAAGCGTGGGTGGCGCTGCCAGCTCAAAAACCACCGTTTCACACAAGCACGAGCCTTTCATTTCACCGCCTTGTTGATGTAATGAGAGAGGCCACCGCTGCGGATGCCCCCCTGATCGCAGTGACACCCTGGCGAAACCGTTGTTTGCATCAGCACAGGGGGTGCCATTTTCATGCAGAAGTCGCGAACGGCCATCCCCGACTTAGTGGCGACTGAACACCAGTTTCAGCCCCGCCAGCGCAAAGCAGCAGGCTAACAGCGCCTCCAGTCCACGACGGATGCGGCGATAGAACGCGCTCATCACCGCCGTCGAGAAGAGCAGCGCATATCCGCCGAACACCAGCAGACAGATCGTTGCACAGCCAGCGACGATCAGCGGTACCGTGGAGGCAGCCATATCGGGCTTCAGGGCAAAAGACATGATCGCCACCCAGGTGAGAATCGCCTTGGGATTGCCGACATGCATGAGTATTCCCTGGCGAAACAGTCTGCCCCAGGCGACCCGCTCAGTGCTGGCATCAATGTCTGTCGCTTCCGTGCGGCGCAGGGCCGATTTACCCGCTTTAAATGCCAGCCAGAGCAGATATAACCCGCCGCCAACCTTCAATACAATCAGCAACTTTGCGAAGGTGGCCAGCACCGTCAGCACGCCACAGGCGGCCAGTAGCGCCCAGATCATCGAGCCGCTCACCACACCTGCTGCCAGCGCCAGGGCGGCTCCCCTGCCCTTTTTCATCGCCGTTCCCATTATCGCCATATTGCTGGGACCCGGGCTGGCCGTGGCGACAAAGTAGGTGGTGAAAATCAGGAGTAATTCATGCGAAAGCGCCATAACTGCCTCTGAGATTGATTGTTATCAATCTGTTATATCGGTTGTGGCGAACATTTACCAGTGATGCTGTCGTCCGCCTGATGGGCGGAATCTCATTCAGCGGCGATAAAGATCAGGTCGGATGAGAGTCCGGATGAAATCCGGCAGGTTGAGCGGTTTATATGCGCATTTGTCATCGCGCACGGGCGCAGTGCTGAAGAGGTTTAGCGGGAAATGAGACGGGCAAAAGCAGAATTAAGAGTCAGTCCGGCCGATCGCATTGTGAAAATGAAATCATTCGCCGGACTGAACGGGCTCAGGAAGCGCTTATTTGCCCAGAATTTCTCTGCGGACAATCTCTGCGCCTGCGCTCAACGCGTTGAGCTTGCCATTGGCAACATGACGCGGCAGCGGGATCATGCCGCAGTTGGTCGAAGGGTAGAGATTTTCGGCATCCACAAACTGCAACGCCTTGCGCAGCGTACTGGCGACCTCTTCCGGCGTCTCAATATTATGGGTTGCCACATCAATGGCGCCGACCATCACTTTTTTGCCGCGAATCAGCTCGATCAAATCCATCGGCACCCGCGAGTTCTGGCACTCCAGCGAGACGATATCGATCGATGAGCGCTGCAGTTTCGGGAAGACCTCTTCATACTGGCGCCACTCGGTTCCCAGCGTTTTCTTCCAGTCGGTGTTCGCTTTGATGCCATAGCCATAGCAGATATGCACGGCGGTTTCACACTTCAGCCCTTCGACAGCGCGCTCTAGTGCCGCAATGCCCCAGTCGTTGACTTCGTCGAAAAAGACGTTAAAAGCCGGCTCATCAAACTGAATAATATCCACGCCTGCGGCTTCCAGCTCTTTTGCCTCCTGGTTGAGGATTTTTGCAAATTCCCACGCCAGTTTTTCGCGACTTTTGTAGTGGTTGTCGTAGAGGGTATCGATCATGGTCATCGGCCCCGGCAGCGCCCATTTAATCGGACGATCGGTCAGCTTACGTAGAACCTTTGCATCTTCGACAAAGACCGGCTTCTGGCGGGAGACTTCACCCACCACGGTCGGGACGCTGGCATCATAACGATTGCGGATACGCACCACTTCGCGCTTTTCAAAATCCACGCCGCTGAGGTGTTCGATAAAGGTCGTGACGAAGTGCTGACGGGTTTGCTCACCATCACTGACGATATCGATCCCCGCCCGCACCTGATCGTCCAGGCAGAGACGCAGCGCATCTAATTTACCCGCCACTAACTCATCATCCTGCAGTTTCCAGGGTGACCAGAGCACCTCTGGCTGTGCAATCCAGGAGGGTTTTGGCAGGCTGCCAGCGGTGGATGTCGGTAATAAGGTTTTCATAGCAGGTGACCTTTTAATTTTAATTAAAGAACGGATTCAGCGGACCATTGCGCCAGCAGGGTCTGGTTAGGCTTAATGAAATGGGCCTCAGTAAATTTCCCCTGCTCAACAGCCAGCCGGCTGCGCTCTTCACGATCGTAAACAATCCGGGTTAAAGAATAATCCTGATGCTGCAGCGTCGGCTGATAGCAGTGACCGGCAGCGGAATTCGCGTTATAGATTTCAGGGCGATAGATCTTCTGGAACGTTTCCATGGTGCTGATAGTGCCGATCAGCTCAAGGTCGGTGTAATCGCTGAGCAGATCCCCGTGGAAATAGAATGCCAGCGGCGCAACGCTGCCCTGCGGCATAAAGAAACGCACTTTCAGGCCCATTTTCCCGAAGTAGAAGTCGGTCAGTGAGGGCGCATCCTGCTGATATTCAATGCCCAGAATGGGATGCTGATTGCCGGTGCGCACATAGGTGTTTTTGCTGGACACGCTCAGGCAGATAACCGGTGATTTGCTAAAATTCTCTTTATAGACCGCTGAGTTAACAAAGCTTTTAAAAATGTTGCCGTGCAGCTGGCCAAAATCCGATGGGGTGCTGAATTCAGTCTGCCCTTTATTGAAATCTGCCAGCACCACGCTGAAATCATAATCACGCACGTAGGATGAGAAATTATTTCCCACAATGCCCTCGCTGCGCTCACCGGTGTGATGATCCACGATATAGGTTTTTAAAATTTCGATAGCCGGAAACGCTTCGCCGTCAGCGCCACCCTGCAGATTCAGCTCCGCAGAAATGATCTCCAGTTCAACGGAATAGCGGTCAGCCTTTGGATTGTCCCAGTGCGCCAGCGAGTTAAAACGATTATCGATCATCACCAGGGCGTTGCGCAGATTTTCCTGACGCTTTTCGCCACGCGCTAAATTCGCAAAGTTCGTCGTCGCGCGCGTATTTTTTGAAGGGTTATAGTTTTCGTCGAAACGAATACGCTTGATGGTAAAGGCAAAATCGTTGTTCATCGCTATCGGGTATCCTGGTCGCTGATATGAATTGTTGCTGAGAGGGTTATGCAGCTTTGCTATCCCTTAACAAGCATTCATATTTCTCAAAGTTATTAACAATTCTTACTTTATGCCTCAACGGGCGGGTGAAAAAAAGTGATTAAATTTCAACGAACATGAAGGAAATTCATGTAGAGACGGGAAAGCGGGGGATTTTTCACGATCGGGCGGGACATTCATTTACCCGCCCCCGTGCGCGGGCCTGTCACCTTCGCACAGAACCCGGCGTCGCGGCAAATCTGCACGGGTGCCGGGCTTATCTCACCAGCGGTAACGTTACCGCTGGTGCGCTGCGCTAGATCTTATAAAAATCATCGCAGAATGCTTTTCGCGCACCCGATTTCAGGGAAAGCCTGTGCGCCGCCTCTTTCATCAGTTTACCCAGACCACCGTCGCGCTTCGCCTCTGTCAGGCGTGAGGCGGGTCCGGTCAGGGCCAGGGCCGCGAGCATATTGTCGCCCTCACCAAACACCGGAAGTGATAATGAGGCGATATGCGGATCGCGGATACCAGAGGTAAACAACGGAAGTTCCGGCTGAGTCTCAAACAGCGGTTCTCTACGTCCCCAGCAGCGAAGCACCTTTCCGATGGCTGAATTGTCCAGCGGCAGAAACGTTCCGGGCAGACGCGTTTCCCGCAAGCCTTCTGACGGTTCCGCGCGGAACAGACAGAGTCGCTGATCCTTCTCGATAACATACCAGGTGGCGCTTTCACCCGTGGCCGTCGCCAGGGCATGAAGCTCAGGCTGGACGATAGTGGCAAGATGAAAGGATTGTTCATAGAGTTTGCCCAGATAGAGCAGTCTCGGTCCCAGGGTATAAACCCCGTTGTCGCGCCGGATAACGTAATTCATGCGTTCCAGTGAGTTCATCAGGCGATAAACCGTCGTTTTGTGATACCCGGAAAGCTGGGCCAGCGCGGTCAGCGTGAGTGACTCTTCGCCAGGCCTGAAACAATCCAGTAGCGCCAGCGCTTTTTCTACGGCAATTACGCCTTCATTCCCCATTAGCAGGTTCTCCTGTTTGCGACGGCAGGCAGTTTACCCTGTAATTTGTGATTCACATCGTATTTACATCACAAATGAATGCTTAACACTGGTGTGATCCAAATTAACATAGATATAGTAGTTTTATATTGTACAACAAAGTTGTACCTGGTAAAACGAAAGAGGATGATCTATGCCACATGCAGATAATACCTTCATCAATCGCGACATTACCCGTATCGCGCCAGAGCTCGTAAAACAGGCTGCTCAGTTTCAGGCCGCGATACTGGCAGATGTTGCCGGGCGACGCGGAACGCTGCACGGACGCGTAAAACCGCTTTCCCACACCATGAAAGTTGCCGGTCCCGCTATCACCGTTGAAGTCAGACCGGGTGACAATCTCGCTATCCACGCCGCACTGGCTATTGCCCAGCCGGGCGATGTGATTGTGGTTGATGGCAAAGGCGACATCAGCTGCGCATTAATCGGCGAAATTATGTCTACTCAGGCGCAGGCCTCTGGCATTGCCGGGATTATTATCGATGGCGCGGTTCGTGATGCCGATGCACTGAGCACCAATGGCTTCCCGGTATTTGCCGCGGGCCTGAACCCCTGCGGCCCGACCAAATCGGTGGCGGGACGGGTTAACTTCCCTGTTTCAGTAGCAGGCGCAGCGATTCAGCCGGGCGATCTGGTGATTGGCGATATCGATGGCGTGGTTGTGCTGCCTCGTGAAGCCGTTCCGGCCCTGATCGAACTGGCGCAGGAAAAACTGGATTTCGAAACCAGCCGCATCGCCGCCATTCGCGATGGCGATCTCCGCGCGCCCTGGTTAGAGAAAGCGCTGCTTACGGCTGGCATGCTGGTTGACGGGGAGGTGCTGTAATGACGACCTCTTCTCCTGTCATTCTGGTCACCGCCAGCGATCTGGCGCCGCAGGCAGTCAGCCTGCTCGACGATTTCACGATTGTGTATGCAGGCAAACAGCCGGGCGAAGAGACTCTGGTTCAGCTCTGCCAGCAGCACAACCCGGTGGGGATCATCGTCCGCTACGGCAAGATTAACGCCCGCATCATGGACGCCGCGCCCGCTCTGCGCGTTATCTCCAAACACGGCAGTGGCATCGATGTCATCGATCAGAAAGCTGCCGCTGAGCGTCATATCAGTGTTCAGTCGGCCCCGGGTGCCAACGCGGCTGCCGTGTCAGAGCACGCATGGGCGCTGATCCTGGCCTGCGCTAAATCGGTGATCCCGCTGGATCAACGCATGCGTCAGGGACACTGGGATAAATCGACCCACAAATCCGTCGAGCTGGAGGGCAGAACCCTCGGGCTGGTGGGTCTGGGGGCGATAGGGGGTCGCGTGGCCCGTATCGGCCGCGCTTTTGGCATGAACGTTCTGGCCTATGATCCCTATGCGCGCACTTTCCCGGATGAGTGTGTCTCCTCTTCGCTGGACGATCTGCTGCGTCAGTCAGATGTGATTTCATTGCACTGCCCGCTGACGGAACAGACCCAAAAGATGATCAACGCAGAGTCGCTGGCGTTGTGTAAAAAAGGCGCCATTCTGGTGAATACGGCTCGCGGGGGTCTGATCGATGATGAAGCCCTGATCGCGGCACTGAATGACGGCACGATCGCCTCAGCGGCGCTGGACAGCTTTGCCACAGAACCGCTGACCGCCCCGCATATCTGGCAGAATGTCGACAACGTGATTCTGTCGCCACACATTGGTGGCGTCAGTGATAACTCCTACGTGAAGATGGGCACCGTGGCAGCCACAAACGTGCTGAACGTGCTGGCAGAACCGGTGAAAGACGAAAGTCCGGTTTCCTGATCGGCTTTTCCTGACCGGCTAAACAGGCGCCTGGGCCGTTTAGCCGGTTTTTTTATGCGTTCTCTCTTTTGCCTGGCTGTCGGACTATGCCCTTGCCGCTTTACCGCCCTGGCCTCTGAAACTTTCCCTCTGCCCTCCCTGTGGCCTGCCACGCCCTGACAGACGCGCTCAGTATTCAGATGCCACATCGCGCCACTCCAGCTTTAAACACCCGCAGATAGCGTCACCTGACCCTGCAGGGCCAGACTCATTGTCAGCACCTCCCTTCTGGCTGAACAAGCGATCCTTACACCACTCTTCCTCCCGCCGAGGGTGAGCCCCTGCATACGGCCCGCTTTCGTCAGATGGCATTCAGAGGGGATGACAGCCCGCCACAGGCTTACAGGAGCGCCAGGCGTGGCTTAGTGAGAAGATGGGCGAGTTAACATGGCTGTTGAGTGAGCGAGAGGGGTGTTGCACATAAAGAGATCGATCAGGAAAAAGAGGCGGTAGGAGGATGAGTGAAGGGAGAAGCCCGGAGACGCGGCGAGCAGCGTCACCGGGCTGACAACGTTATTTACTGACGGGTGAAGCGGTATTCTCAACTTCAATGTTTAATTTTTTGGTGCGTCCCATAACCAGCACGGCGATGCCGCCGACGCTGCACAGCACAGCCAGTGGCAGCATTGCCAGGGTGTGACTGCCGGTGGCCTGATTGATGATGCCGTAAACGTTAACCATCAATCCTCCGCCAATCAGGTTAGCCATCGCCCCGATAGCAGCCAGACCCGCCGCAGCCGTCGTGGATGACATCCAGCCCGAAGCCAGCGCCCAGAAAGGACCTTTCATTGAGTAAGCACCAATCAGCACCAGCGACAGAATCACGACGCTGCCGGTCAGCGTGTTGGTCAGGAATGCAGAGAGCAGACCGCCTGCGATTAAAAACAGCGTCAGCGCGGTGTGCCAGCGACGTTCGCCGCTGCGGTCAGAGCTTCTGCCCCAGACAATCATCAGAACAGAAGCCAGACCGTAAGGGATCGCATTTACTAAACCGGTCGTGAAGTTGTCCAGACCGAAAGATTTCAGCAACTGCGGAGACCAGACACTCAGCGTTGAACCTGCCGCCGAGGCACCTGCATAAATCAGCGCCATCACCCAGATATGTTTATGGCGCAGCAGCTTCCACAGGGAGATGTGACCGATCGCTTTTTTCTTCGCGTTTTCCGCTTCCAGCGTGGTATTCAGCCAGGCTTTCTGCTCCTGATTCAGCCAGCTGGCATCAGAGGGGCGGTTGCTCAGCATGAAGAAAGCAGCCACCCCCAGCACCACGGCCGGAATGCCTTCCAGGATGAACAGCCAGTGCCAGCCGCGCATGCCCAGCCAGCCATCGAGTGACAGAATCAAACCTGAGATAGGTGAGCCGATAAAGTTCGCGGCAGGGATAGCCACCATGAAGGTCGCGATGACGCGTGCACGGTATTTGCCAGGGATCCAGTAGGTCAGATAAAGAATGACGCCCGGGAAAAATCCTGCCTCAGCGGCACCCAGTAAGAAGCGCAGAACATAGAGCGTATTGGCGCTTTCGACGAAGGCCGTACAGACCGAGATGATGCCCCAGGAGACCATGATGCGGGAGATCCAGATCTTTGCACCAATCTTCTGCATCGCAAGGTTGCTGGGGACTTCAAACAGGAAGTAACCAACGAAAAACAGGCTGCTCGCCAGGCCAAATACCGCTTTGGACAACCCCAGATCTTCGTTCATCTGCAACGAAGCCATGCCTATGTTGCCGCGGTCAATAATGGCAATCAGATAACAGACAATCAGAAATGGCAAAATGCGCCAGACCACCTTTTTTACGGTCTGCTGCTCGATATCGGCAGAGAAAGTCGTGATGTGCTGTTTTTCAGACATGATGATCCTCACATTTTTGTCATCGTTTTGCGCGTGATACGCAAAACGCATTGTTGTACTCTGTAAAACATTAATGTACTCAGTAAAATCATTATCACGATAAAAAAGCGTCTCCGCCGGAAGATGTAATCAGGTTGTGTTATTTGTCACAAAAAAGTATTCAGCACATCTGGTTTATGTGACGAGCAAGCCGTTACCAGGATAAAGACCGGACAGATTTTTTGCGGGGCTAATGCGACGGGAGAGAGTAATGAGAAGAAAGGCCGTCATCCAGGGATAATTTTTGCTTTTATACCGCTTATTCTGGATGGATCGGCCTGGTTTCATGATCCCTCATTCAGGACGGCTCTGCTGACTGGTCTGCTAACGCTATCCGCTCCCTTTATCGTGCTTCAGCCCGCGCTGGGTTTTGGCTTCGCGGCGTCGCGAACGCCCCGTCCCTGGCGAGCCCGACTGCTTAGCCTTCTTACGCATATAGCGTATGGATGCGGACTCTCAATCACAACCTTGCTGACTTATTAGCGTCGGATGGAGGCTCTGCCTGGAACGCGCTGCATTTGATGCCACTGCATTCTCCTGACCGAAAACGGCAAGTGGCTCTTTAAGATTGCGGAAGAACAGAGCGCCCATTCATTCAACGATTCTCAGGGGAGCGGGTTGCGGATATATAGCCGGAAGTTAAAGATTCTTTATTACCATTCCAGACGCAGCCAGAATCATAATGGATGCGGCCAGTCGAAAAAGGCGTCGTTGCGCTTTTTCACTGGCGAGCAGATGGCGTATTCTGAGCGCAGCAAGAATAAAAACCGCGCCAACGCTTAAAAGGACCAATACGGTCACGGGCACCAGCATTCCTCCCCACATTTTTAATGACACATTATCCAGAGAAATGACAAGAGGCAGTATCGCCAGATAGAAAGCGATAGTTTTGGGATTCCCAAGCGTTATGGTCAGCCCTGAAAACCAGGCTGTTGCCAGTTCTTTGTTTGTCGTTTTCTGTGCAATATTTATCGCCTCCGGCTGACTGCACCAGAACTGCCATGACAGCAGACATAAATAGAGTGAAGCAGCATAGTTAATCAGGGTGAAGATAGTGTCATTAGTCTGCCCAATAACCCCCAGACCAAATATCGCCAGTGTTAAATAGATCAAATCCCCCAGAATAAGTCCTGCCAGCATAGCAAAAGCGGAAACAGCACCCCCACAGACACTACGTGCAACCAACGCCGTCATTCCGGGGCCGGGGATGGCAGCAGCCAGACCGAGAGCTGCAACATAAGAAATTACCTGAGCGATTCCAGACATCGTCATTCCTGTTTTTAATAGAAGAGAGAGGGACGGCGGATTAAAAGCGCCGCTAATTCATGTAGCAATAATCTTTATTGTTTTGGACACCACCAGAACGCTTCAGAGAAAATTAACGGAGCCAGGGAAATTAAAACTCTGACACCCGCTTTTAAATTGCATAGCGTAAAACAGACTCTTATGCAGGTCATAATGAGAAGAGTCAGGTTTAAAACCCTCTTTTTTTGCCTTGAGCCAGAAAATAAATTCAGGTGATTGAGAAAGAGAAGAGTATGCATGACCTCTGAACAGGATCTTATCCTGCCTTATCTCTCCTGAACGGTGAATCAATTATGCCGTAAACAAAGAGGAAAGAGTCACCTATCTCATTTACCCGGCGCAGGTTTTCAGGTAGAAATAACCACTTATTGATTACATTAAGAAAGGAATTTCCCTAAATGGCACTCAGCCCGACAGATGTGAAGATTCTGGAAGTTCTGCAGAACGATGCGCGCGTCACCAATCAGGAACTGGCGGAGAAGATCAACGTTTCAGCTTCTCCCTGCTGGCGCAAAGTGCGCAGGCTTGAAGAAGATGAAGTGATCAAGGGTTACCGCGCTGTTCTGGATCGCAAAAAGATTGGTCTGGGCGTGATGGTTTTCATTCGGGTAGTCATTGACAGCCACAGTGAAGCGCAGGCCAGAAAGTTTGAAGAGGAAGTCACGGCGCTTGAGGACGTTGTGGCCTGTTATAGCATCGGTGGGGATGCCGACTTCCTTCTGCAGGTTGTCGCATCGGATCTGGATTCCTATGCCGATTTTGCCATGTCAGTAGTGCGCAGATTGCCGGGAATCAAAGAGATGCAGAGTATGTTTGTCCTTAAAGAGATCAAACCACTCGTTACTTATCCTGTAAATAAAGCGTCTGTGCAAGGATGACTACGATAGCACCTTAGCAAAGCACACCGCCTCTTCCCGGTTTATGTACGGCCCATAATTTGCGATGCGGTTATATCCGCTGTTCTGATAAAAACGGACAGCCTTATGGTTCACAGCACGGGTTTCGAGCCAGATTTCCGTATACCCCCTTCCCAGCGCCGACTCTTCGAGGAAAGTCAGTAATGCTCTGCCGATCCCGGCTTCACTGCGGTCTGAATACATTCTCTTCAGTTCGGCAACCGTCTCTGTAAGCGGTCGGATAGCGCCGCAGCCGACAGCCACACCCTGATGATTTCTGGCCACCACCCAGAGCGCTCTCTTTTCATCCATAGCAGCCATTGCAAAGTGTCGCCTGCCATCATCGCCGGTTATCGCCGCGAGCTCGGCTGAAAGCGCATTTATCAGCCGTTGCGACTCCGGGGCGCAGGGATCGGCTTTTTCTACCCTAATCATGCCAGCCTCCGTTTTTCTTTTAACCGTCAGAATAAAACGAAATCCGGTCAGCGACATCCCCCTGGCACTCATGGACGGGATTAATAAGACTGGACCCGTCTCACAATGCCCGGATGAGGGCTCGTCGCGCATTCACGGCTAAGCCTCTACTTCGCATCTATAATTCAGTAATTCATCACCCTGCGCCCTTTTTAATCGTGGCAGCGAGAGGTCGCGGTTCCGCCTCACGCAGAGACTGGCGGCAAAAAACAGCTGAGTGCCCCAGCCTCTTACGGCGCAGCTCCCGCTGAGTGACGCACAGAACAGAACGGCCGGTCACAACATAAATTGACTCTTTACTGAATAAGGAAACCTCATGAATCTATCTCTCAAAAATCAGGTTGCGCTGGTGACCGGTGCCAGTTCAGGCCTCGGCTATGCCTGTGCAGAAGCCCTCGCAAGGGAAGAGGCCGCTGTGGTCATTAACTATCACAGTCAGGCCGAGCCTGCCGAAGAGCTGGCAGAAAAAATCCGGGCCGGTGGCGGTCGTGCCATCGCGGTGAAAGGCGACGTGTCGAAAGAGGCAGATGTCGACAATCTCTTTGCGCAGACCCTTGCTGAGTTTGGCAGACTGGACATTCTGGTGGCTAACTCAGGCCTGCAGAAAGATGCCCCCTCAATCGATATGACACTGGAGGAGTGGAATACCGTTCTGGATGTAAACCTGACCGGGCAGTTTTTATGTGCGCGGGCTGCGCTGCGCCAGTTCCGCGATCAGGGACACAGTCCGGAGATCAGCAGAGCGGCAGGGAAGATTATTCATATGAGTTCGGTTCATCAGCTCATTCCCTGGGCCGGACACGTTAACTATGCCGCCTCCAAAGGCGGCGTAGACCTGCTGATGAAGACGCTGGCGCAGGAGGTGGGTGAGGCGCGTATCCGCGTTAACTCGGTTGCGCCTGGCGCTATCGCGACCGCCATCAATGAGGAGACCACTCAGGGTGAGGCGGGCAAAGCATTGTTAAAACTGATCCCCTATGGCCGCATCGGTGCGGCTGAAGATGTGGCGAATGCGGTGGTCTGGCTTGCCAGCGATCTTTCCGATTACGTTCATGGCACGACGCTCTTTATAGATGGTGGCATGAGTCTTTATCCCGGATTCCGCGACAACGGCTGATTCCTCTGCCTCGCGCAGAGGATCAGGGCGGCAGGTCTTATCCGCCCCCCTGGCAGTGACCGGCGCCCGAAGCAGTGCATTCTCCGGGCGTTTGTCTCTGCGGTGACTGCCGCTCAGCAGGTGATCCGCCCGCTGCGCCATGCGACAATCGCGCCTTACACGGTTTTGTTCTGAGGTTTCCGACATGACGTCCTTTTATCAATTCACGGCCCCGCTGCTGAACGGTCAGATGGCCTCCATGGCAGACTACGCAGGCAGGACGGTGCTGGTGGTCAACACCGCCAGCCGTTGTGGGTTCACACCGCAGTATGCTGGCCTGGAAACCCTTTATCGCAGATATGCCGATCAGGGACTGGTGATACTGGGTTTCCCCTGCAATCAGTTCGGCAGGCAGGAGCCCGGCAGTGCTGACGATATCGCACAGACCTGTCACATCAATTACGGCGTAAGTTTCCCGATGTTCGGCAAAGTGGAGGTCAACGGAGCCGCGGCACACCCGCTGTTTCGTTATCTGAAAGAGGCGTTACCCGGCATTCCGGGTGGCCGAATCAAGTGGAACTTCACGAAATTCCTGATTGGATCCGACGGCACACCGCTAAAACGATTCGCCCCCATCACCGCCCCGGAGAAGATGGAGTCGGCCATTGTCGCTGCGCTGCCAGGGCGATGAGCGCGCCTTCTGAAGATCGAAGCCCGCCGACAGGTTTCTGCCCTGTTCTGAAGCGCCGCGATATCAGGCGCTACTGTCTGATAATGGTCTGAATAATCCACTCACGGAATATTTGCATCGACGGCGTCATTTTCCGGGCTCTTTGCCAGGTCAGCCAGTATCCGTCATTGCCGGAATAAATATCAAAAGGCCTGACGAGCAGTCCGCCTTTTATTTCCGGTTCAAACATGATTTCCGGTGCCAGCGCAACGCCCCCGGTAATCAATACGGCATCAATAATCAGACGCGATGAATCCAGAACAGGCCCGTTAATTCTGAAGGGGGGAATACCCGCCGCAGCAAACCAGTTCTCCCACTCTTCATGACGATAAGAGCGCAATAAATTTTCGCCCGTAATATCCTCAGGCCGGTTAAGTCTTTTCGCCGTATCTGGCCGGCATAATAGCGTCAGCGGTGCATCAAACAGCAGTTGATTATGTGATGCCGACCAGTTGCCAGAACCATATCTTATAGCAAAATCGACACCTTCACCGGCGATGCTCACCACATTGTTATTGGTCTGAATACTCAGTTCGATAGCGGGATGGCGTTGCCGGAAATCGTCAATTTTCGGCAGAAGCCAGCCCAGTGCAAAAGTGCCGACACAGGAGAGCGTGAGCGCCTCCCTGACTTCTCCCCCTTCAAACTGACGATAGGCTTTCTCAATCCGATGAAAGGCATCAGAAATCTCAGAAAACAGCAATCGCGCCTCATCGGTCATTTCAAGACCACGCGAAAGCCTTCTGAATAATGTGATCCCTAACCTCTCTTCAAGCAGCCTGACCTGCTGGCTGACCGCCGCCTGCGAAACGAACAGTTCCATGCCTGCCCGGGTAAAGTTGAGGTGGCGGGCAGAGGCTTCAAATGCACGCAGAGCGTTAAGCGGAATATCCCCTTTCACTATAGCCCCCAGAAAAAGTTATGACTGGCATCAATTTATACCGTTTTGACTCACCGGAAAACTGATTTATTTTGGAGCCCGTAATTAAGGGGAACGATATTCAGTCACGGCCTTGTGACAATTCAGATTTAATTAATTTTTGTATAGGGAACGTTTAATAATGAATAAATTTAAAAACCGC
Source organism: Pantoea sp. ARC270 (assembly GCF_003236725.1). Lineage (NCBI taxonomy): Bacteria > Pseudomonadati > Pseudomonadota > Gammaproteobacteria > Enterobacterales > Erwiniaceae > Pantoea > Pantoea sp. ARC270. The sequence continues at coordinate 129,681 of NZ_PUGA01000001.1, forward strand.
CTGGCCGGAATAGTGTTATTCGCCGCAGCGGGATGTTCAGCGTCAGCACATGCGGCTTTCGATCAGCAATCCCTGAACAATCAGTTTGAGAAACTTGAACGTCAATCCGGAGGCCGGCTCGGCCTGGCCGTCATTGATACGTCTGATAGTGCGCAATATTCCTGGCGCGGCAACGAAAGATTTCCACTGTGCAGTACCAGTAAGGTGATGGCCGTTGCTGCGATATTAAAAAAGAGCGAAGAGTTAAAAAAAAATAAAAATGCTGATACTTTACTTAATAAGAAAATTCATATAAGTCAGCACGATATGGTGAATTACAATCCTGTCACCATGAAGCATATCGGTTCCGCAATGAGCCTCGCGGAGCTGAGCGCGGCGGCCCTGCAATACAGCGATAACGCGGCGATGAACAAGCTGCTGGCGTATCTGGGCGGCCCGCAGCATGCCACGCAGTTTGCGCGAACCCTTGGTGATACGACGTTCCGGCTGGACAGAAATGAGCCAGGCCTCAACACCGCGATTCCGGGTGATCCTCGCGATACCACTACCCCTTCAGCGATGGCAGCGAGTCTTAACAAACTTATTTTAGGTTCTGCGCTTAAAGACGATCAGAGAGCCACACTGACAGCCTGGATGAAGGGCAATACCACGGGGGCAGCCAGTATTAAAGCGGGCCTTCCGGCAGACTGGATAGTGGCCGATAAAACCGGCAGTGGCGACTACGGCACCACCAATGACATCGCCGTTATCTGGCCGAAAAATCATGCCCCCCTCGTCCTGACCACCTACTTTACGCAGCACGATAAAAACGCCGCCGCGCGTAAAGATGTGCTCGCCAGCGCAGCCAGAGTGATTGCGGGCGCTGTCCAGCAATAAAGACGGACAGGTTCAGAGCTGTTCTGTGAGCAAAACCGGCCCTGGCCGGCCGGTTTACCGGTTTCAGCACAGGGCCGTCAGGCCGTCATGCCACCATCAATCACCAGTTCGCTGCCGCAGATGTAACGGCTTTCGTCCGAGACCAGGAACAGGGCCGCTGCAGCCACTTCATCCGGATCGCCCAGCCGCCCTGCCGGTATTCGCGCGCTCAGTGCCTGCCTTACCTCATCGCTGGCCTGGTCGAACATCGGCGTATCCGTCGGGCCCGGACTGAGTGTATTGACCCTGATACCGCGCGGTGCCAGTTCGCTGTTCCAGGTGCGGGCATAAGCGCGAACAGCGGCCTTACTGGCAGAATAGGTTCCATAACCCGGATTGGCGATTCCCCCCGCAATGGAACCGATCAGCAGAATGGCCCCTCCCTCCTCCATGAGCCTGACAGCATGCTGTACCGTCAGCACCATGGCACGAACGTTCAGACCAAAAATAAGGTCAATATGCTCTGCTGAGGTCTCATCCAGGTTTGCCGGTACAGCCACACCTGAAGCATTAACCAGGATATCGAGGCGACCGGCTCTGGCCTGAATCGTCCCGAACAAACGTACGAGATCGCTGGCATCCGTCAGGTCACCCGCTATCGCTTCAGCCTGACCGCCGGTTAGCGTAACCGCCTCTGCCAGCTGAGCTTCGCGTCGGGCGGTAATAAAAACCCGTGCGCCTTCCTGTACAAAACGGCGAGTGATGGCAAGACCAATACCGCTGCTGCCACCGGTCACCAGAACCACTTTTCCACTCAGTTTCATCATTGCCACTCCGTAAAGAGGTTGAACGATGGATGATACATTTCGTATATTTAGTGTCAATTACGCACCTGATGTACACCAGATATCATTGAGGAAACCGTATGGCCACCGATATCACCGCTCTGCTGGCAGAGATCAACAGTACCCGCCCGATCCTGGAACAGGTTGCCAATAAATGGTCGGTGTTAATCCTGACCGTGTTGTGCTCACAGCCGTCGCGATTTAATGCCATTAAGCGCAGGCTCGATCCCATTACTCACAAATCACTGACTGAGGCATTACGCCGTCTGGAGCGAAACGGACTGATAAGCCGGCACGTGATCGCCTCCTCACCTGTCGCGGTGGAGTATGCGATCACGCCTCTGGGCAGAACCCTGCAGGACCCGTTTGTCGCGCTGGTCAACTGGGCGAAGCAACATGGCGAAACCATGCAGCAGGCTCAGGAGGGGTATGATGAGCGTGAGCCGGGACAGCAGACGTGATCTTCAAGTGCGGGAGACAGGAGTGAGATGGCGCTAAGCGCAGCGGCTGACAGAATTCGTACAGCCAGTGATCACAGGGCTGCCTGCTCAAAAAACTGATAGGAGCCATCGCGGCGGGCTTTAGCCTGATACATCGCTTTGTCGGCGCGCTCGAACAGCATTTTCGCCGTTGCCGTTCCGAAGCGGGCCAGGCTGATGCCAATCGCTGCACCAATGCGCACGTCCATGTTATCGATGACGAAGGGGGCCTCCAGGCTGTCAATAATGCGCAGGGCGATGGCCGATGCCACCCCGCGATGACTGCACTTTGCGGCCACAATAAACTCATCGCCGCCCATCCGGGCCACCGAGTCGCCCGGGCGCATGCAGCGCTGCAGCCGTTCACCGACCTGCTGCAGTAAGGCATCCCCTGTCGCATGGCCCATAAGATCATTCACTGCCTTGAATCCATTGAGATCGATAAACATCACGGTGGTGAAAGCCGGGTCCTCTGTCTCCGCCAGCATTCGGCCAATCTGCTCGTTAATCCAGGCGCGATTAGGCAGCCCGGTCAGCGGGTCGCGGGTCGCCAGCTCTTCGAGATTGCGCATCCTTTCCTTGTCACGCGTGATGTCACGCGAAACCAGCACGGCACCGATATTTTTGCCTGAAGAGGGATTGCTGACGCCACAGGCTTTAGTGCCCAGCGTGAGGTAGTGGCCGTCACGATGCCGTTTACGTACTTCAACCACATCCGGCAGCATTCCGCCGCTGAAGATATGTGCCAGCGCTGCCGAGGCAGATTCGCGATCGTCAGGATGCAGGAAATCGACCACCAACTGACCAACCACCTCTTCAGGTCTCCAGCCTATCATTTCGCTGTAGGAGGGCGAGATCGAGACGTATCTGCCATTCGCATCACAATGGGCAATCAGATCGGTACTGTTCTCGATCAGCAGGCGATATTCCGCCGCCGTGCGCACCGCATCCTCCAGCGCTTTACGCTGCGCAGTCACATCCAGGATGAAGCCGTTGTACTTCTGGTGGGAGGTGCCAGGCAGACTGTCCGGCAGGCCGGAAACCACGACGCGGCGTGTTTCACCGTCCAGACAGTGGATAGGCACTTCAAAGTAGAAAGGGGTCAGATATTCCAGCGCCGCGGTCAGCTGCAGCGCGATCTTTTCATCATCGTCAGCCTGCGCCAGTTCCAGCCAGGAACTCAGCGTCACCCCCTTCAGGGCAGGCATCAGGCCAGCCGGTGTTTCCTGACTGGCAACGCAGATACCCTGCGCGTCTGTAGACCAGACGGCAGTGAAAGAGGGTTTAATCATTAAGTTCATGGCGGCCGACTCCGATGTTGCTGACGATATTAAACAAGCTCAATACTCGTCGCTACAGACCTGATTATAACCGTAAATGTCCGTCTGACGCGGCAGGAGGCGACAGTCACTGGGTGAGCCTGAGGCGAAACCGGCCATCGCGCATGGCGGGCGCCCGGACCTGGCAGGCCGTTGTTTCTGAGGCCGCGATCCTTACAGGGATGTGCGCAGAACGTTTATGACAGGGTGCAGTCTCTGAGGTATCAGCTCCTGTTTATCGGCTCATCAGGCCGGAATCTTTAGCCCTGTCGCGTTAACTGCCCCACTTTCCGGCGCTTCATCTTTCCTTAAGAATACTCTTATAACATCCCTGCTCTGTTAGCTCATATTGGGCTTTTTCCGGAGCGTGACCCTATGCAAAATAACAACACAGCATCGCTTTCTCTGAGTAAAGTGCCTGCCGTAACCGCGGCATTCTGGTTAACCAAAATCGCGGCGACAACCCTGGGTGAAACCGGCGGCGATGCGGTAACCATGTCAATGAATCTGGGATATCTGACCGGTACGCTGATTTTCGCCATTATCTTTCTGGTCGCGGTGGTGGTGCAGATTAACCGTCCCGGTTTCAATAAATGGATTTACTGGTTCACCGTGGTGGCAACCACCACGGTGGGCACCACGCTGGCAGATTTTGCCGACCGCTCCCTGAATATTGGCTATCCGGGTGGCACTCTGCTGCTGATCACGCTGCTGACCCTCTCTCTGTTTCTCTGGAAAATAACCTGCGGCACGGTGGCGGTCAGTTCGGTGAACAATGGCGTCACTGAGACCTTCTACTGGGTGACCATCATGTTTTCCCAGACGCTGGGCACGGCATTAGGTGACTGGGCGGCAGACAGTGAAGGACTGGGTTACGATGGCGGTATTCTGCTGTTTGCAGGTGCGCTGTCGCTTATCTGGGCGGCGAGTCGCTTTACCTCGCTTTCGCGCACTGCGCTATTCTGGGCGGCCTTTATCCTCACGCGGCCTCTGGGCGCAGTGGTGGGCGATTTTCTGGATAAACCGCTTGCCTCGGGCGGGCTCGCGTTGAGTCGCTACGGTGCCTCGCTGACGCTGGGCCTGATCATCATCGCGCTGCTGGTGCTGCTGCCCCAGCGCCCGGCCGCGAAAACCGCCACCGCGCATTAACCGCGCGACCGGGAAAACGGGCGCACGCCCACCTCAGTCCCTGTCAGAGCCGCCTGCACCGGCGGCTTTTCAGGATTTGCCGTTAACAGGTGTACCTGCTCTGGCTACAGAATATGCCGGCTGGCTACTCAAGCCGGCTGGCGATGAGGCGCAGTTGTTCTGCTATCTGCTTTAAATCCCGCTGCTGCTGTCCGGCCATACCGGTTGAACTGCGCACCACCAGTTTAGCCGGCAGAATCGAGGAAGAACGCTGCTCATCCTGTTCGCTGGCCAGCAACAGCCTTGCAACCGCCTCTTTGCCCTGCAAATCGAGGTCCAGCGACACCGTAGTCAGCGCCGGATGAAAAAACGCACTTTCATAGGTGTCGTCATAACCAATCACAGAGATCTGGCCCGGCACCGCCACGCCGCGCTGATGCAGCGCGCTCAGCACACCCAGCGCCATCTGATCGTTGCCCACCAGCAGTGCGCTGAATCCGGGCGCTTCCCGCAGCAGCTGCAGTACACCGTTGTAACCACTCTGTGCGTCCCAGTTACCGTGGCTGATGCTGACGGGCTTCAGACGGTAACTCTCCAGCGTATCCAGCCAGCTTTTCAGACGCAGATTTGCTGAAACCGACTGCTCGGGTCCGGCCAGCAGGGCGAACTCGCGATGGCCCTGCTCATAGAGATATTTAACGCTGGCACGGGTGCCGTCAGCCGGGTTAAACGAAACGTTAAACACCGCGCTGTAAGGATCGACATCCAGAAACAGACAAAGGATATCGTCATTCTCCTGCACGATTTGCTCAGCATCGTGGCTCTCCAGCGGGACGTTGATGATCACCTTGTCCACCCGCTGAGACTTCAGCTCATTGATGCAATCCTGGAGGCTTTGATTGACGTTCTCATCAATCATGGCGATTAGCACCTGGTAGTCAGCAGCATTAGCATAACGTTTAACCGCAGCGGCCACCTGCGAGGGGGCATGCAACGCCAGCGAGGTGGTCACCAGACCCAGCGTGGTGCTCTGCTTACCCACCAGTTGCTGTGCCAGCCTGTTAGGTACATAGCGCAGGGTTTCAATAGCGTGTTCCACCTTGCGCCGCGTTGATTCCGAAACGTTTGCCGACTTATTCAAAACCCGCGAAACCGTCTGATACGAGACGCCAGCGTGGCGGGCGACATCCTCTAAGGTGGCATTTTTTGATTTCATAATTCGCATCCCTGATGACCAATGGCGGAATGGTATCACAGCCGTGGTGTCAGCCAGCCCACCGCTGTCACATTGCATGAATAAAAAGTAAAAGTAATACCTTCACATATTGAGATTTGGTGATCTGATTCACTAATCGTTACAAATGGCGCCGCTTTATTTGCAGTACTTCACACATTATCGCGATTTTATTTGTCACTCATCTGACAAAAAGCGTTTACTGCCGCTGTCATGTGAACGTATTACAAATAAAACTGAGGATAACATGGAAACAAGGTTACGTACTGCTGCCGTGGCGCTTGCTGCGGCCCTGACTTCCCCGACGCTCTATGCCGCTATCGACAACATTGATTTCCATGGCTATCTCCGTGGTGGGGTGGGCGTATCGCAGGATGGCGGTATTGAAGAGTATCAAAAGAACAAAGTCGGCCGTCTCGGCAACGAAGCGGATACTTACGGCGAGGTCGAACTGGGGAGTGAGGTTTACAAGAAGGATGATGTCAGTTTTTATGTCGACACCATGGTCAGTATGTTCTCCGACGGCTCAAATGATAACGAAACCACCTTCGGTGACGATGCTCAGTTTGGCCTGCGCCAGCTTAATCTGCAGATCAAAGGACTGGTGCCGGGTGACAAAGATGCCGTGATCTGGGGCGGTAAACGCTACTATCAGCGTCATGACCTGCACATTATTGATACAAAGTACTGGAATATCTCTGGTTCGGGTGCCGGTATCGAAAACTACACGCTGGGTCCGGGTGCTGTCTCTTTTGCCTGGATTCGCGGCGATGCCAATGATGTGGATTACCGCGTCGATGGCGACAACGACGTCAACATTAACTACCTGGATCTGCGCTATGCCGGCTGGAAACCCTGGAGTGGAGCCTGGACCGAGTTTGGTATTGATTACGCCATGCCAAACACCACCAACAAACAGAAGGAATATGGTGGTCTCTATGACGCGGATAATGGCGTCATGCTCACCAGTGAAATCAGCCAGGACATGTGGGGCGGCTACCAGAAACTGGTCTTCCAGTACGCCAATAAAGGTCTGGCGCAGAATATGATTTCGCAGGGCGGCGGCTGGTATGACATGTATAACGATACCCGCAACGCCAGCGGCTACCGCGTGATCAATACCGGTCTGCTGCCGGTCACCGACAAATTTTCCCTGAACCAGGTCTTTACCTGGGGATCAGCAGACGATATCACCGCCCAGACGAGTAAAAGTACCCTGCTGTCGCTGGTGGGTCGCGGTCAGTATCAGTTTACGCAATATGTCCGCGGCATCGGCGAAGTGGGTAGCTTCTGGCAGAAAGATGAAAACAAAGTGGGCAGCGACTACAAAGCAGCAGGACAGAAATATACGCTGGCACTGGGTCTGGCAGCCGGTCCCGAATTTATGTCTCGTCCGGAACTGCGCCTGTTTGCCTCTTATCTGAATGACTCAGAAGATGGACACAGCTTTAAAGACAACACCAGTAATAACACCTGGAACTTCGGCGTACAGGTCGAAGCCTGGTGGTAACTGCGCCATCGCCTCCCTGGAGTCATTGTTAAGCTCTTATGCAGGGGCTTTATGGATAACCGGCGACGGTTATCCATTTTTTTGTCCTGGATTCAGACCAGTGTCTCACTCCGGCTGAAAGAAACGCTCTTCCAGCAACTGACGCAACGGGTCGGACTGCCTGCCAAAAATCGCATGGACTTCCTGTCCCAGAATGACCACGCCAATTGCCCCTGCCTTCTGTAATCCCGCCGTATCCACCGCCTTCAGTGAGGTCACCTTCACCCGCAGCCGGGTTATACAGGCGTCCACCTGCTGAATATTGTCACGCCCGCCAAAGCACTCGACAAGCCGCTCCAGTAGCGCGTTGTCTATTTCAACCTCCTGTGCCGTAATCGGCTGCCGGCTGAAATATTGCTTAAACGATTTCAGACTCACCATGTTGTTCTCCTTCAGAGGATAAAAAGGCGGGCTGCTGCCCGCCACTCACGACTGATACACGAAAACGAGCGGGCCATGCCGTGACTGCCCGCAGAAGATAGCCTTTTCCTGCCCTCGGCCTCTAAAAAACCAGCCCTGCATCAACAGCAAAACCCCGCTCTTCCTGCAGAGAATGCCATCTCTTAAAGTGATGGGGGCATAGGCCCCCTGAGCCTGTGCTCTCCCTACTCCAGCGGTCGGCTCAACACACGGCATCCCCACGCTGCCAGCATCAGCGATCCTGTCATGGGTGTGCCATCAATCAAATCGCTCAGCCCGGCAGGCAATAACACCTGCTGCGTCTGGCCAGTAAAGTTCTGCACAAACAGAAACGCCTGTTCACCATCGGTACGCCGCTGAACGACCACCCCAGGTGGCAGCTCAATCGGCAGTGCGCGCGGTAATTCCAGCTGCTTAATCAGTGCACCGTAAAAATCCCGATGGAACGACAGATCATTACGCGACGCGATATACCACGCTTTACCCTGACCTACCCGATTTACGGTCACCGCTGGCGTTCCGGCATAAAAATCACTCTCGTAACTGGCCAGCGCCGTCGCCCCTTCCAGATGAATATGCTCGCAAAGCTCGCGCGCCTGATAAGGTCCGCTCAGCCCCAGCTCATTGCCGCGTATCCCGCGCACGCCGTTGAACTCCTCATCCGTCAGACTATCGATCTCTTCTGACCAGATGCCGAGTAATGGCCGCAGCGGACCCGGGAATCCTCCGAGGTAACAGAGATCGCTCTCATTTACGATGCCGCTCCAGTAACTGGCGACAAAATGGCCGCCGCGCTCCACATGCTGCCTGGCCCGTGCTGCAAAACCATCACGCACCATATAGAGCATTGGCGCAATTACCAGATCGTAGCCGCTGAGCTCGCTATCACCATTAATCACATCCACCGCCACCCCCTGCTCCCAGAAGGCACGATAGTGTTCGTTCACCGTGCGCTCATAATGCAGGCCCAGATTGCGTGGTCCCTGCGCGTTATCCATCGCCCAGCGACTCTCCCAGTCAAAAATGATCGCGACGCGCGCCTCAACCCGACTGCCCATGACCGGCGTCATCGCTGCCAGCATCCGGCCCAGCTCTCTGACTTCACGCCCGGTGCGGGTATCAAGATGACCGACATGATCGACCACCGCACCATGAAACTTCTCAACTGAACCCCGACTCTTGCGCCACTGGAAATACTGCACCGCGTCCGCACCATGCGCCACTGCCTGCAGGGAAGAGAGAATATGCATCCCCGGCTTCTTCAGCTTACTGGTCGGCTGCCAGTTCGTTGCGCCTGGCGTCGACTCCATTAATACAAAGGGCTTGCCCTGTTTCAGGGTGCGCATCAAGTCGTGGTACATCGCGGTATAACAGGCAAGCGTGGTCTCATCCCTGACGTTGTGCCACATCGGATAGCTATCCCAGGAGATAAAATCGAGTGCTGATGCCAGCTTCCAGTAATCGTAGTCGTAGAAATACTCCATGAAATTGGTGGTCGCGGGCAGGTCAGGATTCGCCTGTCTGAGCGGTTTAATCTCCTCACGACAGAAGTCCGTCACCTGATCGGTCATAAACCGACGCCAGTCCAGATTCAGACCGTGGATCGACATTTCACCCTGCGGCGCTGGCGACACAATCTGTGACCAGTCACTGTAGGTATGACTCCAGAAATCACTCCACCAGGCGAGATTCAGATTATCCAGCGTCTCATAGCGGCGCTGCAGCCAGCCGCGAAAGGCCTGCTGACAGCGGTCGCAGTGACACTCCCCGCCATACTCGTTAGAGACATGCCAGCCGATCACCGCAGGATGATGCGCATAGCGCGCCGCCAGTCTGCTGTTTATCGCCTGCACCTTCTGACGATACACCGGTGAGGTCATACAGTGGTTATGACGGCCGCCATGCAGGGCGGGTATGCGATCGCGCCCCACACGCAGTACCTCCGGATAAGCCTGCGACATCCAGGCCGGGCGCGCTCCGCTGGGCGTGGCAAGAAACACAGATATTCCCTCCAGCCAGAGCGAATCGATCACTTCATCCAGCCAGCCAAATTCATAGCGTCCCTCTTCCGGCTCCAGCTTAGCCCAGCTGAAGATACCCACCGACATGACGTTACAGTTCGCCTGCTTCATCATCGCGACATCGTCATCAATAATGCCCGGCTGGTGCATCCACTGCTCCGGATTGTAGTCAGCACCATGCAGCAGCCGGTTAACCCGGGCGCTGAGCGGGGGAAATTTATTCATACCTGTTCCTCAGAGGAAGAGATCAGCGTCAACGCTGATAGTTAATTGAAAACCTGTAGCGAAGGCAGGGCCTTGCCGTGACAGTCAAACAGCGCCTGGTTCTCGCGGGCGTTACCCTGTTTCCATTCGTCGTGGATATATTTCATGCCTGCGGGCGTGGCCCAGGTATTACCCGGCGCGGGGATCCACGCCGGTTCCCAGTACACCAAGCCCTTACCGCGATGATCCGGCACCGCCAGTACCGCTGTGATCAGGTCATGCAGATAAGCCGCCTGCCCTGCGACCGTGCCCGGATAACCGCCTGCCTGCGCCTCTCTGGCCTGGAAACTGTTCTCAGCGCTATCGCAGTTTTCCAGCGTGTAGCCATAGGCGGCTTCCACCACCATCACGTCTTTGTCGTAGCGCCGGGAGATGTCATCCATGTTTGCTTTCAGTGCACTGATGGGGCCGTTCCAGTAGGTGTACATCGACAGTCCGATCACATCGAACGGCACATCGCGCTTAACAATTTCGTCGAACCACCAGCGGAACATATCGTTTTTGGTGCCCTCAGCCAGATGCAGCATGATCTTCACCTGATGCGGATCGCTGAGGTTTTCACGCAGCCCGCTGATGCCTGCCTTGAGCAGGCCCACCAGCCGATCAAACTCACCGCCGTTCTGGCCCCAGCTTTTGCCTTCCGGCCAGAGCATGCCGCCATTAAGCTCATTGCCAATCTGCACAATATCCGGCATCACGCCTTCTGCTTTGAAGCGGGCGAGGGTGTCGCGCGTGTAGTCGTGCACCTTTACTTCCAGCTGGGGAAAGGTCAGCGACTGCCAGGCTTTAGGCTTGAACTGCTTGCCGGGGTCGGTCCAGAAGTCGCTGTAATGTATGTCGAGTAACAGCTTCAGACCTGCCGCTTTGACACGCTTCGCCAGCGCCAGCGTGGTCGGCAGATCGTTACCGCCACCGCCATAGGTGTGACCGTTGTCGTCGTTAGGATCGACCCACAACCGCAGCCGGATAGTGTTGATACCGCTGGCTTTCAGAATGGCGATAGCATCCTGCTGTTGATTCGCAGCGTTATAGAATTTCGCGCCCTGCTTCTCCAGTTCTGCCAGCGAAGAGATGTCCGCCCCTCTGATAAAATCGGCAGGCCACGGTCCGGCAGAGGCGATGTCTGGCTGTCCGGCGGCGAGCAGCGGCGTCGCCCAGGCCAGCGCCAGGGCGAGAAATAATCGTTTTGGTGACATGATTTATCCTTTTGTACTGCCTGAGGCGAGGCCGGAGACAAAGTATTTCTGCAGGGCCAGATAGAACACCGCGACCGGCAAGGCGATCAGTACGGCACCGGCCGCATAGGTGGTGTAGCTGGCACCCATTTTTTGCGACACCAGGTTGTAGAGGCCAATCGGCAGCGTGTACTGCTCCGGCGTGCGCAGAATGGTACTGGAGAGGATGAAATCGCCCAGCGGTCCGGTAAAGGAGAACAGCGCGACCACCGCCAGAATCGGCTTCGACAGCGGCATGATGATCTCTGCAAAGATGCGGAGATTGCCTGCACCATCCATACGTGCCGACTCATCCAGATCTTTGGGAATCGAGTCGAGATAGCCCTTCATCAGCCAGGTGTTCATCGGGATCATCCCGCCGACATAGATCAGCACCAGCGCCAGATGGCTGTTGATTAATCCCAGCAGTTGCGACAGGACGAAAATCGCGATAAGCGCCGAAAACTGCGGGATCATCTGCAGCAGCAGAAACAGCATCAGGCCATTCTGCCGCCCTTTAAAACGAAAGCGGGAAAAGGCGTAGGCGGTACAGCTGACGCTGATTAACGTCAGTACCATGGTCAGGAAGCTGATTTTCATCGAGTTCCAGTACCAGGTCAGATAAGGGACCGTGCCGTTGAACAGGTCGCGGTAGTGCTGCAGCGACGCATTCTCCGGAATGATCGCGCTGCTGAGCAGACTGTTGCCCGCATTCAGTGATGCGCCTACCGTCCAGACCAGCGGATAGATAATGATGGTCGAGACGGCCAGCACCACCAGCCAGGTCAGCGACAGGCGTATCCACCTTTCGCGTTTAATACTGCCGGACTTCGCCATAACTGCTCCCTTACACCATCTCATCTTGTTTAAACGACCGGGTCGCGCGGAACTGCCAGAGCGCCAGACCTACCACGAAAATCGACAGCAGAATGGTGATCGTGGCGGCGATGGCATATTGCGACGACGACATGGTGAGCTTGTAGATCCAAGACACCAGGATATCGGTGCCGCCGGCATTCGATCCCGCCACCGCCGGACCACCATTGTTAAACAGGTAGATGATGTTGAAATTATTAAAGTTGAAGGTGTATTGCGTGATGATGATCGGCGCAATGGCGTAGAGCACCAGCGGCAGCGTGATGGTTTTCAGTCGTGTCCAGGCGCTGGCCCCATCCATGATTGCCGCCTCATAGAGATCTTCAGGGATCGCCTGCAGCACTCCGGTCGTCATCGCAAACACAAACGGGAAGCCGAGCCAGGTCTGCATCATGATCAGCGCGGTTTTAGTCCAGAACGGGTCGGTCATCCAGGCTTTAGGTGCGATGCCAAAGAAGTCGAGAATCGCATTGTTGATTACGCCAAAGCTGTCATTAAACATCCCGGCAAATACCAGAATGGTGACAAAGCCCGGCACCGCCCAGGGCAGGATAAAGAGAGTGCGGATCAGCGGCTTAAAGCGCAGGTCCTTCTGATTGACCAGAATCGCCAGCATCACGCCGACGGTGCACTGCAGCGTGGTCGCCAGCAGCGTCCAGACCACGGTCCATTGCAGCACATCGAAGAAGGTGGAGCGCCAGATTGACAGCGTAAAAATGTTGATGAAGTTTTTGAAACCCACCCAGTCCACCAGCTTCGCCGGTGGCGTGTGATAGAGGTTGTAGTTGGTGAAGGCGATGGCGAATCCAAACAGAATGGGAAACACCACCACAAACACCAGCAGAATAAAGCCCGGCGAGATCATCAGGTAGGGGAAGCCGTCACGCAGCAGCAGCTGATACTGCTGACGCACACTGTTAAGTGGCTCTCCCCTGTCGCGCTTAGCGCCATTGATCCAGGCGTCACGCACCGACAATCCCCAGATCGCCACGCCGAAAGCGGCTATCAGCACACTGATAATTCCCTCCGCCAGCAGGAAAATGGAGTTATCACGCGGCACCGCTTCACCCAGCGTGTAGAGACCCCAGAATCCTTCTCGCAGAAAATCATGGAAGATGCCGGCAAAGCTGCTGAGCAGAATCAGAAAGCAGACACCTTTCGCCCACTGGCGGTGGTAAAACTGGCCGAAGCCAGGCAGCAGTGCCAGCAGTGCACCGGTCGTCGCATGACGACGCGGACGCCTGGCCGTCACCAGATGTTCCTCGGAAGATATAGCCACTCTCTGATCCTTATCCTGTAGGGTAATCCCGTGAACCGGCCTTACTGATTACTGGCCTGCATCGCTTCAATCTGCATGGTGATCTGTTTCACCGCGTTATCCAGCGCGGCTTTTGGCGCCTGCTTGCCGGAAACGCTCAGTTCCAGCGCCGCATTAGCCGGCCCCCACACTTCCTGCATCTCCGGCACGCCTGGCATGGCTGACGCGCGCGCTGACTGCACCGCGACCGCGTTGGCTTTCTCATCATCTTTAATCATCGGATCGTTCATCAGCGCAGTCACCGGCGGGATCTCCTGGGTTTTCTGATAGCGCGCTTTCACGTACTGCGGCTGGTTGATAAAGGAGAGGAACTGCTGTGCCAGCGCCTGATCTTTGCTCCAGGTCGATACCACATAGCCTTTAACGCCCAGGAAGGAGCTCATCGGCTTGCCGTTTGGCAGTAGCGGCAGTGGTGCCACGCCATAGTTGATCCCGGCCGCCTGATAAGGCTGGAACGCCCACGGCCCGTTGATCACCGCCGCCGCTTTCTTCTCGGTAAACAGCGAGTCGATTGCGTTAAGGCCGTTGTCGCCCATGATGCCGCCAGGCAACAATCCTTCGCTGAAGAAGCGCCTGAGATAGGTCACGGCCTCCACACTGCCCGGCGTGTTCAGTCCGATATCCTGAGTGTTGATGGCACCCTGTGCATTTTTACCAAAGATGTAAGCGCCCATCGGAGCCATCACGCCCCAGCTGTAGTAAATCTGGTCGAACTTCGCCAGCAGGCCATACTGTTTTGCCTCGCGCTGCTTCTGCGAGAACGCGCGATACTCATCCAGGGTTTTCAGCGGCGCGGGCAGCAGATCTTTGTTGTAAATCAGCACCAGCGTTTCTACGGCTTTGGGTATGCCATAGACCACCTTATTCTGCGTGAAGGCCGCCATCGCCGAAGGGGTGTAAGCGCCCTGCTCTGCTGCGTCAATCTTCAGTGGGGCCAGTAATCCCTGCACGACCGCGCTGCCAAGCTGATCGTTAGGAATGACCAGAACATCAGGGCCGATTCCGGCCGGCCCGTCCAGGCGCAGCTTTTCAATCTGCTGTGCAAAAGGCATCTCCTGTACTTTCACATCAACATTGAACTGCTTCTGGAAATCAGCGACCGCTGCTTTGATGCCATCCGCTTTCTTAATATCTTCCCAGACTGTGAGTTGCTGAGCGGCCCAGACGGATTGATTCAGCATCAATGCTGACAGAAGTAGCGTCACGCTGGTTTTGATTTTCATTACTGGCCTCATGTGAAGGTATTACATTTAATGTTATTTCCGCTGATCTAAACCTGACAATTTTCCAGATGGCAGGGAGTTATCAGGCAAATGCAACGTGATTAACGTATCGCAATTTCGCTTACGCTACGCGGAACATCAGAAACGCTCCAGCCCCTTCATGCCAATGTGTGATCGCTATTACAGAAATCAAAAACAGCGGTAGGGCGCCTCCTGGCGTAACGTTATAGTCATGGCAGGTAGCATCACGGCTGACATGTAAAGCGACCACCTGGTATACGTATTACATTTAAGCCACCAGAACCATACCATGAGGATCAGCATGTCCAGCATCAGATTGAGAAATGTGACCAAACGCTTTGGCAAAACAGAAACGCTGAAAAACATCGCGCTTGATATTGAAGCCGGAGAGTTTGCGGTCTTCGTGGGTCCTTCAGGCTGCGGTAAATCCACCCTGCTGCGGCTGATTGCCGGGCTTGAAGAGATCAGTGACGGGGAAATCCTGATCGATGAGGAGGTGATGAATGATGTCGCCCCCTCACATCGCGGCGTGGCAATGGTGTTTCAGTCCTACGCGCTCTATCCCCATATGACGGTGGCAGAAAATATTGGCTACGGCCTGAAGGTGAATGGGCTGCCAAAGGCGCAGATTGAGCATCAGGTCGCAACCGTTGCAAAGACGCTTCAGCTTGCGCACCTGCTGGATCGCAAACCCCGGCAGCTTTCCGGCGGCCAGCGTCAGCGCGTGGCCATTGGTCGTGCCATTGTGCGTAATCCCGGGGTATTTATGTTTGATGAGCCTTTGTCGAATCTGGATGCGGAGCTGCGCATCGATATGCGGCTGCACATTGCAAAACTGCATCAGGAGCTGAAAACCACGATGGTCTATGTCACGCATGATCAAACCGAAGCGATGACGCTGGCCGACAGGATTGTGGTGTTGAACGATGGCAAGGTGGAACAGGTCGGCCCACCGATGGAACTCTATTACAATCCGATTAACCGTTTTGTGGCGGGTTTCATCGGCTCACCCAGGATGAACTTTCTGCCCGCCCGCGTGGAACAGTGTGGCCCGGCGGGGCTGATCGCGTTGATCAATGGTGGGGAACACCGGTTGCAGCTTCCTTTACCTCTGCGCCAGCTGCAGCCTGGCGATGAAATCACGCTGGGCATCCGACCGGAACAGCTTCAGATCAACGGTGATGCGCCACTCAGCATCCACTTTCACTGCGAGGTCGTGGAACGTCTGGGCAACAACACCTGTCTGTTTGGGCAGAGCCACGGTTATGATGGTTTCAAAATGCTGCTGCCCGGGGACGTGCACTTCCATCCCTACCAGACCCTGCGTCCCACTTTCCATCCGCAGCACTGCATGGTGTTTGATGCTGACGGAGCACGTATCAGCGCAGATATTGAGATGCCACAGGTGCGCGCAGCCTGAGATCGCTGACTAATATGTCCGGGAAAAAAGGCCGGAAACGGCCTTTACTGCCGGAGCGGCCTATCCGGTCAGTCTGATGCGCCTCCTGACCCGGCGGAACAGGTTACCACTTAAACCGATCCCTCTTTCTCGATGACCAGCACGCGGGCAACGCCCTGGGGACGCGCGATATGCTCTGTTCCTTCACTGGCATAGAAAATATCGCCTGTATTCAGAACCCTGCTTTTAATCTCACCCTGTTCTTTATATTGCATTTCAACACACCCATCCATCACCGCAAAAACCTCCTGCCCATCGTTGATGTGCCACTTATAGGGCCGATCGGTCCAGTGAAGTTTCACGCTGGTATTGCCGAAGCTCGCGATGTGCTGAGCGTCCCAGGCCTTCGAACCGGTAAATTCTGTGCTGCGGTAAAAATTCATTTTATCTCCGGTAACAGACATACGTTTTCGTCATCGGCCTCATGAATAGCAGAGCAACAACATGGATTCCAGACTCATGCCCGCGCTTGTCCCGATCTGTCCCGATGTTGTCCGGTTAAGGCGTTATCAGGAGATCCGGTAGCCCCGATAAAGCCCGGTAAGTAGTGAGGCTTAACCGCTTCCGGGATGATCACTGAATGAATCGCCTGGCCCGGATGCGATGGCAGGGATAATATTGACGTTGCGTCTCTGTTTCCCCCGACTGTCAGAAGGAGTGTCATGAATTCAGCGACTCTGCAAAACCTCTATCACGCTGCCAGTGAGAAAACGCTCGCGATGTGGGCGAAAAACGCGGGGATTGGGGAGATTAAGAAAGAGAGCTATTACGACCCGGTGAAGCTGGCCCTGGCAACCGGCATTCAGCCCGCCGTTCCCCCCGCGGTTTGACGTTTGCTGGATGAACTGAAACAGCTTACCGGAGATGACCCTCTGGCCGATACCTTGCCGGAGCAGGGTCTGCACTTTACCTTTTTACCCCTGACCCTGCCGCTCTATATTGAGCACGCACCTTTGCCGGAAAAAATAGCTGAACTCAGGGCGCTCTGGTCCGGTTTTCACGCGCAAAACATTGTTATCAGAGATCTTCGTTTAGTCGCGTTGCCGGGACAGCTGTTGCTGGCGGGCATCCCCGACACGCCGGCAACAGACCTGCGTCACGCCTTCTGTGAAAAGGTTCTCAACTCCCGCTGGAAAGAAGAGTTGCTGATGCGTCACACCGGCAGCGCTCTGCCGGCCCCCTTCTGGCACACGACCCTGCTGCGCTACGGCGCGGCTTATTTACCCGCGCCGCTGCGGCAGTTCTTTCTGGCACGCCAGACCCTCAATTACGGGAAGGTAGAAGGCGAACTGATGCTGGCAGAGGTCAACTACAACTGGACAACCTGTTATCCTTTGCAGGATTAATTGCGCGATCAGAATCAGCTCATTCATTCAGGAAAGAAGATGTCTCTGGCAAAGAAAGATTTCACCCACATCCCTTCTCACCCGTCAGTCAGACCATGAATCGTCAGCTGTTTGTTTCTCTGGATGGCCCCAAAGGTGCCGGTAAAACGACCCTGCTGGAAGCGATCACGGCACGGTTAAGGGCAGACAACCGAAAGGTGGTCCGGCTTTGCGAGAAAAAAAGCGATCCTGACAGAGCGCAGACCATGGCGCTGGTTAACCGGCTCGCCAGAGATCCCTCTGTGGATCTGGAACGGGAAGTTTGTGAGCGCTTAGCGGCCAGCCGGGCGTGGATTTCCCGCAACGTGCTGACCCGCCAGCCGCCCGACAGCATTATCCTGATGGATCGCTGGTATCCCTCCGACGCGGCCTTCCGCCGGCGGATCCCGTTTGCAGAGATTTTGCAGATGAACCACGCGCAGGACGTGCGCATACCGGACCTGCATGTCGGCGTGGTCACCGCGCCTGAGATTTCATGGTCACGGGCCGCAGCACGTTCCCGCGGGCTGGGAAGCACGGTCCTTCACAGGCTGGAAGAGCATGCCGAATGCACGCGGGCGTTCGAGCGTGAAATTGCCCGCACCGGCTGGGTTTTATGCCGTAATGAAGGCACGCTGGATGAAGCCGCCATGCAGGTCACGGCTGAGATAATCCGGGTGATTTAATCTGAAATCCTTATCGCCTGCTGGCAAGGCGGTAAAGAGAATAGCGACCTCTGCCCGCGAAATTTGTCTGAAATCAATCTTCGTCAGGTTACCGCTGGCACTGCGATCCTGCTTTCCCTTATAAAATTCCTTTATTTTTCTATAGGGCACAGGGAATTGCGCTACGCATCACTACCTTTTAATCATAATGAACCGGGCTGGCCTGCGGGCGGGCACGCTTATGCGCCGCAACCGGCTCTGCGAGGCGATATTAAAGCAGACTGGGTTATCGTCGGCGCGGGGTTCGCCGGTGTCGCTTTTGCGCGCCGCCTGGCAGAAATTAAACCCGAGCTGAAAATCGTTATCGTCGATGCCTGTACCACAAGGGAGAGCGCATCGGCGCGCAACTCAGGGTTTGTTATCGGACTGCCCCACAATATTGGCAGCTCCACGGCGGAGTTAAAAAAGGCGCATGCTTACCGGAATCTGCTTCAGGAAGGCATCCGGCAGCTGGAGCAGGAGATTTCGCAGCATAACCTTCAGTGCGACTGGCAGAAGGTGGGGAAATATCACTGTCAGGCGGAACGGGGCAACGATCGTATTTTAAATGAATACAGCCGCCATCTCGATCTCATGGATGAACCCTGGACGCTCGCTTACAGCGATGAGCTGTACCATAAACTCGGTACGCGCTTTTACAGCAAAGGGATCTTTACGCCGGGCTGTGTGCTGGTTAATCCGGCGCAGCTGATTGCCGGCCTGCACCACCATTTACCGGAAAATGTTCAGCGCTTCGAAAATACACCCGTACTGGGGATTCGTACCGACAGTCTGGCGGAGGTGGTGACCCCTTTTGGCACAATCAGAACAGCTCAGGTCATGCTGGCGACCAACGCGTTATCGCCAGAACTGCGCCCTGGCCTGGCCCGTCAGGCCGCTATGGCCACCTTCGCCAGCATCACCGAACCGCTGACGGTGGCGCAACTGGCGACGCTGCCCCCGATGCAGAGCTGGGGCGTCACGCCGGTGAATGCCATTGCCGGAGCCACCTTCCGTTTCACCACCGACCGCCGTTTTCTGATTCGCCAGCATGTTATTCCCGCGCTTCGGGGACAGGTCACTGCGGCACAAACCCATCAGGCGACGCAACACCATCAGCGCCTGTTCAGCAAACTCTATCCCACCCTGAACAGCGTGAAGATCACACACACCTGGTCCGGCACCCTGAGCGTGACACGCAACGGCGCACCGCAATGGGGTGTGCTGAACAGAATTATCTGCACGGCGGGCGGCTGTAACGGCGCGGGCGTATCGAAACAGACCGTGGCGGGCTCGCTGCTGGCTGACTTCATGCTGAAGCAGGATAACCCGCACCTTGCGGATATGCTGTCGCTGGGCCAGGCCAGTTTCATGCCGCCCTCGCCCGTGCTGGATATCGGCATTGCCCTTTCGCTGATGAAAGAGCGTTTCCTGGGGCGTAAAGAGAACTGATCACAGCCTCGCTGAACGCCAGTGTCGCTGGCAGGACGATGTGACGAGAACCTTCCGTTATCCGGGAATGCGGGCAATGACCTTGATCTCAAAATCGAACCCAGCCAGCCAGGTCACGCCGACAGCGGTCCAGTTGGGATAAGGCGGTTGCGGAAAGATGGACGCTTTGACCTGCATGCTCGTCGCAAACTGATTTTCAGGATCGGTGTGAAATGTGGTGACGTCGATCAAATCATCAAAGGTGCATCCTGCCGCCGCCAGCGTCGCCGCCAGATTGTCAAATGCGAGGGCGACCTGGGCCGCGAAATCAGGTTCCGGCGTACCGTCTGCCCGGCTGCCGACCTGACCGGAGACAAACAACAGATCGCCTGAGCGGATTGCCGCGGAATAGCCATGCTGCTGATAAAGTGCGTGCCGGTGAGCGGGAAAAATGGGTTCGCGCGTGATCATCGTGTTTCCTCGGGTTACGGAATGAATGCAGGATGCGGCACAAACCGGAATGATTTAATATACGCCGCGTATGTCACATTAATAATACATACGCTCCGTATGTCAAATAATATACGCGGCGTATGTGAGCTGGAGGAGTTTATGGCAGCCAGTCGCGCTGAAGCGATGGAAGCAAACCGTGCAAAACTGATCGCAGCAGCACGGAAAGCTTTTGCTGAAAAGGGCTTTGCCGGGGCCTCAATGGATGAACTGACGGCGAGCGTCGGGCTGACGCGTGGCGCGCTTTATCACAATTTTGGCGACAAAACAGGGCTGCTGGCAGCGGTGGTGGCGCAGGTCGATGGGGAAATGGCGCAGCGGGCTCAGGCGGCGGCCGCTTCGGTAACGGATGAGTGGGAAAGGCTGATCGCCGAAGGGATCGCCTACATTCGTCTGGCGATGGATGCCGAAGTCCAGCGCATCGTGTTGCGGGATGGCCCGGCTTTCCTGGGCGATCCTGCGCAGTGGCCCAGCCAGAACAGCTGCCTGGCAGCCACACGGGAACGTCTCGTCAGGCTGATTGAAAGCGGTGCGGTTAAGCCGGTCGATGCCGACGCCGCCGCACATCTGCTTAACAGCAGCGCCCTCAATGCTGCACTCTGGGTTGCAGCCAGCAGCAACCCGGAAAAGGCGCTGCCAGAGATGCTTGAAGCCTTCACGCTACTGGCAGGCGGCCTGCGCCATCAGGCGGTTAAGACCTGAGGCGTTATCCGTCGTGACGCGAATCCTGCTGAGCGGCTGCCGCCCGTCGCTGAACAACGCGTTCCCGCGGGGATATTCAGGCTTGTGTCGGCAGCGGAATCAGGCCGCTCTCCTCATAGGTCGCCATCAGATGATCGAACAGGGTAATATCCTGCCGCGTGCGGGCAATTAACTGCGCACCGGCAACCGCGGTATAGATGGCCAGCGCACGCTGCGCGTTTTTTTGTGCGTCATCGGGCGTCATTTCATTCAGCACCTGATGCAACCATGCCACGTTCGCGTCGACGAAACACTGCACCTCACGCTTCACTTCTTCAGGCAAATCATCATATTCGGCCGCCATGAAGCTGGATAAACAGAGCCTGTTGGCGTCAGCCAGAGAACGCCGGAAAATTTGCGGATAGTGCTTCAGGGCTTCAGCGGGAGAGGCACTTTGCTCCCGGATGGTCTGTAACGCCTGTGCAGTATCCTTCCAGTAGCGATTTGCCACAGCCGCGCCAAGGTCTGCCTTACTGGCGAAGTGATAATAAATACTGGCATTTTTGATGCCGACTTCGTCAGCAATGGTGCGGAAATTTATCCCGTTGTAACCATGATTCTGCGCAGCACGCTTTGCGGCTGCCAGGATGCCCTCACGCGCATTCAAGCTCATAACGCTGTTTTCCTCTGAAACGTGAGGAGGAAGTATAGGGAAAAAATTTTTACCTGCCAACTGGTAGACAGATGTTGACAGGCCGAATTTCCCTGGCCACAATCTACCTACCATTTGACAGGTAGGTAAATAAATCATGACTTCTTCAGACGCTGTATCACACGTTTCAACTCAACCTTCGATGAAAATCTACGACTGGTATGACGGCCCCTATCCTGCCCGGGTCAGAATAGCCCTGGCGGAAAAAGGTCTGCTTTCTCAGGTCGAATTTATTCCGGTCAATCTCTGGAAAGGGGAACATAAAAAGGCGGATTTTCTAGCCATCAATTACTCAGGCACACTGCCGGTGTTAGAACTGAGTGATGGGACGCTAATCGCGGAGTGTACGGCAATCACGCAATATCTGGATCGGCAGGATCAGCATCCCCTTCTGACGGGTGTGACCCCGCTGGAACAGGGGGTGATTCATATGATGACTAAACGGGCCGAGATTGAATTTCTGGATGCGGTAAGCGTCTATTTCCATCATGCCACGGCAGGTCTGGGACCCGAGGTTGAGCTTTATCAGAATCCGGAATGGGGTGCGAAGATGGGCGAAAAAGCGCTCAGGGGCATGCACTACTTTGACCGCGTTTTACGCTCACAGCCCTATGTGGCGGGCAACACCTTCTCAATGGCCGATATCGCCGTCACCGGTGGAATGATATTCGCCGCCCTGGTGAATCTGGCTATTCCGGAGGAGTGTGAGGCGCTGAAAGCGTGGTACCTGAAGATCCAGCAGCGTCCCAGCTATCAGCAGTGGCAGGCCATGGTAGACGCAGGCCGTCCCGGCGCAGAAGCCTAGTCCCGGGTCAGATCGTGGCGGGAGCGGTTTGTCTGAATGAAACCTTCCCGCTCGCTGCTGTAAAAATCCCCGGCGTTCGCCCGGGGATTGCTGTCATTCTTAAGGTGTCGTTCGCGCTGCGCGGCCCTGCCTGCTTCAGCCTGCCTGCCCGGTATTACGCTCAAAGTGACTGTTCACAAAGGCGCGGCAGCGTGGCGAAATGGGATCGAGGAACACCTGTTCCGGCGAACCTGACTCCTCGATGATCCCCTGATGCAGAAACACCGCCTTGTTCGACACGTCTCGCGCAAAACCCATCTCATGCGTGACGATAATCATGGTGCGCCCCTCTTCCGCCAGGCCGCGGATCACCCGCAGGACTTCGCCCACCAGCTCCGGATCCAGCGCCGAGGTCGGCTCATCGAACAGAATCGCTTTCGGCTGCTGCGCCAGCGCCCGCGCAATGGCCACACGCTGCTGCTGTCCGCCGGAGAGCTGAGAGGGCCAGGCGTCGCGCTTTGCATACAGCCCGACCTTGTGCAGCAGCGCTTCCGCCTCTTCGACAGCCTCGCGGTGGCTGCGCTTCTGCACATGAACCGGGGCTTCAATAATGTTCTGCATCACGGTTTTATGCGGCCACAGATTAAAGCTCTGAAACACAAAGCCGAGCTGCATGCGCATCAGCTTAATGCGCCGACGCTGCTCCCGGTTCAGTTTTTCATCGGCGTTATTCAGCGTGACGCTGACTTCGCCTACCGCTATCTCACCGGCCTGAGGCACTTCAAGAAACGGGATGCAGCGCAACAGCGTACTTTTGCCCGATCCGCTGGCACCAATCAGCGAAATCACGTCGCCATCCTGGGCAGTCAGACTGATGTCGTGCAGCACTTCGTGTCCCGCATAACTCTTTCTGAGATGGCTCAGCATAATCGTGGGGGCCGTCATGAGCGTGCTCCAAAATAGTAAGGTGACAGGCGTCGTTCCAGCATTGATACGCCTTTGCTGACCAGCATGGTCAGTATCAGGTAGATCACCGCCGCGCTCAGGAATACCTCCAGCGCCCGGAACGTGGAAGAGACGATGGAATCCGCAATGCCGGTCATCTCCATCAGGCTGATGGTGCTGACCAGCGAGGTCGCTTTGATCATAGAGATGATTTCATTGCTGTAAGCCGGAAGCGCCTGACGGATCGCAATCGGCAGGGTGATGCGGGTAAAGATTTTGTACGACGACATGCCCGACACTCTGGCGGCTTCCAGTGACTGCGAGCTGACAGCCCGCAACCCGCCGCGCAGGATCTCCGAGGTATAGGCGGCATCATTGAGGATCAGCGCCAGCAAGCCGCACCAGTAAGGATCGCGCAGCAGCG
Organism: Pantoea sp. ARC270; assembly: GCF_003236725.1. NCBI lineage: Bacteria > Pseudomonadati > Pseudomonadota > Gammaproteobacteria > Enterobacterales > Erwiniaceae > Pantoea > Pantoea sp. ARC270. The sequence continues at coordinate 153,461 of NZ_PUGA01000001.1, forward strand.
GCCAGAACAGGCTCTCCCGCACCGCCGGTAAACTGCCGAGTCCGTAGTAGACCATAAAGATCTGGATCAGCAACGGCGTGCCGCGAAACAGCCAGACATAAAAGCGGCAGAACAGGCTGCCGACTCGCGTCATACGCAGCAGATTAAGCAGCAGGGCCAGCACGCCCCCTCCCAGCAGCGACAGCAGCGCCAGGTTGATGGTCAGCGGCAATCCCTTCAGCAGCGCCAGCAGCGTCTGCTGTAAAAAGTTGATATCCACGTGGACTCCCTAGCTTTTCACGCGCTGTTGACCGCGCATCGCAAATTTCTCCACGTAGCGGAACACCATATCGGAGCAGGTGGTGATAATCAGATAGATCACGGCACCCACGCTGTAAAAGAAAAAGGACATCTGGGTCGAGTTGGCCGCCGTTGAGACCTGATTCATGGTTTCAACCAGTCCGGTCACCGACACCAGCGCCGACTCTTTGATCACCGATTGCCACTGGTTGCCCATACCGGGTAACGCCGTGCGCAGCGCCTGCGGGACGATGATGCGACGGAACATCATCAGTCGCTCCATCCCGGTGACGGTTGCCGCTTCCAGCGTTCCACCCGGAATAGCGTAGAAGGCCCCCCGGAATACGCCGCTCTGATAGGCACCGGAGATCAGCCCGATGGCAATCGCCCCCGCCACGAAACCGTTCACATCGAACGGTCCCTGCAACCCCAGCGCGGTGCCGACGGCGGAAACCACCTGGCGTCCGCCAAAGTAGAACAGATAGATCACCAGCAGTTCCGGCACGCCACGAAACAGCGTGATGTAACCGGCTGCCAGCCGCCGCTGCCAGCGCGCGCCGGCGATCTGCATCCAGCAGAGGACGCTGCCGAGCAGCGCACCCAGCAGCCAGGCGCAAAGTGAAACGCTGACGGTGACGGCGGCGGCGTTAAGCAGCACGCCGCCCCAGCCCTCGTCCCCAAAACCCAGCATCTGCCAGTCAATGTTCATCAGCATCCGCGGTTACGCTTTTGGCGCGACGTCTTCGCCAAACCACTTGATTGAGAGTTTGCTCAGCGTGCCATCTTTGATCATCGACTCCAGCGCCTGATTCAGCACCTGCTGCAGCTCGCTGTTGCCTTTGCGCAGGCCAATCGCCGAGCCCGCGCCCAGTACGCCACCCGAGAAGCCGTAGCCGCTGCTGCTGATCGCATCCGCATGCTTTTTCACAAAGGCGTTGAGGTTGGTGCGGGATGCCATTACCGCGTCAACGCGCCCGTTCATCAGGTCAGCAAAGGTTTCAGGACCCGCCTGATAGGTCCGGATGGTGGCGACATCGCCGAGGTATTTCTGCAGGAAATCGGCCTGAATGGTGGCGACCTGTACCGCGATGGTTTTGCCTTTGAAAGTGGTTTTCAGATCGTCGATCGCTTTTTTCATGCCCGCGTCATCATCGGCCGTGACCACCGTGCCACTGCCTGGCAGCGTGGCCAGCGGGCTGTTTTTAGCGGTGACAAAGCTGGAGACGCTGACGGTGTACTGATGGGTGAAGTCAATCGCCTCAGCCCGTTTCGGCGTCACGGTCACCGCATCGACCACCGCATCATATTTGCCATCGATCAGGCCCGGGATCATGCCTGACCATTTCTGGGCAATGATTTCATATTTGAAACCTGCCCGCTTAGCCAGCTCCGCCACCATATCGGGCTCATAGCCGACGATTTTTCCGCTCGGGGTGGTCTGATTAAACGGCGGATAAGCCGCTTCGGTAGCAAATTTCAGGGTGCCAAAATCTTTTGCCTGGCTGAATGCAGACGTGGCAAGCAGGGCCACGGTCATAGAAGCCGTGAACAGACGGTTACGCATCATCATAAAACCTCATTTATTATTCGGAGAGTAAATCAATGGCAAGGCGGGTCAGCGCCTGCGTCCCGGCGGCAATACTGCGTTCATCCGGCTGATAGTCGGAGTTATGCAGGTGATCGTCACGGCCCGGGGTTGCCGAACCGATATGGATCTGACATCCCGGTACCCGTTCCGTAAACAGTGAAAAATCTTCGGCGCCAAAGCTGGCGCTCGGCTGAGCGATGATGGCTTTACCGAACTGATGAGACAAAATCTCTTCCAGGGCGTCAATCAGGCGATCGTCATTCATCAGGGGCGGAACACCCCGCTGGAAATTCACCTCAACCCGCACATTCTGCGCCAGCGCCACGCCTTCACACATCCGTTTAAACGAGGCTTCCATAGCAGCACGCACCTCGGGAGATTTGGTCCGGATGGTGCCCTGGAACAGGCAGCTGTCAGGAATGATGTTGTGGGTGGTGCCGCCCTCAATGTGTCCGATGGTTAACACGGCAGAGTGCGCCGGATCGCGTTCACGCGAAATGATGCTCTGTAACTGGCTGATGAGATGCACGGTGGCGATGATCGGATCGGTGCCCATGTGCGGACGCGCCGCGTGGGTCGAAACGCCCTGCACCGTGACATCAAACTCGTCACTGGAGGCGGTGCTGGCGCCGCGGGTCAGCGCAATCTCACCCGCGGTCAGTTCAGGCTTGTTATGCAGGGTTATCGCCCAGTCGACGCCGTCTGCTGCGCCATCGGCGATCATCGCTGCGGCACCGCTCTCAGGCGTCTCTTCTGCGGGCTGGAAGATCAGCCGGACGCGGCCTTTCAGTTGCTGTCGATAGTGCAGCAGGAGTGTAGCCACACCCAGCATCGTCGCGGTGTGAATATCGTGACCACAGGCGTGCATCCTGCCGGGATAGCGGCTGGCAAACGGCAGACCCGTCTGCTCATGGATGGGCAGCGCATCCATGTCAGCGCGCAACAGCAGCGTCTTTCCAGGCTCTGCGCCCACAATATCTACAACAACGCCGCTGCGGCCGACGCCGGTTTGCGGGTCCAGACCCTGAGCCCGCAGGTAGTCGGTCACCACCTGGGCAGTGCGCAGCGTATCAAAGCCTAATTCCGGATGCGCATGGATATCACGGCGAATCGCAACCAACTGCGATTCAAGTTCATTGACTCTGGCTTTTATTTCCCCGGCCAGTCGTGCTTTTTCCTGATTCATAGCCGCCCCGGCAATAGCAGACCGGCATGCCTATGCCGGTCCTTATTTTTATTTCATCCTGATACAGGATGGTGATGACCGTTTATTTATTCACAGCACGTGACAGAAAGCAACGCGTAATGCGCCTTCAGGAATTAATATAAATCAATAAGATAGAACTATTTATTGGAAAGCCGTATGAGAGAGTCGTGGATAAGTAATAATATTAATAATCCAGTTCGCAACATTACTTTCCCTGATGTTAATTTATCCGTTCCGGCTTATCCGGATGCCGCATAAAAAAGAGTGAGAGTATTTCCGCTAATTTCTCCGGCTGTTCGTCGGGAATAAAGTGGCCACAGTTGAGAATATTTTCACTGTAAACCGGCTGTGCCACCGCGCGTAACGGTGTGGCCATATCCGGTATCGACCCCTGATCGGCACTGACTGCCAGCAGCGGTATCTCCAGTTTCCCTTTTAACGCGCGCTGGCGATTCTGCTCTGCAGAGCGCTCAAACGAACGGTAGAAAGCCAGTCCGGCGCGCAGCGCGCCGGGCTGCTGGAAGATGCGCAGATATTCACGACGCGCCGCCGCATTAATATGATGCGGATTCGCGGCCTTACGGTTAAAAAACCACTCCAGGTAGATCGCCTCTCTGCCCGCAATCAGCGCTTCCGGCAGATCATTCAGGCCATGAAAGGCGAAGTGCCAGATTTTAGCGGCGTTTTCACCCGTGACAGGCAATGAATCCGGCAGGGTAACACCGGGTATGCCGCCATCCAGCAGCGCAAGAGAGCTGACCCTTTCCCTGAAGCCCGCGGCCAGCGCCCACGCGACCCAGGCACCAATATCATGCCCGACCAGATGAAAGCGCTGGATGCCCAGCTGATCCAGCAGCGCCACGATATGCTGCGCCACGCTGTCGGTGTCATAGCCATCGGGCGGAAAGTCTGAATCCCCCTGGCCAGGCAGGTCAGGTGCAATCACCTGAAAACGGCTCGCCAGACGGGGGATCACCTCCCGCCAGGCGAAGCTGCTCTGCGGAAATCCGGCGAGCAGCACCACAGTTTCTGCCTGCGCATGGCCTGCGCTAAGGTAGTGCAGCCGCTGTGAATCTGTCCGGACAAAATGGTGCTGATAGGGAGCAAAAGCGTGCATAAAACCTCCTGATAATAAGGAAACGATCATTTCCTTAATGAGCAAAAAAATTCAGTCGACGATTTTCAGCGCCAGCGGAATGATGCTGGCATCGGGCCGGGTGGCCGCCACTTTGCCCGCCACCCGCATGCCCAGCACCAGACAGAGCAGCAGTGAGGCGGTGGAGTCACACTCCAGTGACGGGTTGACTGAGCCATCCTGCTGACCCAGACGGATAAGCTGCTGCAGATTTTGCTGATTGCGCAGCAGGGCGGCGCTGACCGCATCAGCCAGCTCCTCATCCAGGGTGTGCAGCTCAACGGCACTGACCGCGACCAGACAGCCGCGCTCACCTTCAACATCGCGCACGGAATCGACATAAAAACGCAGCAGCGCCGCCAGCTTCTCCCGGCCCGTTTCACATTCGGCCAGCCGCGCGGCCAGACTGCTGTTGCGCAGTGAGAGATAGCGGGCAAAGACGGTTGCAAACAGCGTGCGCTTGTCGGTAAAGGCCTTATAGATGCTGCCGGTGGTCAGCTGCATCGCCTGCCCGAGATCGCCGACTGACGTCGCGTGATACCCCTTCTGCCGGAACAGCAGCATCGCCCTGTCCAGTGCGGCATCCGTATCGAATGCCCGGGGTCGTCCCCGCTCGTGATGGGGGTTGTTATTCATCGTCGATTCCATTAGGAAATGATCATTTCCTTTAAGATAGCCGTTTTAACTTTGCGGGCAAAGCTTTTTTAACACCCTTTCTCATCCGCCTGTGGAGGGCCTCTCACCCCTGACCTGACGCAAAGCAGTCAGGCTGACGCCTCATCTATACTGCTGCTTCTGTTAGCTGAAGGAGCCCCATCATGGGACTACGCTGGTTCACTCCCGGGTCACCGCTGGCACGCGTGCTGTTTATGCTCGCCTGCCTGACCCTTATTCTGACAGGCCTCTATCTGGCCGCTCCGCTCATCAACCAGGTTCTGCTGGCGATGCTGCTGGCTATCATGCTTGACCCGTTGATTACCCGGCTGGATAAAAAGCGCATCCCCCGCATCGTCTCGTCACTGCTGGTGATCAGCCTGATGCTGTTTATCATGGTCATCACTACCCTGAAACTCTCGGTGCTGACACCGGATTTGATGCAGCTCAGTCGTCAGGCGCCGGTGCTGCTGGCCGCCCGACTGGATCAGCTGACGCTGGCTTTTGCCCGGCTGGATATTGCGGTCACCCCCGACAGATTACTGGCCTTTGTGGATGCGGGAGCGATAGTACGTATCGTCACCGCCTTTCTGACGCAGATCCCGGGCGTGATCTCCTGGTGGATTATGGTGTTCCTGATGCTGCTGTTTATGCTCTATGAGATGCCGCTGCTGAAAAATGCGCTGCAACGGCGTATGCAGGGAGAACAGCGGGCCTTTTATCTGGCGTTACATGAGGGGATTCAGAGCGTCATTGTTTATGCCCGGGTGAAAACCCTGACCAGCATTCTGGGTGGGGCGATCGTGGGTGCCGGCGCACATCTGATCGGGCTGAAGTTTGCCTTTTTCTGGGGCGTGCTGATGTTCATGTTTAACTACGTGCCGGTGCTGGGTTCGTTTCTGGCGGCCATTCCGCCCGTGATCCAGAGCTATCTCCTGTTCGATCTGCAGGTCGCGCTGGCGGTAGCCCTCTTCTTTGTGGTGCTGAATCTCTGTCTGAGTTCGGTGATTGAACCGCTGCTGATTGGCAAGCGACTGAATCTGGCACTGACCACGCAGCTGCTGGCCTTTCTGTTCTGGCAGTCGCTGCTGGGGATTACCGGCGGGATACTGGCCATTCCGTTGACCTTTCTGATCAAAAAAGTCCTGCTGGCGAGTTATCCCCGGCAGGACCCGATTTCTGAGTTAACGCAGTGACGGCGTTTTCACCCGCCAGCTGCGGGTGAGACGTTTTTCAATCTCTACCACGGCAAAGATGGCGATGCCGACCAGCAGCGAAATCAGCCAGTAGTTAATCGGCAGCGGGCGGGTACCAAACAGCGTGTTCATCAGGGGCACATAAATGATGATCGCCTGCAGGATAATCAGCACCAGCGTGACGAGCCAGAGGCCCCGGTTTTTCAGCAGACCGCGATCCAGCGAGAAGCCATCGGTGTTACGGCAGTTCAGCATATAGACCCACTGCGCCGTTACCAGCATCTGCAGCAGCACGGTGCGGATAAACTCCGGGCTATAGCCGCGCGGCTGCAGCCAGGCTTCCAGCACAAAGGCACTGACCGCAATCAGCAGGCTGACAAAGACCACGCGCCAGATGGCGTAGACATCCATAACGTGGGCCTTAACATTGCGCGGTGGCCGGCGCATCACGTTAGCTTCGGCAGGCTCAAACGCCAGACCAAATGACAGCGTGGCCGAGGTCGCCATGTTCATCCACAGAATCTGAACCGGCGTTAACGGCAGCAGATTACCCATCAGAATCGCGATGATAATCAGCAGCCCCTGTGCCATACAGGTTGGCATGACAAACAAAATGGTCTTTTTCAGGTTGTCATAAACCCGACGCCCTTCTTTGATCGCCGCCGCGATGGTGGCGAAGTTATCGTCAGCCAGAATCATATCGGCCGCCTCTTTGGTGACCTCCGTGCCTTTGATGCCCATCGCAATGCCCACGTTAGCCTGTTTCAGGGCGGGGGCATCGTTCACGCCGTCGCCGGTCATACCGACGATCTCCCCGCTCGCCTCCAGCGCTTTTACCAGACGCAGCTTATGTTCCGGGCTGGTGCGGGCAAAAATGTCATAGGTTTTTGCAGCCGTTGCCAGTTCGGCATCGTTCATATGCTCCAGCTCATAACCGGTGATGGCGGCCTGGCTGTTACCGATCCCGAGCATCTGACCAATCGCCATCGCCGTTTCCTGATGGTCGCCGGTGATCATTTTGACGCGGATGCCTGCTTTCTGGCACTCATCAATGGCCGCAATGGCTTCCGGACGTGGCGGGTCCATCATGCAGGCCAGCCCCAGCAGAACCATCTCACTTTTCAGATCGGCGTGATCCAGCGACGTCACGGGAGCGGCGGTTTTCTTCCAGGCGGCAGCGACGGTGCGCAGCCCTTCACTGGCGTAGGTGGTAATGGCCGCATCCCAGTATGCGCGATCAATCGGTTGCGGGCCGTCCGGGGTCTGCTGCTGCTGGCACAGCGTTAGCAGGACATCTGGCGCGCCGGTCAGCAGCACCCAGGATTCGCCATTAATCACACAGCTGACGGACATATATTTGTAGAGGGAATCAAACGGCAGTTTGCTGACCACTTCCACCGGCTGCGGGGTCGTCAGCCCTTTGGCCGCCAGCACCTTGAGCGCCCCTTCAGTCGGGCCACCGACGATGGTCCAGTGTCCCTGACTGTCCTGACGCAGCTGGCTCTCGTTACAGATATTGACCGCCTGCAGGAAGTGCTGGAACAGGGGGTCCTGCGCCGCATTCACACTGCCCTGCTCCGCCACGATCTCCCCTTTGGGTTCATAGCTGTTGCCGCTGACACGCCAGCGGCTCTTCGCCAGCACCACCGCTTTCACGGTCATCTCATTCATGGTCAGCGTGCCGGTTTTATCGGAGCAGATCACGGACATCGCGCCCAGCGTTTCCACGGTCGGCAATTTCCGGATAATCGCATTAGATCGCGCCATCGACTGGACGCCCAGCGACAGGATGATGGAGATAATGGCGGGCAGACCTTCCGGCACGGTAGCAACGGCGAGGCTGATCACGGAGAGCAGCAGTTCGCCCAGCGGGATATCCCGCAGCAGATAGCCAAAGATAAACAGCACCACCATCATCGCCAGGATGATGAGAAAAATAGCCTTACCAAGTTTATCGATCTGCACCAGCAGCGGGGTTTTCGCCTCTCTGATGCCGCTGATCATCGCGTTGATATGGCCCAGTTCGGTGTCGCCGCCGCTGGCAATGACCACGCCTGATGCGGTACCGGAACTGACGGTGGTGCCGGAGAAGGCCAGATTCAGTCGGTCGCCCAGCGATTTTTCGCCGCTGAGCGTATCGCTGTTTTTTGAGACCACGGTCGATTCGCCGGTAAGAATGGCTTCTTCAACCCGCAGGTTATTCACTTCAGACAGTCTCAGGTCGGCCGGAATTTTATCGCCGGGCCGCAGCATGACCACGTCACCCACCACGATATCGCGCGTCGGCACCGTAACCTGTTTGCCATCCCGAATCAGCATCGCTTCGCTGGCGAGCATATTCTGGATGCTTTTCAGTGATTTCTCGGCATTGTTCTCCTGAACAAAGCCGATGAGGGCGTTAATCACGGCCACGCCAATAATGACAAAGGTATCCACCCAGTGCCCCATCATCGCGGTGATCACCGCCGCCGCCAGCAGGATATAGATCAGCACATCTTTAAAATGGGCGATGAATCTGAGCAGCGCAGACTGGTCAGCCTTTTGCGGCAGGGCGTTCGGGCCCTGCTTCCGCAGACGTTCCTGGGCTTCGGCAGTCGATAATCCGGCGGGCGAGCTTTTCAGATCAGAAAATATCTCTGTCACACTGCGCTGATACCAGGGGCGCTCAGATAAAGCTGATGCTTTATCCTGCTTATCATTATTTAGCATATATAAACCTCGTGCCATTTAGCGATGAATTAAAGGCGCAATTAAAGGCACGCATTTTGCGGGAAGCCGTGCCCGCCGGTTATGACCGATATCATATTTAGGTAAGAAACGTCCGATGGATAACATAAACAGGCTAAATTAAATCTGACTTATATTATGAGAATGACAAGATGCTTTTCGTTTAACTACGGTTTAAGTCATCTGAGGCAGTGTGCTTCGGCTTATATTTCGCCTTGAAAAAGGAAACGCTGATGAAAAATCAGAGCATTATCATGCTTTGCGGTTTCGTTATTTTCGCGGTCACCGCCACAACGCTGACAGGCCTCCTGACCTGGCTGGTGGTGAGGCAGCTGGCGGCATAAAACGGATTCACAAACCTTTTGCCGTTGCGGCAGACGCAGACGCAGACGCAGACAGTGAATATTAAATTTTATTTTATCCCGGTTGCGAAAAGCATCAGGGCGAATCACGCCTTCGTGTTTATCGTGCCGCCGTGAAATATCTGCAGCTAAGGCGAAGACAATGATTAAACGCAAAGTTATCTCTGTTTTTCTCTGCTGTTTTTTTATGACAGCGTGCGATGAAAAAAAAGAACCGGAAGCGCCGCCACCCCGCGTCGTTAAAGTTTTTACGCTTGATTCGGACATGGCGCAAAATATCCGGATCTTTCCTGCGCGTATTCAGGCCGGAGATAATACCGATCTCGCCTTTAAACGGCCTGGCCAGTTAATTCAGCTCGATATCCGGGATGGCACCCCGGTGAAAGCGGGACAGGTTCTTGCCAGCCTGAACGATGCCGATGCGAAGCTGCGGGTGCGGGACCGGCAGACGGCGCTGCAACTGGCAGAGCGGCAGTTTCAGCGTTTCCGCACGCTGGAGCAGCGCAGCGCCGTGTCGAAGTCAGAGATGGACGTGCAGCGAGCGAACCGCGACACCGCCGCGACGGCCCTGAAAATCGCGCAGGAAGAGTTGCAGTTTCTTACCCTGCGCGCGCCGTTCGACGGGGTGATAGCAAAAGTGCAGGCGCGAAATCATCAGGTGGTGGCCGCCGGGCAACCCATTGCGCTGCTGACGCGATCCGATCTGCTGGACGTTATCTTTACCGTGCCGGAAACCCTCTTCTCCGCGCTGGACGTTCAGAACCGTCACTATCAGCCCGAAGTGCAGTTTAACGCCCTGCCGGGTCGCATTTTTACCGCGCAGTACAAAGAGCACACCAGCCAGACCAACGCCGCGACGCTGACCTGGCAGGTGGTGCTGACCATGCCGCGTCCGGCCGATCTGCCGGGCGTCAGCGGCTTCAGCGGCTCGGTTCGCGTCAGGCTGCATAATCTGCCGACTGCCGCCGCCCAGCCGCGGCTGGTGGTGCCGGTGGCCGCCGTGTTCAATCCGGACCGCAGCCCGACGAATCAACCGCACGTCTGGCTGGTCGACGAAGCGGGCGACGGCTTACGCGTCACTGACAGGCCGGTCACCACGGGCCGCCTCACCGCTCAGGGCATTGAGATCCTGAGCGGGCTGAAGCCGGGCGACCGTATTGTCGCCGCCGGTGTGGGGGAGCTGCGCCAGGGTGAAGCGGTGCGCATCTGGCAACGTGAGCGGGGGTTATAATGGGGATTCAGGCGCATTTTCTTGATAAGCCCGTCCGCATCTGGCTGGTCATTCTGCTGCTGGGCGTGGGCGGTCTCTATGCTCTGCTGAACATTGGCCGTCTCGAAGATCCACTGTTTACCATTAAGTCGGCGGTGATTGTCACCCACTATCCCGGCGCATCCGCGCAGCAGGTGGAGGAGGAAGTGACGCTGCCGCTGGAAAATGCGCTGCAACGCCTGCCTTATCTGGACAACGTCACCTCCATTTCAGGCAACGGCCTGTCGCAGATTACCGTGAATATTCACCCCCGCTATCTGGCCGATCAGCTGCCGCAAATCTGGGATGAGCTGCGCCGCCGGGTCGGCGATGCGGCCCGGCAGTTTCCCCCTGGCGTGCAGGCACCGCTGGTCAACGACGACTTTGGCGACGTCTATGGCTACTTCTTCGTCATTCACTCCAAAGATTTTACCAACAGTGAGCTGCGCAACTACGCCGATCAGCTGCGCCGCGATCTGGTGCTGGTACCCGGTGTGGCGAAAGTGGCGGTGGCAGGCGTTGAGCAGGAGGAGATCCGCATCGCGCTCTCCACCAGCAAAATGACCGCTTACGGCATAACGCCGCAGCGCGTGGCCGACCTGCTGAGCCGCAACAATGGCGTTGCCAGTGCCGGTGCGCTGCGGGTTGAGAGCGAGTCGATCCGCTTTCATCCCACCGGCGAGCTGGTGACGCTGGACGATCTGGCCGATCTGCCCCTTCTGCCCGCCGGCAGTCCGCAGAATCTCCATCTGCGTGATATCGCGACCCTGACACGCGGCGTGACCGATAATCCGGCCAATCTCTACTTTGCTGACGGGGAAGCGGCGCTGGCAATTGGCGTTTCGTTTGCGCCAGGCGTCAATGTGATCGACGTCGGCAAGGCCCTCACCGCGCAGCTGGAGCAGGATCAGCAGGACACCCCCGTGGGGATCAGCCTGAAGGTTTTCTATAACCAGGCGCACGAAGTCAGGCAGTCGGTCGACGGCTTTATCCTCAACTTTCTGATGGCGCTGGCCATCGTGGTGGGCACGCTGCTGCTGTTTATGGGCCTGCGCAGCGGCATGGTGATTGCCGCCTCGCTGGCGCTTAACGTGCTCGGTACACTTCTGATCATGTTTCTTTTTAACCTCGAGCTGCAGCGGGTGTCGCTGGGTGCACTGATTATTTCTCTCAGCATGCTGGTGGATAACGCCATCGTGGTGGTGGAAGGAATAAAAATCGATCATCAGCGCGGCCGCCCTCTGCAACAGGCCATTGCCCGCATGGTGCGTCGCAGTGCCCTGCCGCTGCTGGGTGCCACGGTCATCGCGATTCTTGCCTTTGCGCCGATTGGACTGTCGCAGGATTCCACCGGTGAATATTGCAAATCGCTGTTTCAGGTGCTGCTGATCTCCCTGATGCTGAGCTGGATAACTGCGCTGACCCTGACCCCGGTCTTTATCCACTGGAGTGAACGGCGGCGGGGTGCGATTCAGCCTGAGCAGAACGCCGCCTCTGCGCCTTATCAGGGGATGGTTTTCCGGCTCTATCGCAAGGCGCTGGGTGGTCTGCTGCGTTTTCGCCTGACGACGCTGACGGTGATGGTGGCACTGTTAGCCCTGTCGCTGTATGGCTTTACCCTGGTGAAGCAGAACTTCTTTCCTTCCTCCGGCACGCCGATCTTTTTTACCGATCTCTGGCTGCCCTACGGCACCGATATCCACTATACCGCCGGGACGGCAGCGGATATTGCGCGTTTTATCAATCAGCAACCGGACGTCGCGGCGACGGTAACGACCGTCGGCCAGGGCGCGCTGCGCTTTACGCTTACCTATGACGCCGCACGTCAGTACAGCAACTTCGCCCAGATTATGGTGCGGGTGAAGGATGGCAGGCAGATGGAGGCGCTGTCGCTGAAAACCGAGAGGTTTATCCAGCAGAACTATCCGCAGGTCAGGCCACGCATTAAGCGCATCCAGTTTGGCAGCGCCAGCGACAGCGCGATTGCACTGCGGGTTATCGGTCCCGATCCTGAAGTCCTGCGTCATATCGGCAGCCAGCTGGATGCGATTTTCCTAGCTGATGGCTCAGCCTTCCCGGTTCGTAACGACTGGCAGGAGCGCAGCAAGGTGCTCCGCCCGCTCTATTCGGTGCTGCGCGGGCAGGAGCTGGGCATCGATAAGCGGGATATTGACCAGGCGCTGAGGATGAATTTCAGCGGTGACGCCGTCGGCCTTTTCCGTGACGGTTCGCGGTTGATGCCGGTGATGCTCTACCCCGCCGATGAGGAGCGGCAGAGCGTCGATCATATTGAGAATATCCAGCTCTGGAGTAGCGCTCTCCAGCACTTTGTGCCGATGAGCAATGTGATCGCTGACTTCCGGCTGGCGTGGGAAAATCCGCTGATTATGCGTCGTGACCGGACGCGCGTGCTGACCGTTCAGACCGATCCCGATCCGGCTTCGGGGCTGACCGCAGCCCAGGTGGTGGCCCGGGTCCGGCCGCAGATCGATCAGCTCAGACTGCCCGCAGGTTACCGGCTGGAATGGGGTGGCGAGCTGGAGAGCTCGCGTGAAGCGCAGAGCGGCCTGCTCAGTTCGCTGCCGGTGGGCTTTCTGGCGATGTTCATCATTACCGTGCTGATGTTCAACTCGCTGCGCGACGCCGTGGCTATCTGGATTACGGTACCACTGGCTTTGATTGGCGTGACCTGTGGCTTTCTTCTTACCGGTATTCCGTTTGGCTTTATGGCGCTGATTGGCCTGCTGAGTCTGTCGGGTATGCTGATCCGCAACGGGATCGTGCTGATTGAAGAGATCCGGCTGTTCCGCCAGGAGAAACCCTTGCAGCAGGCGATTACTGATGCCGCGACGTCACGCCTGCGCCCTATTCTGCTGACCGCCTTCACTACGGTGCTGGGTCTGCTGCCGCTGCTTCGCGACGTTTTTTTCCAGAGCATGGCGGTGGTGATTATCTTCGGCCTGGGGTTCGCCACCGTGCTGACGCTGCTGGTGCTGCCGGTATTGTATCGCTGCTTCCACGATGGGGAGCAGGAGGCGCAGGGTGAATAAGAGCGGGCTGGCGATGCTGAAGACGCTGGCCTGCATCGCGGCGGTGTCGTTTTTTACGCTTTATCAGAGTTACGACCGGTACTATTACGATGTCAGCCTGACGCTCAACGTGCTGAGCTTCGTCTCCACCATCGCCACGCCGCTCTATTTTCTGCTCAGCGGCTATATGGATGCGGGTGAGCAGCCTACCCCTGCGTGGCAGCTCGGCAGGATTCGCCGCATTCTGCTGATCTTTCTCTTCTGGTTCAGCTTTTTCTGGCTTGCCGGGATGCACCACAAGGGGTATCTGATTCAGCCGTGGTTTGTGATCGCGCTGATCGTGATTTATGTGTCGCATCCCCTGATCGACCGGCTGGTCCGGCGGCCGGGCGTGATGGCGTCACTCATTTTTCTGCTGCTGATTTTCGCGTTTACCTATGATCTGCTTGCCAGTCTCTCCCCGGAGAGGCGCTTTTTATCGCTGCCGCCGCAGTATCGCATCTGGACATGGGTGCTCTACTACCTGTCGGGCCGGCTGATGGCCGCGCCCGCCGTCATGCCTTTTTTCACCTCACCGCGGGTGATAAAAACCAGCCTGCTGCTGCTGCCTGCGGTCTACCTGTTTACCTGGCTCTACGAGCGGTACTACTTTATTGCGCGCTTCCTGGCGACCAGCAACGAGGTGCTGCTGACCGGTTCACAGGTTTATCTGCTGGTGGTGCTGATCGTCATCAGCATCAACGCCATCCGGCTGCCGGCGCGCGCCCGGTGGGTGACGCCGCTGCTGACCACACTGGGAAAAACCATGACGGGTGTTTACATCCTGCACTATCTGATTTTTGGACTGCTGGCCGCAGCAATCCGCATCGAGACGCTGGGCGATAAGCTGCTGGTTATCGCCCTGACCCTGATATTCAGCATGACAGTGTCACTGCTGCTGCTGCGTATCCCCGGCGTGCGCAAACTGATCAGCCTGTAGCCGCGCTGCTGCCGCTTCGGTGGCCGCACGGCGAGTGGCGATAAACGTCGCCATCTTCGTCCGGGCTGCTTCGACTTCCTGAGGGGGAGCACTCTGCGGAGAACCGCTGTTATAGGGCGGCGCAGGATCGTATTCCATCTGCAGCTGAATCGCTCTGGCTGTCGCGTCATCTGCAATCTCCGCCACCAGCGTCAGGGCAAAATCGATGCCGGAGGTCACGCCTGCCCCGGTGATGCGATTGCGGTCCCGTACCACCCGCTCACTCACCGGCTGCGCACCCAGCAGAGCCAGCTGATCGAGGGAACTCCAGTGTGAGGTGGCCCGGTAGCCCTGTAACAATCCGGCGGCCCCCAGCACCAGCGAACCGGTGCAGACCGAGGTGACCCACTGCGCCTCACCGGCTCGCTTCCGGAGGAAGTCCAGCGTTTCCGTGTCCGACATCAACGCAATCTGGCCCGGCCCGCCGGGCACAAAAATCACATCCAGTGGCGGGCAGGCTTCAAAGGTGGTGGTCGGTACAATCGCCAGGCCACGATCGGATCGCACCGGCTGAGTATCCTTCCAGATCAGATGGCACGCCACGCCGGGCGTGCGCGCAAAGACTTCCCAGGGACCGGTTAAATCAAGCTGGGTGAGTTCGGGGAACAGCAGCAGACCTATCTGTAACGGACGAGGCATAGAAAACTTCCTGTCAGGAGATAAGGGATCATCATGCCGTGATCCCAGACCCGAATACAACGTCCCGCCCCTTTTTTCGGTCTGAGGAGTCCCGCGTAGTCAGGGCACACCGAGAAACCGCAGCAGCGCCGTCATCGCCGCCGCGCCGAGAATAATCATAATCAGCGGTGCCCGACGCCAGGCCAGCAGCAGGGCAAAGCCGACTCCGGCTACCCGGGCCACCCCGGCAAAATGGTGACCTTCAAACAGCGTCGTGGTCGCCGCCACCGCCAGCAGCAGGATGGTTGCAGCATCGGAGAGCATCTGCTGTGAGCGCTCACTGATAGGAAGACGGTTGCCCAGTCTGACACCGGCAAACCGCATCAGCCAGGTGCCGGCGGCCAGCAGGGCGATGCCTGCGATGAGGGTTCCCTGATGCGTCATTTGCGCGATCTCCATGTCAGCAGGCCAA
The DNA here is from genome assembly GCF_003236725.1 of Pantoea sp. ARC270. Lineage (NCBI taxonomy): Bacteria > Pseudomonadati > Pseudomonadota > Gammaproteobacteria > Enterobacterales > Erwiniaceae > Pantoea > Pantoea sp. ARC270. The sequence continues at coordinate 168,995 of NZ_PUGA01000001.1, forward strand.
GCAGCGAAAACAGCACCGGCATGCCTGCCGGTACCAGCGGCGTCGCCACCAGTGACAGCAGCGCGCCAACGGTGGCGGGGATCCGGGTGCGTCGCTGCCGCAGCGCCGGGAAGATCAGAGCGATAAGAATCGCCGGAAACACCGCATCCAGCCCGATGACCGAAATATCGGGGATGAACTGACCAATCATCGCCCCGGTCATCACGGTGGTCGGCCAGATCAGCCCGATACCGATGCCGCACAGCCAGAATGCGCAGCGCCGCTGAGCCAGCTGCGGCTGAGAGATGCCAAAGACCACGCTTTCATCATTCATGATGTGACAGCCAAACCAGCCCTGTGGTCCCTGACCCACCAAATCTTTGACCGCGATGCCAAACGGCAGATGACGCGCATTCACCAGCAGGCCCGCCGCGGCGGCGGTAAAGGGACTGCCTCCGCCGGCTACGATGCCGATGAACAGAAATTCTGACGCCCCCGCCAGCACCAGCGTTGAGAGGGCCAGCGGCACCCAGAGCGGGAATCCGTCGGCAGACGCCAGCGAGCCATAGGATAAACCGACAATACCGTCAGCGACGCAGACAAGAAAGATCGCTTTGATCACCCCCTTGTCCAGAACCTGCATGTGCGGAAAAAGCATCACTCCCTCTCGTAATGAACATATAATCCGATATAATGAACACGTTATAATCGATTTACAAGTCGAACGTTTCGTTCGATATAAAAAACAGTGCATCTGTCAGGAGTGCAAGTGAATACCCCTATCAGCATTATCGCCAGTGCATTAGTGCGGGAACGTCAGCGGGCAGGCCTGTCGCTGGCCGAAGTGGCACGCCGTGCCGGGATTGCCAAATCGACCCTGTCACAGCTGGAGGCCGGTGTGGGCAATCCCGGCATTGAAACGTTGTGGTCACTCTGCGTGACGCTGAACATCCCCTTTTCGCGCCTGATGGAGCCGGACACCCGTCAGCTGCAGGTGATCCGCCGAGGAGAAGGCCTGTCAGTGACCGCTGAGCTGGCCGATTATCAGGCCATTTTACTGGCTTCCTGTCCTCCCGGTGCCCGGCGTGATATCTACCTGCTGGAGGTTCAGCCTGGCAGCGAGCGCGTTTCACATCCGCATAATCCCAATACGGTCGAGCATATTATTATTGCCCGCGGCCGGGCGCTGGTCGGGCCGGTCGATACGGCGGTCGAACTGAACGTCGGGGATTACATTACCTATCCGGGTGACGAACCTCATCTTTTCCGCGCACTGGAAGCGGATACGCTGGCGATGATGATTATTGAGAATCACTGATCACCCTCCGGTCAGGAGAGGCTGACTCTGTTCGGGCGTCAGGTGGGTAATCAGCTGCACCTGACACGCCAGCGTGATGGCCGGATAGTGCTCACGCATCCCCGCCAGCAGCACCGCATCCGGCCACTCTGCCTCCTTTCCCAGTGCGGCGGCGACATCGGATAACCGCAGGGTATCTATCCGCGTCACCCACACCACCACCGAGTCCGCCGCATTCTGCTGATTGACCAGCCTCAGCGGACCGGTGACGATCTCGCCCTCCTGCCAGCGCACCGTCGAGGTTTTTTCGCCACGCCTGACTTCAGGCATCAGACGCGGAACGAGCGTGAGTTGTTGCATGACGTCTCCTTTTTTTGCGTCCCGGTTGAAAACAGCGCCATAAATGTTATGTTATAACATATCTATTGGTCACTCGTTACAGGTAATACTATGCCACTTTCCAACCTGACATCAGAAGATCCGCGTCTCCCCGTTGCGGTTCTCTCCGGCTTTCTCGGTGCCGGTAAAACCACCCTGCTTAACCATATTCTCAACAACCGGGAAGGACGCCGCATCGCGGTCATCGTCAATGATATGTCTGAAGTGAATATTGACGCGGCCCTGGTGCGTAACGGCGGTGCGCAGCTGTCGCGCACCGATGAAAAACTGGTTGAAATGAGTAACGGCTGCATCTGCTGCACGCTGCGTGAAGATCTGCTGGTAGAGGTAAAAAGGCTGGCTCAGGCGGGACGTTTTGACCATCTTGTGATTGAATCCACCGGTATTTCGGAGCCGCTGCCCGTGGCGGAAACCTTTACGTTCGAGGATGAAGAGGGCGAAAGCCTCTCCGCCTATGCCCGGCTGGACAGTATGATCACCGTAGTGGATGGCTTTAACTTCCTGCGCGACTACCGTTCGGTGGACGATCTGCAGTCGCGCGGCGAGTCGCTGGGCGCGCAGGATGAGCGCGCGGTGGTGGATTTGCTGGTGGATCAGATCGAGTTCTGTGATCTGCTGGTGCTGAACAAAACGGATCTGCTCAGCCCGGCGGAGCTGCATCAGCTGCAGGGCATGCTGCGGGCCCTCAATCCCCATGCCCGCATCGTAAACAGCGAATTCGGGCAGGTTCCGCTGGCGACGCTGCTCAGCACCGGCCGGTTCGATTTCGACCGGGCCGCGCAGGCTCCCGGCTGGCTGCAGACGCTGCGCGGTGAGCATCAGCCGGAATCAGAAGAGTACGGTATTCGCAGTTTTGCCTGGCGCGCCCGTCGTCCTTTTCATCCGGCGCGCTTCTGGCAGGTGGTCAATCACCAGCTGGAGGGCGTGATCCGCTCTAAAGGGTATTTCTGGCTCGCCAGCCGGCCGGGTTATGCGGCGCTCTGGTCACAGGCGGGCGCGGTAGCGCGCCAGGGTTACGCCGGACGCTGGTGGGCCAGCGTGCCACGATCCGACTGGCCGCAGGATGCTGACACCCTTAACTTCATTGCTGAACAGTGGCAGGAAGGCGCCGGGGATGCACGTCAGGAGCTGGTCTTTATCGGTATTGAGATGGACGAGACACATATACGGGACGCGCTGGAACAGGCGCTGCTGACCCCTGAGGAGATGGCGATGGGACCGGAGCTGTGGGTCACCCTGCCCGATCCGGTGCCCGCCTGGTTTGATGAGGTGACGGCCTGACAGGAGAGTTGACGGCACTTCCAGGCTCCGTAATAGTGGACTGATCCGGCGGGCGACCCTCGCCCGCCGATCTTCATTCCGGGGAAGCCAACTATGCCACAACGTATTGCCGTTATCGGTGCCGGCGTGCTGGGTTTAGCCGTTGCGCAGTCGCTCTCCTGCCGCGGCGCGCAGGTGACGGTCTTTGATAAAAACCTTCCCGGCTGCGGCACCAGCCAGATCAGCTATGCCTGGGTTAACGCCAACGGCAAAGATCCCGCCCGTTACCATGAGCTTAATGCCGCTGCGATTGACGAACACAAGCGCTGGCAGGCTGCACACCCGTCATCGCCACAGTGGCTGCTGGAAACCGGTACGCTGGAGTGGGCGAGCGATGAAGCCACTCAGCGTCAGCTGGAGCAGCGAGCCGCGAAACTCTCTGCCCTGCACTATCCCGTCGAAACCCGCGATCGTGCCGCGCTGCTGAGCGCACTGCCGGAGCTTCGACTCGATCCCCGCGTTCAGCAGGGATGGTTTTTTCCTTCGGAATGCCTGCTCTATCCGAGCCTGTTTATCGCCTCTCTGATAGCCGACCTGCGGGCCAGTGGTGGCCAGCTGGTCTGCAACAATGAGGTGACCACGCTGACCGAATCAGACCGTGATGTTCAGCTGACCCTGGCCAGCGGTGAAACCTGGCAGGGGGATCAGCTGGTGCTGGCCTGCGGCCGCTGGGCCCCGGAACTGATGAGCCAGTGCGGGCTGCAACTGGCGATGACCGATGCGAACCGGGCCGATCCTGTTGCCTGCAGTTTTCTGGCACAGACGCAGCCGTTACCTGTCTCGCTCAACTGCAATCTGATTACGCCGGAACTGAATGTGCGCCCGGATGGTGCGGGTCGTCTGATGCTGCAGGCACTGGATCTGGATCAGCACGCCGATCCGGCCCGTCCGGCTTCTCCTGATGGGCTGATTGGAAAAGAGATGCTGCGACGCCTGCAGCGGCTTTTCAGGCAGTGTGAGGGCGCGAGGATTGAGCGGATAGAAACGGGACAGCGGTCGCGGCCGTCCGATGGACTGCCTGCGCTGGGGTATATCAGTGATGCTTCACGTGTCTACCTGATGGTCAGCCATAGCGGGATGACCCTTGCCCCGTTGCTGGGCAGACTGGTGGCAGAGGCGATGCTGAGCGGAACAGCTTCACCGATGCTGAGTGCTTTTGCTCCGCATCGGCTGCTGCGTCCGCTCAGAGCGGGTTCCAGACCCGCACCTGCCTATCTTCCGGCTGCACAGTAACGCTTAGCGGCGATTCTTCCACACGGTCTGGACGTTACAGAACTCATGTACGCCGAAATGTGACAGTTCACGGCCGTAGCCGCTTTTTTTCACGCCGCCGATGGTGACACGCGGATCGGATGCGCCGTTGCCATTCACAAAGACGGCCCCGACTTCCAGCTGCAGCGCCAGCTGATCGGCGATCGCTTCGTTACCGCTCCAGACGGTGGCGCTGAGGCCAAAGTCGCTGTCGTTGGCGATCTCCAGTGCATGTTGTGGATCGCGTGCGACCGCAATGGCGGCGACGGGGCCGAACAGCTCCTCTCTGAAAGCGGTCATGGCAGGCGTAACATCGGCAAGAATAGTCGGAGCATAATAATTCCCCTCCCCTGCTACCTTCTCGCCGCCCAGTACCAGACGGGCGCCTTCACGCAGTGTCGCCTTAACCTGACCATCCAGTTCATCGCGCAGATCGGCGCGTGCCATCGGGCCCAGGAACGTCTTTTCGTCCAGGGGATCGCCCATCGTCAGGGCCTGCACGGCTGCGGTGAAGCGTTTTTCAAACGCTTCTGCGATTGGCGCTTCCACAATAAAGCGCTTGGCAGCCATACAGACCTGTCCGGTGTTCTGGAAACGTCCGATGACGGCTGATTTCACGGCTTCATCAAGATCGGCGTCTGCCAGTACGATGAAGGGATCGGATCCGCCCAGTTCCAGCACGGTCTTTTTCAGTGCTGCGCCCGCCTGTGCGGCAATGGCGGCACCTGCCCGAACGCTGCCAGTCACCGCAACAGCGGCAATCCGGTCATCCTTGATGGCGACGGAGACCCCATCATTGTCGACGTTAATCAGGTTAAAGCCACCAGCAGGCAGATCGGTTGCTTCAAAGAGTTCCGCCATCAGCGTGGCGCTTCCCATGACGTTTGGCGCGTGTTTCAGCAGGTAGGTGTTCCCGGCCAGCAGCATGCTTACTGCACCGCGCAGAACCTGCCACAGCGGGAAATTCCACGGCATCACCGCCAGGATGACGCCCAGAGGTCGAAACCGCTGCCAGGCATCAGCAACCTGCGTTGGCTGATCGGCCAGCATGGCCGGGCCATGTTCAGCATACCAGTCGCATAAGTTTGCGCATTTCAGAACCTCTGCGCGCGCCTGGGCAATCGGTTTGCCCATCTCCAGGGTAATGGTGCGGGAGAGATCGTTTTCCCGCAGTCGGATCTGTTCGCCCAGCTGACGCAGGACACGAACGCGATCGTCCATGCTGCTGCGCTGCCACAGGGCAAAGGCAGAGGCGCTTTTTGTCAGTGCCTGTTCAAGTTCTGCAGGGCTCTGAAGAGGATAACGAGCCAGAATTTCGCCGGTTGCCGGATTGCGTGAGAGTACATATTCAGTCATGGTGCCCTTTCCTTATTCTTTCAGTGATGAAAAGACGATACGCGCTGAAGTTGATGATGAAAAATGAATAATAGTGAGGAAGTTGTTTATTTTTCGAGAATGCAGGTGGCAGGATTGCTGCGAACTGGCTTCCGGCGCGAAATGTGCAGAGAGACGAGATGCAGCCTGAACGCTTCTGAAGCATAAGCGAATGAGGAAGTTATCCACTTATACAGTGACCCGATCCTAAAAAACGATCCTTAATAGATCATATAGAGATCCTAAGAGATCCCCGATCGTCGCAGGCCGCACCCACCAAGGGCTGAAAGGGTGATCGCGTTCACTATAATCAGTAAAGTGTTCACTGTAATCAGTACTTTATTCACTGTACCAGGTAGCATGTTCACTGTAAACAGTGCTAATGTTCACTGTAGTCAGAAAACGATCCCTTTCATCCACAGAATGAAGATCCTACGCCATGGCAGATAAAGACAATGAAAACAAAGCGTTGCTAGAACCTTTTCTGTCAGTGACCAAAAACAGTGGTGAAGTTATTCAGCTTCATCCCAACAAGAATAATACCGTTCAGCCGGTCGCCTTAATGCGTCTGGGACTGTTCGTGCCGACCCTGAAATCGACGGCACGCGGTAAATCCGGTGCGATGGCCTCAACGGATGCGACTAAAGAGCTGAAGAACCTGACGCTGGTGAAAGCCGAAGGGTACGAAAAGATTACCATTACCGGCGCGCGGCTGGATATGGATAACGATTTCAAAACCTGGGCGGGCATCATTCAGTCGTTCTCCCGCTATCCCACCAAAGGCGATACCGTCACACTCCCCTTTATCGACTTTGTGAAGATGTGCGGCATTCCCTCGGCAAACTCTTCAGCCGCACTGCGTAAGCGCCTGGACGCGTCGTTACGCCGTATCGCGACCAATACCCTCTCCTTTGAAGGCAATGGCAAGGCGTATCACACCCACCTTGTTCAGTCTGCTTATTACGATCGCGAAAAAGATATCGTGCGTATTCAGGCTGACCCAAAGCTGTTCGAACTCTATAACTTTGACCATAAAGTCCTGCTTCAGCTGCGCGCGATATCCCGTCTGAAGCGCAAGGAGTCTGCTCAGGCGCTCTATACCTTCCTGGAGAGTCTGCCCACCAATCCTGCCCCTATCTCACTGGCACGCCTGCGCATGCGCCTGAATCTGGGCTCCAAGACCACGACGCAGAACCACGTGGTACGACGTGCGATGGAGCAGCTGAAAGAGATTGGTTATCTGGACTATTCAGAAGTAAAGCGTGGTCGCTCAGTCTTTTTCATTATCCACAGCCGTACGCCAAAGCTGGATGGCATCAGCAATCTGGAGAGTATCGACTCCCTGGATGACATCGAATTTGATGACTAACGGCTCGCGTTCACTGTAATCAGCAGACCGCGTGGCAGTGTCACTTTCCCGCTGCCTTTGGGAAGCGAGCCTATCCTGACCATTCACTGTAATCAGTCACCCCCACCCATTCACTGTATTCAGCAACGTTCACTGTAATCAGTAGCCTTTTACCTCTCAGAACGATAACAGCGATAATCCTTTTCCTGCAGAAGCTACCGTTTCAAGGCTTTAAACGAAAGTGTGTACTCACATACATTTCTCGTCATCTTCTCTGCGCTGACATTTACTGATTACAGTGAACGTTCCGGGCCGTCCTCTTATCCCCTGTTGCAGATTACAGTGAATGCAGCAATCTCTCCCTGCTTTAAAGCAGCGTGATGATGATGCACCGGTTCAGCGCGCTATGATCCTCTGCCGCCAGGGTCAGAACAGCGGGGTTGCGTTACTGATTACAGTGAACAGCTACAGGCTAAGGCTGTCGTCATACAGGGTTACGGATTGCTGCGTGACCGCTACTGATTACAGTGAATGTTTCTGACGCCTGCCTGAAACCTGCATGCTGATCAGGAGATGATCTTAAGCGTTGTACTGACTACAGTGAATGTTGTACTGATTACAGTGAATGCCTGGCCGTTAACGAACAATTGCTGCTCCTGTTTGCTGATTACAGTGAACGTTAGCAGGGAATCAGAGATACCCTGCAGGACGTTGTCAGTTACTGCGTCAGGCAGGGCGCTGATTAATCCTTACAGCGGCCAAACCGGATCGCGCAGAATTGACACTTTTTGCTGATTACAGTGAACGTCAGCCTGGACTTTGTTCACTTACCGACTACAGTGAATAGTAGCCCACAGTAGGCGCGACTGATTACAGTGAACGTTACCAGCCACACGCAGTTAGCTATCCGCCGCTGAAGTGACAGTTTCACCTTTTATCTGCTGTTCCGCGTCAGGTTTACCCTCCGTAAAGAAGGTCAGCAGACTATTGCTGATTACAGTGAATCTTTGCCCTGCCCTCTCTGCCTGACATGGCCTATAACCTCCCTTTGCTGATTACAGTGAACATCAGACAGGCCATCGTCAGCAAACTGAACGCTACTGATTACAGTGAACGTTTTGCTTTGTGCTGGCTGAGCCACGAAGCGACTCTTACCTCTGGATGCAGATATCTGCAGGTTGCACAATTCTGATCTGGCGCGCCATCCTGCCGATCGCTACCGGCATTGTGATTAGGCTGCTGCTGATTACAGTGAATGTTTTCCGCTTATCTTCCTGTGCCTGCTGTTTTTACCTCTTGTCTGTCATTGCAATCATCCACTGCTTACCCTCAATCGGTTCACTCATTACAGTGAACGTTATGCTGATTACAGTGAATGTTCCGGTTCTGAGCGCGCGATATCGTTCCGCTCTGCAGCAATAGTGTGATGAAGCTCACTATAACCCGTGCTGTTACATAAAAACGCAGATTGTGTTGAGAGGATAATTTATTGCCTCATGTGCAGGATTTCTGTATAAAGTCGTAAATCCTACATATCTGGAGCAACTATGGCTAACGACGACAAGCAGGTGATGAAAGTTGCACAGCGTTCAGAACGCATGCTGCTCAGCCTCACCGAGCAGATTCAGGCGCAGAAGCAGGAACTGCATGAAAATACCTATTATCAGGTCTACGCCAAGGCGGCGTTAGCCAAGTTGCCTAAACTGACCCGAGCCAGCGTCGATTATGCCGTTAATGAGATGGAAGAGAGTGGCTATCAGTTTGATAAACGCGCCGCAGGGACGTCTGTTAAGTACGCCATGTCGATCCAGAATATTATCGATATTTATCATCATCGTGGCGTGCCAAAGTATCGCGACCGCCATGGTGAAGCCTACACCCTCTTTGTCGGCAATCTGAAGGGCGGCGTTTCCAAAACCGTTTCTACCGTCTCCCTTGCGCACGCGCTGCGCGCCCACCCCCATCTGCTGTTTGAAGACTTGCGTATCCTGGTTATTGACCTCGATCCGCAGTCCTCAGCCACGATGTTTCTGAACCACGAGCGCTCAGTAGGGCTGGTGGAGGCGACGGCTGCTCAGGCGATGCTGCAGAATGTCTCGCGGGATGAGCTGGTTAATGAATTTATCGTTCCTTCAATCATTCCCGGTGTAGATGTGCTGCCAGCCTCGATTGACGATGCCTTTATCGCTTCGCGCTGGGATGAGCTCTGCGCTGAGCATCTGCCACAGCAGAACGTTCATGCCGTGCTGTATGACAACGTTATCGCTAAGCTGAAAAAAGATTATGACTTCATCTTTGTCGACAGCGGGCCGCATCTGGATGCGTTTCTGAAGAACGCCATCGCAGCTTCTGACCTGCTGATGACGCCGGTTCCTCCGGCCCAGGTTGACTTCCACTCAACGCTTAAGTATCTGACTCGCCTGCCAGAGCTGATCGCGATTATTGAAGATTCCGGCGCAACCTGCCGCTTACAGGGCAACATCGGCTTTATGTCCAAGCTCTCAAATAAAGCAGACCATAAACTCTGCCACAGCCTGGCAAAAGAGATTTTTGGTGGCGATATGCTTGATGCAGCCCTTCCCCGCCTGGATGGTTTCGAACGTTGTGGTGAATCCTTTGATACGGTCATTTCCGCGAACCCGTCGACCTACGTTGGCAGCAGCGAAGCCCTGAAAAATGCGCGCTCCGCCGCAGAGGATTTTGCAAAAGCCGTATTCGACCGTATCGAATTTATTCGCCTGAACTGAGGTTTGTATGAGCGCAAAAAGAATTACGATTGGCAGAACCTTCAGCCAGACACCACTGGAAAATGATGCACCTGACAGCCAGCACAGCCAGACTTTCGTGCTGGCCACCGGCAAGCGCGCGCAGTTTCGTTTTGAACGCATTGCCGCAGGCGATGTTGAAAGCAAAACCTTTGTCACGATGGAAACCAACGGACGCGATCAGGCAGGACTGACACCGGATTCCCTGCGTGACATTATCCGCACCATCAAACTGCAGCAGTTTTTCCCTGCGATTGGTGTGATGCGTGACGGACGCATTGAGATCCTTGACGGCTCACGTCGCCGTGCCGCTGCGCTTTACTGCAAGACCGGTCTGGATGTCCTGATAACCGAATCGCCTGTCACCGCCGATGAGGCGCGCAGACTGGCGCAGGATATTCAGACGGCCCGGGAGCATAACCTGCGTGAAGTGGGGATGCGTCTGCTGACGCTGAAGGATGGCGGATTATCACAAAAAGAGATTGCCGAAAATCAGGGGCTGTCTCAGGCAAAAGTCACGCGTGCGCTTCAGGCTGCCAGCGTCCCTGCCGATCTGATTTCCCTATTCCCTAATCATGCTGAACTCACTTATCCGGACTATAAAGCGTTATTACAGGCAGCGGAGAAGCTGAACGAGTCAGGACAAAGCACAGAGGCGCTGATTGAAGCCATCTCGATGGAAATTGATGTGGTGTGCGCCCGCGAAGGTCTGGCGGAGGATGAGATTAAAAATCACATCCTGCGTCTGATTCGTCAGGGGAGCCAGACGCTGATCAAGGAACCGGAAAAAGATAAAACGCACTCAGTGGCGCTCTGGTCATTTGCTGACAAAGATCGCTTTGCCCGCAAAAAGGTGCGTGGCCGGATGTTCAGCTATGAGTTTAACCGTCAGTCGAAAGAGTTGCAGGAAGAACTGGATAAAGTCATCGCCGAGACGCTAAAAAAATATCTCAACCGCTGAGTTCATGCTTTTCTCATCAGCCAGCCTTCAGGGCTGGCTTTTTTTATTAGGGTTATCCCTGCATACGCCGTCTGACAGACGACTTAAAGCCGAATTTCAGGCTGAAATCGCCATGATTTCAGCGTGTGGATAATGATTAACCTGTTGAATAGAATATATTTATTCATGAATTATCTGCTTTCAACCGTCATGAAATCGCCACGTCATCAGCCCTTTTAACGCACGCTTCGTCGCCGCCCGGTTTACGCTGAGGGCATAACCTCGCCTTTCTCTGCTTTACCTTCTTATTGCGCTGGATCGTGCCTCCTGGTCAGCGTAACGGCATACTGCTGTCGCTAAGGTGCTTCATTAGTGACCAGCCCCGCCAGACTGATTTTAAGTCGTCGTGCCTTAGCTCAGAATTATTCAGCGCTGCCCGGCGGACTTTAAGTAAAAGTGCGCATGTCTGCGTGGTGACTTTGACCTTAACCCGTTGTATTTAAAATTTATGTACTGAGAATTTCAGCCTGAAATCGCCATTTGCGCCACTACCCCGTCACCAGCGTGGTGTTTACAAATGAACAGAAAGGAGGAGAAACCAAGCCTGTCTGCTTCATAGCCGGGTGAAGGTCAGCCAGTATGAAAAGATACTCAGAAAATATCCCTCAGTTATCCACAGAAAAAGTGGATAACTTTTTTCTCCGGCAATAAGCCTGCTACTGTTTACAGTGAATCGGGAAGTCATCGGTTCCGGGTACTGCACCGACAGACTTTACGCCCTGCTTCCCACGGCTGTCCCTTTGCACTTACCACCACACTTCGCCCCTGGCCACTGGCATCGATAAGGTAGCGCAATCATCAGAGCTGTTTATAACGATAGTGCGTCGATATTCCACCTGCACTGTCCACTGCAATCAGTAAAAGGCCATTAAGCTGTCATCCCAGGTTGTCAGGATAAGATCGGAAAATGCACATTTCAGCCAGCCAGCCAGCCAGCCAGCCAGCTGACGCGGTATCCGCCGGACAGCATCACCACCAGCGATGTCATCACACCGGCAGAGGGTTAGTCAGTCAGTGCGACTATCACGCTGATTAACCTGTTTAAAAGTCGCGCTTTATAAAAAGTGCCTTGCCAGAGCTAACTCCAGAATACCGTCTACACTTCTTTACACAATTGGTGTGAATGTTCCATTTCTGGTCCGTATGAAATTTAATCAGGCGGGCCGCTTAACTTTTATGACAGGGATATGATGAGTATTAATACTTCAGACTCGGGTGATACAGGCGACCACGCGCCAGCCGATACGGTTCGCCAGCGTATTTTTCTGGTGGTGCTGGTGGCGACGATGGGTGCACTGGCTTTTGGTTACGACACCGGGATTATCTCAGGTGCATTACCTTATATGACGTCCCCGCCTGCTCAGGGCGGGCTGGGGCTTAACTCCTTCACCGAAGGACTGGTCGCCTCTTCGCTGGTGTTCGGGGCCGCGATCGGTTCTTTCCTCAGTGGTTTCTTCTCTGACCGCTTTGGCCGCCGTATTACGTTACGCTCACTGGCAGTGATTTTCGTGCTGGGTTCACTGGGAACTGCGCTGGCACCTTCGGTCAACGTCATGGTGGCAATGCGCTTCCTGCTGGGGATCGCTGTCGGCGGTGGCTCGTCGACTGTGCCGGTGTTTATCGCCGAGATTGCCGGACCGCGCCTGCGTGCGCCACTGGTCAGCCGTAACGAGCTGATGATCGTGACCGGGCAGCTGGTCGCCTACGTTGCCAGTACGCTGCTGAGCTATCTGCTGCATGATGAGCACCTGTGGCGTTATATGCTGGCGATTGCGATGGTACCGGGGCTTCTGCTGTTTATCGGCACCTTCTTTGTGCCTGCATCACCACACTGGCTGGTGGCGGAAGGTCGACTGAAAGAGGCGAAAAAGATCCTGAAGTACCTGCGCGAGACGCCGCGTGAGGTGCGCCATGAGATGGCGCAGATGAAGAAGCAGGCGAGGGCGGCAGAGCGGGGTCCGGACGCGAAAACCCTGATCCGCGAGAAATGGGTCATCCGGCTGATGATCATCGGCGTCGGTCTGGGCTTCGTCGCGCAGTTCACCGGCGTCAACGGGTTTATGTACTACACGCCTATTATCCTGAAGTCGACCGGTCTGGGCACCAGTGCCTCGATCGCTGCCACCATCGGTAATGGCGTGGTATCGGTACTGGCCACCTTTGTCGGCATCTGGGCTATCAGTCGCTTCCCGCGTCGCACCATGCTGATCACCGGTCTTTGCCTGGTTGTCACCGCGCAGATTCTGCTGGGGAGCGTGCTGACCTTTATGAGCACCAGCCTGATGCAGAGTTATCTGGCGCTGGCCTGTATTCTGCTGTTCCTGTTCTGCATGCAGATGTGCATCTCGCCGGTCTACTGGCTGATGATGTCGGAGCTGTTCCCGATGCAGCTGCGCGGCGTCCTGACGGGCGGGGCAGTGTCACTTCAGTGGATTTTCAATGCGGTAGTCGCGTTTGGCTTCCCGCCGATCATGGAATATGCCGGCAGCACCACCTTCTTTATCTTTGCTGCGATTAACGTCGGATCGCTTATCTTCGTGATGGCGATGGTGCCGGAAACGCGCGGAAAGAGTCTGGAAGAGATCGAATCACACATGAAAGAGAAGTTTGGCGAAAAGCAGAAAGCGGCTGAAGCCTGATAATCCCATCCCCGGATTCGGCACTCGCGCCGAATCCGGTTTTCCTCTCCGCATTCCCCTCAATCTGTCTTTTTCTTCCTCCGGCTGATGCGTCATCAGAATAAACGTTCACTGTAATCAGCTCAGAGGTGTGGTCTTTTTTTATACCGCTCTGGCGATTTCAGGCTGAAATCGCCAGAAAACAACGCATTACACTCCCGGTAGTTATTACAGAAACGGTCAGTCAGATGAAGCATGACCGCAGACAAAGATTGCCTGAGGCGCTGCGCTATACTCCCTTGTCATCTGCTCTGTATACCAAACCTAAGGGGTTCACCGTGCGGAGGGCTCAGAAAACGCTGCTGTTCTGGCTCGCTTTTATTCAGAGAGTCTCAGGTGCTGAACGGGCCGTTTACTCATACTCCCGGCCATCACAGTAACGGCAATGTGCCGTTCGCAGGGTTCGCTGTACATTCTGATTTTTCTGGAAAGGAACTATGACCCGGAAGCTGAAAACCATTTCCCGCAGGCTATGGCATGTCATCCTGGTGGCTGGGGGGCTGATACTTCTGTTACTGATTTTTCGTATCTATGAAGCAGAACGCGGACCTGAGCTACAGCGCTGGCATACCTGGGTTCCGCATGAGCTGACCGTTGAAGCGCTCGATAAGGCGAGCTATGCCGACTATCTCAGGGCAGAGAACCGGCTGTTCGATGAGATGAAGCAGCAGGTCACTGATCGGCTCAGCGATGATGAGAAAACCCCGCTCAACCGCTACTTTGCCGACAGCATGATCTATCCGGGCCATTTTGCTCAGGACTGGAACCGCTCCTATATTCTGCACCCGACCGGCAAACCCCGTGGAAGCGTTGTCCTGTTGCATGGGCTGACCGACAGTCCCTATAGCCTGCGGCACGTTGCAGAAGTGTATCGTCAGCAGGGCTATGTGGCGGTCGCGATAAGGTTACCGGGTCACGGTACGGTGCCCGCAGGGCTGACCGATGTTGACTGGCAGGACTGGATGGCTGCGACACGTCTGGCAGTAAGAGAGGCGACGCGGCTCGCAGGCTCGCAGACACCTCTGCATCTGGTGGGATTCTCGAACGGCGGGGCGCTGGCTGTAAAATATGCCCTCGACAGCCAGAATGATCCCACGCTGCGTCAGCCGCAGCAGCTGATTCTGTTATCGCCGATGATCGGCGTAACCCGTTTTGCCCGCTTCGCGGGCATGGCCGGTCTGCCCTCTGTATTGCCGGCCTTTTCGAAAACGGCCTGGCTGAACATCGTGCCGGAGTTTAACCCGTTTAAATATAACTCCTTCCCGATACACGCAGCCCGCCAGACCTGGCTGCTGACGCAGGCGCTGCAGAAGGAGATTCAGCAGAATGCCCGTGACCAGCGATTGTCAGATTTCCCGCCGGTGCTGACCTTTCAGTCCGTGATGGACTCGACCGTGAGTACGCCTTCGGTCATCCGATCGCTCTATCACTACCTGCCGGAAAATGGCAGTGAGCTGGTGCTGTTTGATATCAATCAGGCGGTCAGCGTCAGTCCGTTATTCCGCCGCTCCTCTTACACCGCGGTCAGTCAGCTGTTGCCAGAGGCGCGTCGGGATTACGCCACGACCCTCTTCACCAACGCATCACCCACCTCGCTCAAAATGGTGACCCGAAGCGTGCCTGCGGGAGAGACTAAGGAGAAGAGGGCGCCGCTGGCGATCGACTATCCTGCCGGCCTCTACTCTCTGTCACATGTCGCTATTCCGTTTCCGGCGGAGGATGGGCTTTATGGCAGTGCGCCTGAAAGGAAAAATGAATTCGGTATCAGTTTTGGCACGCTGTCGCTGCGCGGTGAGAGTGCCGTGCTGATCGTGGGGCTGGACTCGATTATGCGCGCGACCTCTAACCCGTTCTATCCTTACATGATCGCGCGCATCACGCATCACATTGACTGCAGTGACAGGCCCCCACTGGCAGCCTGCCTCAGTGACTTCTGAATGCAGCATCACAACCGGCCTGCAGCGTGCAGGCCGGGATTTATAGTGTGTTCAGTTTTGCCATCACCTCGTCTGACAGCACCAGGCTGCGGCTGGCGAGGTTCTCCTGCAGATGCGCGGGGGAGGAGGTGCCCGGTATCAGCAGAATATTGGGCGAACGTCGCAGCAGCCAGGCCAGGGCGACCTGCATAGGGGTGGCGTTCAGGGACGCAGCCACCTCATTAAGTTGCTCCGACTGCAGGGGAGAAAAACCGCCCAGCGGGAAGAAAGGCACCCAGGCGATGCCCTGCTGAGCAAGCTGATCCACCAGCTCATCATCCTGCCGATGCGCGAGGTTATACATGTTCTGTACGCAGACAATCGGCGTCATCGCCCTGGCCTCTGCGATCTGCGTAGCCGTGACATTACTCAGACCGATGTGGCGAATCAGCCCGCGTGCCTGCAACGCCAGCAGTGCCTCCAGTTGAGGGGCCAGAGAGCCCTCTTTGGGTTTAGCCGGATGCAGCATGCTGCGAAGATTCACCACCTCAAGAACGTCCAGGCCCAGGTGGCGGAGATTATCTTCTACGGCCTGGGTCAGCGCCTCCGGCTCCATCGCCGCCTGCCAGCCGCCTCTTGCATCACGACGTGCCCCCACTTTGGTGACAATACAGAGATCTTCCGGATAGGGATGGAGCGCCTTCCTGATTAATTTGTTGGTTTCGTGCGGACCATAAAAATCGCTGGTGTCGATATGGTTGACGCCAGCTTCAATGGCGTCACGTAAAACCTGTATCGCGCGCGCTTCATCTTTAACCGGGCCAAACACGTCAGGCCCGGCCAGTTGCATAGCGCCATAGCCAAGACGGTTAACTTCGCGATCGCCTAACTTGAAAGTCATGGTGGTATCTGACATGAAAACCTCCTGCGTGGATGTCGATTAAGTGTAATGGTGATTCAGCGATCCGGCAGGTGTTCAGCTATACCAGCTGAGACCCTGTGGCACCCGCGAAAAACCGGCGTGGCGTAAAGCGTTAAGCAGGGGAGACTGGGTTACCGGTTTGCCATCTGCCCGCTCCAGCGTAAACATGGATGAAT
This sequence comes from Pantoea sp. ARC270, assembly GCF_003236725.1. NCBI lineage: Bacteria > Pseudomonadati > Pseudomonadota > Gammaproteobacteria > Enterobacterales > Erwiniaceae > Pantoea > Pantoea sp. ARC270. The sequence goes on from NZ_PUGA01000001.1 coordinate 185,420, forward strand.
TTTCCCGTTTCAGCGCCGCACCCAGTGCCGCCACCGCCGCCTGTTGCCGTGCGGGATCGTCAGTAAAGGTCAGTAACTCTTTACCGCCGGGGGGCAGGTAGAGCAGCAGTGCGCCACCGGCAATCACCACGCGTCCGCCCGGACGACGGGTGGGGCGTGTACCGCTGCCATGAACCGGCCAGCTCAGCATCGCGCCAAACGGATTAGCCGGATCGGGTGCTGCCAGTACGACGGCGTCAGCCTCAGCGAGCGGGTTCTCTGCCAGTTTGCGCAGTCGTTCAATCGTCTGCTGATCGGCAAACTGTGCACCGCCCGCACCGTCGACAAAACGTCCGCGTAACAGCCGACCGGCATCTTCCATACTGCGCAATACCGGCTGCAGAGCCGGAAACCCTCCCGGGATCTGTTCAGCAACCGCGCTGCCGCGGGTGATCACGCCATAACGGTCAAGCAGGTTCTCCGCCAGCGACAGGGCCAGTCGGGCAGGCGCAACCGGCTGACGCGGGAGCCGCGACCAGCGTCCGGCCAGAGTGTTGACCGCCGGTCTGCGGGCTGTCAGCGCGCCAGGTGTAAAGCGCTGGCCAAAACGCGTGCGCAGGGTACGTGCCGGACGCGCACGGGATGCACCCGGTGTCGTGAGCAGGCCCCGCACCGCAATCCAGCTGTCTGCGGTGACATAACCCTGCCACACCAGTTGCCACAGCGCCTCACAGAGGCTGTCAGACGGCAACTCTGCCTCCCCCTGCTGCGCCATGATCTCGTGAACGAACCAGGCGCCACCCCGGCTGAGTGCGTCAATAACCTGCTGCTGCAGCGGCGTGACAGGCTGGGTGGTGTCAATGACCGGCAGCGTCTCCGCGGCACATTCAGTCAGGTGCAGCGAGATCAGCCCATCGTTGTGGCCCAGCGCCTTATGACCACACCAGATCACCTCGCCACGGCTGAGCAGTTCATCAAGCATGGCGGGTTGATAGTCGGCCACTCTGGCGCGCAGGATCTGCGACTCCCAGAGCGAGGCGGGTAACGGCACGCCAGCGAGCTGCTCAATGACCCGTAACACGCCCTCGGCACCCTGCTGCTCCTGACGCCGTTCATTCAGCACGCCGTGGCGCTCAAGCAACAGAGTGACCCAGACAGCGGGCGGAACAGGGCGCGTGGCTTCACGTGCTGATTGCAGTGAACGCAGTCGCAGTCGCGAGAAGATATCGGCGGCGACCCACGCCGGTTCCGACTCGCCTGCTGCCGATCCCATATTTAGCAGGCTGCCCTGCTGAAGCAGGGTCAGCAGTACCTCATTCACCACGGCGACACCCAGACCATAGCGGGCTGCCAGCGACCGGGCGGTGAACAGCGTATGGGTGCGTGCATACTGGCCAATCAGATCATGCAGCGGGGCGGCGGGTGGTAACAGAAATGTTGCTGGCAGGTCATCAGGTAACGCTACCGCCAGCGCATCGCGCAGCCGGGCAGCATCTTCAATGACGGCCCAGCGATCTTCACCCGCGATGATGACCGGAATAATACGCCGCGCAGCCGCAAACTGCGTTAACGCCCCGGTGACCTGCTGTGCATCCCCGCTGAAGCGTGCCCGTACCTCCGTTACGGAGAGCGGACCAAGATCGCGCAGCAGATCGATGATGCCTTCGGCGTGCTGTGCCTGATAGCGGGGATCACGGCGCTGTAACGCCTGTTCAACCCCGACGATGACAGCGGGTTCCAGCAGGTCACGCTTGCGGGTCTGGCCAAGCAGTTCACCCAGCAGGTTGCTGTCGAGTGACAGCAGAGAGGCACGACGTTCCGCCTGAGGGGCATCGCTGGCATAGATAAATTCAGCGACATAACCAAACAGCAGCGGAGCGGCGAAAGGGGAGGGCTGTCCGGTGGTGACTTCGCTGAACTGCACCTCGCCCTGCGCAATCTGCTCCATTAAATGGTGCAGGGCAGGCAGGTCATAAACATCCTGCAGACATTCGCGTGCGGTCTCGATCAGGATCGGAAAGTCGTCATGCGCGCTGGCAACCGCCAGCAACTGACCGGCGCGCAGCCGCTGCTGCCAGAGCGGGGAACGCTTGCCCGGATTGCGCCTGGGCAGCAGTAGCGCGCGCGAGGCACACTCACGAAAGCGGGCGGCGAACAGCGCAGAGTGACCCACACTCTCTGTAACGATCTGCGTGAGCCTGTCACTATCGAAGACAAAGAGTTCCGCGCCCGGTGGCTCCTCCTCGCTGGCGGGGAAGCGGGCGACGATGCCATCATCGCTGGCCGCCACAGAGGCATCTATGCCCATCCGGTGCTCAATACGTGCGGCAATGGCCAGTGCCCAGGGAGCATTGACCCGCTTTCCCCACGGGGAATGGAGAATGACCCGCCAGTCACCCAGTTCATCACGGCAGCGTTCGATCAGCAGCGTACGGTCGTCCGGGATGACGCCGGTTGCGGTGCGTTGATCAGCCAGCAGGGCCAGCAGATTGGTCACTGCATGGGGATTCAAGCCCAGCGACAGCAGCTGTTTCTCCGCCTCAGCCGGGGAGACGTTATTCAGCTGGCGCAGAAACAGCCCGAGACTGGCTCCGGCATCGGCCGACCGGCCAACCCCTTCTCCCCGCCAGAAGGGCAAACGAGCCTGACGGCCCGGAGCAGGCACCACCACCACCTGGTCGTGCGTGATCTGCTGAATCCGCCAGGAGGAGGCGCCCAGGGTGATGATGTCATTGATGCGCGACTCATACACCATCTCTTCATCCAGCTCCCCGACGCGACGCGAGCCAGCCTGCTCTTCGCCTTCCGGCAGCATCACGCTGAACATGCCGCGATCGGGAATGGTGCCGCCACTGGTCACGGCCAGATGCTGAGCGCCGGGACGCGCGCTCAGCAGACCGCTCTCACGATCCCAGATCAGCTGGGGTCGTAGCTGCGCGAAACCCTCCGAGGGATATTTCCCGGCCAGCATATCCAGCGTGGCGTCAAACAGGCGGCGCGACAGCCCGCGAAACGGGTCGGCCCGGCAGACGAGGCAGTACCATGCATCAACCTGAAGGGAGTCCATGGCAACGGCTGCCAGCGTCTGCTGCGCCAGAATATCCAGCGGATTAGAGGGAGGGCTAAGCGCATCGAGCTGGCCGGCACGCATCGACTGTAAGGTGACAGCGGCATCCAGCAGATCGTGTCGCGTCCGGGGAAACAGGATGCCGGTTGACATGCCGCCAACCTGATGTCCGGCTCGCCCCACGCGCTGCAGAGCGCTGGCGACCGAGAGCGGAGCGCCTACCTGAATCACCAGATCCACCGGCCCCATATCGATGCCAAGTTCAAGGCTGGAGGTGGCGACCACGCAGCGCAGGCTGCCCTGCTTGAGTGCCGATTCGATCCCGGCGCGCTGCTCTTTGGAAACGGAACCGTGATGCGAGCGGGCGATAGGGTCAGCACGGCTGTCGCTGCTTGCGGTATCCGGATCTTCCGCCGCCGCCTGCCTTTCAAAAAAACGCGCATTGAGACGGGCAGTAAGTTTTTCAGCCAGCCCTCGCGAATTAACAAACACCAGCGTGGCGCGGTGGGCCATCACCTGCTGCAGAATGCGTGCTTCGATATGCGGCCAGATCGATCCGCTGGCTGACGGCGTTTCGCCGCTGAGGTCGCTGTCACTGGCGATGTCCGTCATATCTGGCACCGGCACCTCGATAGTCAGGTGCAGGGTGCGATCGGAGGAGGGGTTAACCACCTGGACGGGCTGGCAGCCACCCAGGAATGCAGCGATACGCTCAACCGGCCGCACCGTGGCGGAGAGTCCCACGCGCTGAGCGGGCCGCGGCAGCAGTGCATCCAGCCGCTCCAGACTCAGGGCGAGCTGAGAGCCGCGCTTCGAACCCGCTACAGCATGCACTTCATCAACAATAACCGTGGTGACACCCTGCAGCGTCGTGCGCGCTTTTGAGGTCAGCATCAGAAACAGCGATTCAGGGGTGGTGATCAGAATATCGGGTGGGCGGCGCAGCAGCCGGGCGCGCTCTGCAGCCGGCGTATCGCCGGAACGCATTCCGACAGTCAGGGTGATCGCGGGCTCATTCTGCGCCTGCCGCTCAGCACAGACACCGGCAAGCGGAAGCGTCAGGTTGCGCTGCACATCCGCCGCCAGCGCTTTGACCGGCGAAATGTAGAGCACGCGGGTCGTGGTTTCACGTGAGGGGGCGGGCTGCTCTGCCCGGAGCTGAAACAGGGCATCAATGGCGGTCAGAAAGGCGGCCAGCGTTTTTCCTGAGCCGGTAGGGGCAATCACCAGCGCATGCGCTCCGCTGGCGATGGCCTGCCATGCCGCCTGCTGTACCGGGGTTGGGGCTTTAAAGGCGGCAGAAAACCAGCGCCGGGTAGCAGGGGAAAAGCGGTCCAGGACCGGAAGGGATTGGGATTTCGGCATCATTCTCACGGTATCGCACAGCAACTGCACCAGACATTAATGCGTTGAGTGTAAGTGAAAATCGCCGATTGTGGATGACGCGGCTGCTAACCGGCCGCGTCATCCAGGGATCAGGAACCGGCAGCGCCCGCCAGCGCACGGCCTCTTACTGCCAGCAGCGACACCATCGCCAGCACCAGGATGGTCATCCCGTAGCACCAGGCCGTCCGGGTCAGTCCGAGATGCGGCGCGACAATACCGGCGGCAATTGCGGGCAGGGCAAACGCGAGATAACTTTTGATCAGAAAGGCGGAGAAGAGGCCCGCGCGTTCATGACTTTCCGCTAACTGCATGATGATTTTCAGCACGTTAGCGAAAATTGAACCAAACCCCTGGCCCGCAAGGGCGGTGCCGATATAAAGCCAGGCCACGCTATGCAGCGAAAGGCCGGTCAGCGTCACGCTCACGCCGGTCATCAGCATCAGCGTCCCGATGACCAGTGCGCGGGCGGGCGGTAGCGGACGAAAGAGAAAGACCGCTGCCGTTGCGCTCAGCATCAGCGTCGCAACAACCGATCCGCCGATGAAGGGCGAGGTGAGTCCGGTAGCGTTTGCCACCATCGTGGGCATCAGAGAGAGGTAGAAACCGCCGAGCATCCAGGTGGCGATATTCACCGGTGCCACTTTTAACAACGGGCCGAGCGCACGGCGCGGTATGCTGACCTGAGGGCGCAGAGCGGCCAGCACGCCCGGCTGAGGCGAAATGGTTTCAGGGATAAGCGGCAGCAGTGCCATGGCAATCAGCATCAGTAACAACAGGAGTGCGTACAGCGTTACGGTAGGATAGGGGGCCAGACTCACCAGAATGCCGCCCGCGAGGGTGCCCAGCGTCATCCCCAGAAAGGCGGTAAACGAGTTGAGCAGCGGCCCGCGTGTTTTGGTGGCATCCAGCAGGCTGGCACCGAATGTCGGTAACGCAACTCCCGTAGCAAACCCCTGCACCAGACGGGCTGCAATCAGGGTTGTCGCCGACCCGGCGGTCATAAAGATCACCAGGGCAATGGCGTTGAGCGCCAGCGCCAGCAACATCAGCGGACGTCGCCCGGTATAGTCGGACACTTTCCCTACCGTCAGTAGCGCCGCCAGCAGCGCGAAAGCATAGGCACCAAAAATCAGCGTCAGCATCGTCGGCGTCAGGTGAAAAAGCGTCCGGTAAAGGGGATAGAGCGGTGTGGGCGCACTGCTGGTGGCGGAGATCAGCGCGGCGCTGGTAAAGCTGAAGATCGTGGTGCGGGTTGCGGCCTGAGGCGTCAGAGCGTGGGTCATAATAAGTCCCTTAATGCAAAATATTAGCTTTAAAAGAGGTATGCGCTTGCTCAGGGCTTAATGCAATATCTTTGCTTTAACGAATCCTGCTGTCTGAATGACGCGCCTCTCCGGCGCGTTGACCATCTGACGCTGAGACGGCCAGAGGCGGGTGAAATGTCATTAAAACAGACTGAGTAAGAATCTAAGAAATCGGGTTTGAGGAGGCCTGAAGATGAAAATAGCGGAGATCGATCATATCCATTTGTACGTTGAAGATATTGCACAGGCCGTACAGTGGTATAACGCGGTGCTGGGCTTTTCACGCGATGTTTCACTCGGTTTCTGGGCTGAACAGGGTGGGCCGCGGGTTATCAGGAATAACAGAGCATCACTCTCTCTCTTCCTCAGAACCACCCAGCCTCCCGGCCATACGGTCGCGTTCAGCGTGGCCGCCCCGGCGTTCAGCACGCTGATTCCCGTCCTGAGAGAGAACAGCATCCCGTTCAGCATCAGTGACCATGAGGTGTCGATGTCGGTCTATTTCAACGACCCCAGCGAAAATAAGATTGAAGTCACCTCTTACGACTACAGCCAGGCAAAGAGCATTCTGGCGCGCTTCGCCTGACGCTAGCTTTTCCTGCTCTCAGCAATGAGCCTGCTGATCCCTGAAAAGCGATCGGCAGGCACAAAGGATCAATAGAGCGAATTCTTCAGGCGTTCTGGCAGCGCTTTGTCATAAGCGTCACCATCAATTTCCGCAATCTGCCGGAGAATGGAGCCGGTGCTTGGCAGGCTCTGCCGCGGGATCTGCGTTGTCACATCCCAGAGTCCGGCGCGGAGAATCGCCCGGCTGCACTGAAAGAAAACAGTGTCGACGGCGATACGCAGCACCGTTTTTGGCAGCTGGTTGTTGACGGCAAAACGTTCCAGCAGCACCGGATCGGTGCTGATTGCGGCAGTGCCGTTTACCCGCAACGTCTCGCCAATACCGGGGACCAGAAACAGCAGCGCCACCCGATTGTCATGCAGAATGTTGCGCAGACTGTCGATGCGGTTGTTGCCGCGCCTGTCTGGCAGCAGAAGTGTTCTGTCATCCTCAATGTCGATAAAGCCGGCCGGATCGCCGCGCGGTGACACATCCAGCCCGTCAGGTCCCGATGTGGCCAGGGCAACAAACGGCGAAGCGTCGATAAACGGACGATAGGCGGGGTGGATATGATCCGTCACCTTAGCGATCGACGGCCGGGCTACCGTGCCGTAAAGACGTTCAAGTTCAGTAAGTTCAGTAATGACGCTGCTCTGTTCCGTCATGTGGCTCCATCCTCCTCATCAGTCAGAATGTCCATGATGCCGTGGCGACACGCCAACGTCCGGGCGCGTCAGATGAAACAGAAATTTAACACTAATAACCGCAGCGTCAGAACAGCTATGTTGTCATTTGTGATACCGGCCCGTCTGTAAAGCGCTGAAGGCACTCCGCTGCTCTCTCCAGAGAGGAGGCTGACCTGCGCGGTGTTGGTTACCAAAGACATTGCTGATATAAAAGTAAGCCGCGGCGTATTCCGTCCCCACAAGGAGCAAAAATGTATTGGGAATCAGAGCGGTTGCTCTACAGATTTACCCGCCAGGAAGATATTGACGACCTCTTCAGAATCTACAGCGACCCTGAAACACACAGATTTAATCCGCGCGGCCCGTGGCCCGACAGATCTTGTGCTCTGCAGTCCATGGAGCGCATCCTGCAGGGGTATCGGGAACAGGGGTTTGGCGACTGGACGATATTTGAAAAAGCGAACCCGGAAAAAATTATCGGCTTTGGCGGCGTCTTCAGAAGCCAGTTCGATGGCCGTCAGACCAATAATCTCGGCTATCGTTTTGAGCCAGCCGCCTGGGGAAAAGGTTATGCCACCGAACTCTCCCGCCGGGCCATACGTTATGGCTTTGAAGAAGCTGAACTCAGCGTCATTACGGGTGTGGTGCGCGAAAATCATCTCGCTTCGCGACGGGTGCTGGAGAAGGCCGGATTAACCTTCCTGAAAAAGGTCAACGATCTGGAGGGCTTCTCGCCGAGCCTGATGTTTACCCTGACCCGCAGCGACTGGCTCAGAGCAGGCAACGCGCCTTCCTCTCCCGGTAGCACGCTTTAACGCCTGTAAAATTTCAGATGCGGTACACTGCGACAATCCGTTAATGCAATTTCGTTGCTTTAATTTTACATCTGAAGCTGATGAGACAGGAGGAAAAGATGGCGAGGGAGATGGTCCGACAGGGCGGGCGCAGTGCGCGTATTCAGGCGGAAGTGCACAACACCGTGAACCGGCTGCTTGAGACGCTTGACCGCTCCGAGATTACGGTGCCGATGATAGCCGAACAGGCAGGCGTGACGCCCTCTACGATTTACCGGCGCTGGGGCGACCTGACGCAGCTGCTGGCCGACGTGGCGGTGGCGCGGATGCGGCCCATTGCTGAACCGGAAGATACCGGGTCGATGACCGGCGATCTTACCCTGTTTATCCAGCAGTATGCGGAAGAGATGTCGTCAAAAGTCGGCCGCGACATGCTGGCCGACGTGATGAACAGTCATGCGGAGGAGGCCAGCCAGAAATGTTGCGGGTTTACCTATCAGCATCTTGAAACCCTGCACAACCGTGCTGTTGCGCGTGGCGAAGCGGGCTTTGACATCGATCGCGTCATGGATGTGGTGGTGGCGCCCGTCATGTACCATATTCTGTTCGGCGATCGCGACGTCTCTGCGGAGTACTGTGCTTCCCTGATTACGCGGGCATTCTGACGGCGGGTCAGCGCTGAACAAACGGCAGAGCAGCTTCAGCGATCAGCTGCTGCAACAGCGTGCGCGCCGGATCTTCGCCCCGATCTGCGCGGGCGAGCGCGATGCCCAGCGTGCCAGGCGGGGGCAGCCGCTGTGATTCCGTCACCAGCCTGTCGGGCATACCGGCGCGGGTGCGGAGCGTCACGCCAAGACCGGCCTGCAACGCTGCCCAGATCCCGCTAAGACTGTGACTGGTAAATACCACCCGCCACGGAATAGCGGCTGCGTCCAGCGCGTCGATGGCTCGCGAACGCATCACACACGGCGCATCAAACACCACCAGCGGCAAAGGCTCGCCGCGCTGTAACATGCCCGCCAGGTCAACGTCCGGATGGTAAATCCAGGCTAAAGGACACTGACCGATCAGCGGCGTGCCAGCCTGCGGTTCCGCCTGCCAGAGCAGGGCAAGATCCAGTTCATGACGCGCCAGCGCCGTAAGCAGTGGCAGATTTCTGTCGACGCGGGCGGTCAGCATCACCTCCGGGTGCTGCCGGTTAAAGGCGCCCAGAATCGCAGGCATCAGCGCCTCGCCAAAATCCTCCTGCATACCGATGCGTATTTCACCCTGCAATGCTTCGCCTCGCACGGCCCGCAAGGTTTCATCATTCAGTGACAGCAGGCGTCTGGCGTAGCTCATCAGCTGCTCACCGCTGCGGGTCAGCTGCAGGTGTCGCCCTTTTTTCATCACCAGTGCTGTTCCGCATTGCTGCTCCAGTTTTTTAAGCTGTGCGCTGATGGCGGACGTCGAACGGCACAGGTGCTGCGCCGCGGAGGCAAAACTGCCTGCGTCAATGCCCGCCACGAAACTGCGCAGCGCATCCATATCGAGACACTCGGGCACTTTATTCATGACTGTCCTGTTAACGTGGATGGTAGGTGCGGATTAATTTGATTTTCAGGATGATATCCTCAGGCGACACTCTCGCTGACAACACAGGAGAGCGCAATGAAAAATTCACTGGATCGGGAAACCCTGGCGCAGCGCGCGCCAAAACTGGCTGAACTGACGCAGCAGGTGCTGTTTGGGGATATCTGGCAGCGCGGCGTGCTGTCTCCGCGAGAGCGCAGCCTGCTGACGCTGGCCACACTGACGGCGCTGGGACGTGTGCAGCAGTTGCCCTGGCACCTCGATTTCGCCCGGCAAAACGGGCTGTCGCAGGAGGAACTGATTGAGAGCTTCACCCATCTGGCCTTTTATGCCGGCTGGCCCGCCGCGGTTACCGCCCTGAGCTATCTGGAGGAGAATGCCTGATGCCATTTACCCGGATTACCTTAGGTGAAAGTTACAGCGACACCGCGCTGAAGCAACTCTCCATCCTCCTTCAGCAGGCGCTGGTTGCAGAATTTGATGTGCCTGAACGTGACTGCTTTCAGGTGACAGAAAGGCTACCGGCCAGTCAGCGGGTCTTTGACCGGCACTACCTGAGCGGCGGGCGGAGTGACAGGTTTGTGCTGTTTCAGGTGTTGGCGGGCAGGCCACGCACCCGGCATCAGAAGCAGGGCTTTTATCGCGCGCTCTGCATGGCGCTTCAGGCGGAGATGGCCATCGACCCTGACGATGTGATGATCATTCTTCAGTTCAACAGCACCGAGGAGTGGAGCTTTAGCGGTGGCCGGATGCTGGCAGAGGAGGAGGCGCGATGATTGCGATGCACTACCGGTTTACCCTGCCAGCGGATTATGACATGGCGATCATCAAAGAGCGCATCAGACAGAATGGCGCCCGGCTGGAGGGATTTCCGGGGCTGGTGGCAAAGGCGTTTCTTTACAGCTGTCAGAGTGAAGGCACGCTGCATGAAAATCGCTATGCACCGCTCTATTTCTGGCAGGAGGCCAGTGCGATGCAGCGCTTCCTGCAAAGTCCCGGTTTTGCCACTCTGGTCAGTGACTTTGGCTGGCCGATCATCGAAAGCTGGCTGGCGTTAGAGGGGCACTCTGTGGTCAGGCATCTGACCGACGCGCGGTTTATGACGCTGAAGCGCTGGACGATCGCTCCCCACTCCGACCTGGCGGCACTGCCGGACAGGGAGGGCTTCAATGCCTGGGACATCAGCCGCTGGCAGGGCGTGGAGATCTCGGCCCGCGTTCAGCCACCAGCAGACGGGCAGGAGAGCTATCGCATTGGCTATCTCGCACGCGGTGCTGCCGCGGCAGAGATGTTGCTTTAGCGAGAAAGAGCGATCAGCGCTTTAATAATTCCTGACAGGCCGCGCTGTCTTCTGCGGCGCGCTGTTTTGCATCAGGCGTCAGCTGCTGCCAGCGACCGATCACGCTGCTGCCCAGCGCGGGTTTATAACTGTTTTTCTGCAGCGCATAGTCAGAATTACCGCCCTCGATTACCTTTTGCATCTGCGGCGCCAGCTGCTGTTCATCTTGATGACTGATGGCGCAGAACACGGCGATGTAATAGGCCGTCTCTTCATCACTCTCATGCGGCATCAGCCACCAGGCCGCGGCGGCCAGAATCAGCAGGAGGGGAAGAATGAATTTGAGTTTTGTCATGTCAGTCACGCGTTAGGTGAAAATCAGTCTGCCGGATAGGGCAGGACGCAGGCCGCGTATCCTGCCACAAAGTCTGCGCACGGGTCACGCCGTTTGGCAGAATTTATGCCTGGCCTGCTGATTATGATTGCTGAACCCCGCCGATCTGGCATGCTGAGAATTCATCCCTGAATCTGGAGAGCATCGTGAAAGTCATCGGTCTGTTAGGCGGTATGTCGTGGGAATCTACGGCGCTCTATTACCGCATACTCAATCAGCAGGTTAAAGAACGGCTGGGCGGCCTGCACTCGGCAGAGCTGGTGCTCTACAGCGTTGATTTTCAGCGCATTGAGCAGCTGCAGGCGGCGGGAGAATGGCAGCAGGCGGGTGAGATACTGGCCAACGCGGCGCGCAATCTGGAACGGGCCGGTGCGCAATTCATCGTACTCTGTACCAACACCATGCATAAAGTGGCCGCGCAAATCAGTGCGGCAACAACGATACCGCTGCTCCATATCGCCGACGCCACGGGACGCCGTATCCGGCAGGCGGGATTAAGTAAAGTCGGTTTACTGGCGACACGATTCACCATGGAGCAGGCGTTCTATCGCGGGCGGCTTCAGGAACAATTCGATCTGACGGTGATCACGCCGGATGAAGAGGATCGTCACTTTGTACATGAGGTCATTTACCACGAGCTCTGTCTGGGCGAGATCAATCCCGCTTCGCGTCGCCGTTACAGAGAGATCATGGCGCGGCTGGTCGGGCAGGGGGCGGAGGCCATTATTCTGGGCTGTACTGAAATCACCCTGCTGGTGGATGCCACCGATGCCAGCGTCCCGTTGTTCGATACTACGCTCATCCACGCCGAAGAGGCGGTCATTCAGGCACTGGCCTGACGTCAGAAAGGAAAACAGATGAAAATTGAAAATCTGCCCTTTGGTCTGACGCAGTGGGATCAGATTGAAGAGACGGTCCATCCCGGCGAGCAGGGGCATGCGACCTGGCGAACCGTGAAGTTCAACGATATCCGGGTGCGGATGGTGGACTATTCACCGGGCTATGTCGCCGATCACTGGTGCACCAAAGGCCATATTCTGCTCTGCCTGTCGGGTGAGCTGCACACCGAACTGGCCGATGGTCGCCGTTTCGTTCTGACGCCGGGTGTCAGTTATCAGGTGGCAGATGACGCTGAACCGCACCGTTCCTTTACGTCAGCTGGCGCGCAGCTCTTTATCGTAGACTGAGAATGCGCTCCGGTGTTTCATCGCGTCGTTGACACTTTTAAAAGTAAACTGAATCTGCTTTATAAAAATCAGCAAAATTAATGGCTTATTTCATCAGAGTTATCTGGTTCTGACAGGAATTATTCGTATCAGGCTGTATGCTTTAGGTTTTATGGATTTATTGCAATCACCTGATGTGGGGTAGCCTGTGCTGATAAAAAAGAAGAAAGTGCGTTCGCATACCGAAGATCGACTGCTGGCGCTGGTGCTTGCCACCACCGCCGGTATCCTTAATGCCATGGCGCTGGGGGCGTTTGGGTTTTTCCCCTCGCACATGAGCGGCAACACCTCGCAGATCTCTGCCGAAGTTACCACCAGCGATCTCCACACCATGCTGTTTCTGATGGCACTGATTATTGCCTTCGTTTTTGGCTGTACCGTTGCGCGGCTGGCAGTGGTGGTGGGGCATAAATACCGGTTACGCACTATTTTCTGTCTGATCATTCTGGCGGAGGGGCTGGCACTGACGGCGGCCTCGATCTTCGAGCTGATGTACTATCGGCCCAGTTATAACGGAGAGATCCTGATTGTGCTGGGCTTCCTGATGGGGATTCACAACGCCACCTCGACGCAGCTCTCCAACGGACGTGTCAGATCAACCCATATCACCGGGACGCTGACCGATGCGGGTATTGCGCTGGGTTCATGGATTTTTGCTCACACTTCACATGCTGTACATCTTGAGACGGACGACCGTCGCTTTTTCCAGAAGGTGCTGCATACCCATCTGACCACGGTCTTCTCCTTCTTAAGCGGCTGTATCGCCGGACTGCTGCTCTTCAAGGCCTATGGATTTAATGCCATGGTTGGCCTGGGGGTTTTCCTGATGCTGGTGGCGCTGACGGCGATCGCCGTCACCGTACAGCGTACTCGCAGGGTGCTCTACTGACAGAAAAAGCGCCGGCCCGGTGTCCTCTATGCATCGGGCCGGTTGCTTACTGCCGGGTTCGGGTTGGCCGCACCACAATTTCGTTCACATCCACCTCTTCCGGCTGCTCAATCGCATAACGCACGGCGCGACCAATGGCGTCCGGCTGCAGCGCGATGGCGCGATACTGCTGCATCGCCTCCGCCGCTACCGGATCGGTGATTGTTGATGCCAGCTCACTTTCGACCACGCCGGGGTGAACACAGGTGACGCGCAGCTCGCTGTTCTCCTGCCGCAACCCATCGGAAATCGCCCGCACTGCAAACTTCGTGGCACAGTAGACTGCCGCGGTGGGCGACACCGCCAGCGCGCCGATGGATGCGATGTTAATGATGTGACCACACTGGCGGGCCAGCATGGACGGCAGTACCGCCGCAATGCCATACAGCACGCCTTTGATATTGACGTCGATCATCTGATCCCACTCTTCCACCCGCAACGACGCCATCGGCGACAGCGGCATAATACCCGCGTTGTTGATCATCACATCCACCCGGCCCCATTTCTCCAGCGCATAGTCAACGAACTGCGTGACGTCATCGCGGCGTGTCACATCCAGTGCTTTGATTGCCACCTCAGAACCATTAAAGCGCAGCTCTTCCGCCAGGGCAGCCAGACGACTTTCACGACGTGCACCCAGCAGCAGAATGGCATCGCTCTTCGCCAGTTCGCGTGCAATGCCTGCACCGATACCGCTTGATGCACCGGTAATTGAAATCACTTTCTGCGTCATCTTTTTTCTCCACTCAGGTTGTGAGTGGCAATCTTACGACGGGTCGATTATAAAGATAATCCACCAACCGCTTTACAGACTGGTAACTGAAACTAACCAATGAACAGTGATAAAAATGCGCTCGAAATTTTTGTTATCGTGGCACAGACGCGCAACTTCCGGCTGGCGGCAGAACAGCTGGGCGTGACGCGTCCGGCCATCAGTCAGAGTCTGCGGCGGCTGGAGGACCGGCTCAATATCACGCTGATGCAGCGCACGACGCGGTCGGTTCAGCTGACGGAAGCGGGACAGCGACTCTATGCCGAGGTGGCACCGGCCATCAGCGCGCTGAATCGCGCCGTTAACGACATTGCTGAACTGGCGGCAGAGCCACGAGGACAGCTGAGGCTGGCGATCTCCTCCATCGCGGAACGCATGCTTGGGGGCGAGCTACTGGCGAGCTTCATCACCGCCTATCCACACGTTGAGCTGGACATCACCGTGACCGATGAAGAGTTTGATATTGTCGGGCAGGGTTATGATGCGGGGGTGCGACTGGGGGAGGTGATTGCTCAGGATATGATTGCGGTGCCGGTCTCGGTTGCTCAGCGTCAGGTTGCGGTGGCGTCACCGCACTATCTGGCGCGTGCAGGGACGCCGCAACATCCGCAGGAGCTGGTGCATCATCGCTGCATCGGCTGGCGCAAGGAACCGGGCCTGGCCCCATACCGCTGGGAGTTTGCTGAGCAGGGGCGCGAGTTTGATGTTGCCGTCAATCCGCAACTGACGACCAATGATATAGGCGTGATGATCCGCACCGCCTGCGCTGGCGGCGGCATCAGTTTTGGGATGGAGGAAACTTTCCGGCCCTACATCGATCGGGGCGAGCTGGTGACGTTACTCGACGAATGGCTGCCCACGTTTGCCGGTTTCTATCTCTACTTTCCGAGCCGCAAAAATCTGGCTCCCAAGCTGCGGGCGCTGATTGACCACGTCAGGCTGTCACCCCAGCCGGCCCCGGTTCAGCGCTGATTTTTCATCCGGAAGGAGGCTATTCAGGCCGTCATGTTGTAACGAGTGATGATGTTGATTCTGGAGTAGGGCGCGGGTGGCTCAGATGCCGGCAGGAATCCATGAAACGCCAGCAGGGTTCTGAAGGCGTGCAGCGCATCGAGCTGTAAATTATGCTCGATCAGGGCATCGATTTTACCCTGATGCAGTAGCGCACAGTTCTCGCGATCAAGATCGTGCCCGATGAAGGCGTTAAGCGTGCGCTTCTCTCCGGCAAAAGCGCGCAGAATGCCGGGATTCCCGCCGCCCACGGTATAGACCGCATCTGCATCCGGATGCTGCTGCAAAAAGCGCGTCACCGACTGATGCATCCGGTCATCAATCCCATATCCGCCAGCGACCACGCTCACCTGATGCTGAGGAGCAAACTGCGCTATTGCACGCTGAAAACCGTCGATTCGCTCCCTTTCGCCGATGAAGTCATGGCTGCCGGTCACTGCCAGGATGTGCGAACGGGTCACCCGCAGCCATTTTGACATCAGAAAGGCCGCCACCTTTCCGGCATCAAAATTATCCATACCGATGTAGCGCATGCGCGCGCTGCCGGGCAGATCGCTCATCATGGTGACCACCGGCACACGCTGTTTCAGCAGGGCTTCAAGGGTAGGGTAGAGCGCTTCAGCGCAGGCTGCTTTAAGAATGACCCCGTGACTGTGAAGCGCATTCTTATTCAGCAGCGCGTTAATCCCCTCTGTTGTGAGATTTGCCCCGAGGTGAAAACGCAGCTGAAGTTTAAACGCGGCAAAGCTGGCGATCTGGCTGCTGAGAGCCTCACGGATTAGAGGCTGGAACCGGTCAGGAGTATGCATGATGACGTCAAAATAGATCGTCCGCCCTCTGGCCAGTCCCGCTTTGTGCATCAGTTCCAGGTCGGCTATTGCCTGCTGAATGCGATGTTCTGTGCGGGCATGCACGTTGCCGCGCTGATGCAGCGCGCGATCGATGGTTGCCAGACTCAGTCCCGACTGGGCAGCGATCTGTTTCAGGGTGAATTTTGCCATGTGCCCGCCCGTTAGCCGGAGAATAAAGTCTGTTTTATCATACTGCATGATATTACCCGAATGGGTTAGGTTGAAGTATGAGAGGTGGTGCAGGCTGGCAGGGAAATGAATAAGCCGGAAACGTGTAAATAAGCTGTTCAGCCGGGGCTTTATCGCCTGAATATAAGCAAAGCGATAACCCTTGTGCCGCCTTTGCTATTCAAAACGCCGTTGTTATCTTAGCCGGAAATAATGCCCGGGAGGATTCCGGGGTTGGCTAAATAATAGACACCTTGCCGCTTCGCTTATATTTCCGCTGTAACGGCTTTTTTGTTTTTTACTTCTCGCTAATGATAGACTGTACATTCATACACCGTTGGGAGGTCGTGTGAAGTACGACAACGATAGTGAGATCCGTGCACTGGTTGGCGCGGTAGTCAGTGATTTAATCAAGGCGGGAGAGCCGGTTAATTTTCACGACATCACGGACGCGCTGTTTCGCCTGAGTGAAGAGACGCGTGACAGCCGGCTGAAAGCACTGTGTCTGGAAGCAATCAGTTTCTTCACCCGCAAAATGCATTAAGGCTGATGGCACCAGTCAGGGGTGCCATCTCCAGTCTCATTTCTATTCTGACCCCGCCACCTTCACCTGGCCTGAAAATATCCGGCAAAGTATTCAGCGTTAAAGCTGAAAGGGCAGTCTGACCGTTCTCGCCTGTTATTAGATATCTGATTATCACGCTGCGGTAACTTTTGCCTGAGAGAGGCTCTATTGCAGGCTACCTGTTCTCTGCATCATTATATTTGCAGCGCTCATAATCATTCATTCTGCCTTACCGGCTTCACAGGATAGGCGAAAGCGATACGATAATTAATATCAATTGTATTTTCATAAAGTCGTCCGCTCTGACATGCCGTCAAAGGGAGTAATAATGAAAAGCCAGAAACAATCAGCGAAGGGGGAGAATGAGATACCCTGCGCTACCGATGCAGCGCAGGGCGCCTGTCAGATGCCCGCATCGTCAGGTGTGCGGCCTACCACAATTTCCAGTGTCTTACGCAACACATCACCCCTGACTACGTCAGAAGTGCATTCCAGCTCTGCAATCAGATAGAGGATGATGGCTTTATTGGTGACGCGTCCCTGGTCAGCCACAATGTCGCGAATGATTGCGCCCAGCAGTTCAGTTTCCTGAGCAAGCAGATCGCCTTCACTACGGAAATACTCAATGATGGATGAATCTGTTGAAGAGTGTTGCATGGTTATTCTTTCTCTAAAGAAAAGGAGTCAGACGCAATGGTTGAAGTCAAAAACGAGTGTAGACGCTGTTTTCGTTTTGCCCAGCCGGCCTAAAATTTTTTTAATGTGGCTGCCGCTTCGCTTAAAGTCAGCCGCGCACATCAAATACGCAACATTTTTCAATCAGTGTTTTTTGGAGCCGTCAGGCGGCCCGTCACTGTTCATACGATGTGCAGTATTTTCACGTTCGGTAACGTCACCCTTCACACGTTTGCGTGCTGCAACCATACCGTTACGGACTTCAATGATGGCTTTGCGAATAATCGAAACCTTCGCGGCATCATCATTGGCAGCAGCGGCCATCACTTCAAGCTGTGCGATCAGGGCATTGCTGGATACCGGTTTGTCTGACTTGAGTAATGTCAGAACGGCTTCGCCGATCATGACATCTGTCAGTTTCTCGTCTTCACTTCTGTACATACTGGCTTCTCTGATTACGAATCAATGGCCATGCTGCGGGCCCGTATCCGTCAGGAGGTGCGATTGCGGGCACCTGATACGGGGAGGCAGTGCTGGGCTTCTTAACTAAACTGAATCTTCCTGAACGAGGGCTGAAAGCAGACGTCCTGAGTTACTCTGCGTGCCGTGGTAGGGCATTAATCTTCGCGGCGAAAAAGCATCGCGATCAATTCATGCAAATGATTCTCTTGTTCTGGTGTAGCGGCGAACTCGAGGCGGCGCAGAAGCTTGCTACAGATCGCTTTGCGACTGAGGCTTTGGCCTGCGCGCAGAATTTCAACCACAACCGATCCCAGCGTCTCCTGTTGGGAAGGTGAGCTGGCCTGATTGAAGTAACGGGCAATATCGCTGATCGTTTCCGGGCTTTGACCGTTCTGACGCATGTTGATGTCCTCGAGTGATTAAAAATACCACGCTCTGGATATGCAAATTATACACCTTTCCAAAACTTGTACAGAATTTTGAATTTTTGGCGTTAATTTTTTTGTGCAAAAAATGCTATCGCTTTTAAAACAGCATGTTACGAGGATGTCAGGCGAGGTAAAAATTGTACCAGAATTTTGTATCGATATCACCCCCGGACGCTCCGACCTGTACAAGCAGGTCGGCAGGGAGATAAGTACGATGCTCAGTGTTTAATGACGATGTCATCCGCCGGGGCGGGAATGGCTGACTCTTTACCGAACGATCGGGAAAGCCAGTTTGCCGCGGCATTGCCGCGCGAACCGATGGTTTTAAAGCCCATCAGCCACTGACGCGCACATTTCAGTTTTTCAAGGCGAATCTCATTAACTTCCGAGTTAGCCATGACCTGTAGCTCATTTATCAGCAGTTCAACGTTGACTTCCTGACCGGCAGTAAACAGGTTCATTGCAGCTTCGCCAATGATGACATTTGCTTTTTCATCGCTGGAAAAATACACAATATCCTCCTGGGTGATTGCGGTAAGTAACTTTAACTGTAGCAAAAAAAATTAAGAAACTTAATCAATTCAGCCTATCGATAAGATAATATTAATTGTCCATTTCCTGAACGGATAACGCGTTCTGACGCTCGTGTCATGACGGGCGATATCCGGCTGAATCGCCTTTTCCGAATCAACTTATTTTTGCCGATTCGCTTATCCCGCTCTCCATTTAAAGCGAAACGGCATAAACAGCCTGTTTTCTGCCCGCTTCATTCTCGCTGACTGACCCCGGGGTGAAGAAATAAAGCATTGTGTTTCATTATCTTAATCATGGTATTTACATAACTTCACATCTGACACCCGCCGCTGAAGAAACTTCACACAGGTGAGCTTTCGCACAGGTATAGCCTGTGCTATAAAAAATAGCTCAGGCTATTTATGTTCTGTTTTTCACCACCTCCGGAGAGTGCCGTATGGCCCCATTTAAAAAAATCACCGCGATATTACTGAGTGCGCTGCTGACCACACTGATGGCCACCAGCAGTAATGCTGCAGAAAAATTTAAGGTCGTGACGACGTTCACCGTCATCGCGGATATGGCGAAGAACGTGGCGGGTGAGGCTGCGGAGGTGACCTCGATTACTAAACCGGGGGCTGAGATACATGAGTATCAGCCAACCCCGGGCGATATAAAACGCGCGCAGGGCGCACAGCTCATCATGGCGAACGGCCTCAATCTGGAGCGCTGGTTTGAGCGGTTTTATCAGCACCTGGAGGCGGTGCCGGAGGTGATTGTTTCTGCCGGCATCACGCCAATCGGGATCGGCGAGGGGCCCTATAACGGCAAACCGAATCCACACGCCTGGATGTCACCGGACAATGCGCTGATTTACGTCGATAACATTCGCGATGCGCTGATGAAATATGATCCGGCGAACGCGGAAACCTATCGCCAGAATGCCGACGCCTATAAGCAGAAAATCAGTGCTGCGATCGCGCCTCTGCGCCAGCAGATAGCCGGGATCCCGGAGAACAAACGCTGGATGGTGACCAGCGAAGGGGCCTTTTCTTACCTGGCTCGCGATCTGGGGATGAAAGAGCTCTACCTGTGGCCGGTCAATTCTGACCAGCAGGGGACGCCGCAGCAGGTCAGAAAAGTGATCGATCAGGTCAGGAAGCAGGGCATCCCCGCAGTGTTCAGTGAGAGTACCGTCTCCGACAAGCCTGCCCGTCAGGTCGCCAGAGAAACCGGCGCACATTATGGTGGGGTGCTTTACGTTGACTCCCTGAGTCAGGCTCAGGGTCCGGTGCCAACCTATCTGGATCTGCTCAGCGTGACGACGGAGACGCTGGTGAAGGGCCTCAAAGCCGGGGAGTCCGCGCAATGAAAGAGGCTATCGTGGTGTCCGATGTTACCGTCACCTGGCGCAACGGCCATACCGCGCTGCGGGATGCCAGCTTCAGCGTGCCGGGTGGATCGATTGCGGCGCTGGTGGGTGTGAATGGCTCGGGGAAATCCACCCTGTTTAAAGCGCTGATGGGATTTGTCCGGCTCGCCAGCGGCAGCATCTCGATTCTGGGCATGCCTACCCGCCAGGCGCTGCGTCAGAGTCTGGTGGCCTATGTGCCGCAGTCGGAAGAGGTGGACTGGTCTTTTCCGGTGCTGGTAGAGGATGTGGTGATGATGGGGCGTTACGGTCATATGGGTCTGCTGCGTCGCCCCAAAGCGCACGACCGGCATAGTGTGACGGAGGCGCTGGCGCGGGTGGATATGCTCGAATACCGGCATCGCCAGATTGGTGAACTTTCCGGTGGCCAGAAGAAGCGGGTCTTTCTGGCGCGTGCCATAGCCCAGCAGGGCAGTGTGATCCTTCTGGACGAGCCTTTTACCGGCGTGGATGTTCAGACCGAGGCCAGAATCATCAGCCTGCTGGGCGAACTGCGCGATGAAGGTAAGACCATGCTGGTTTCCACGCATAATCTGGGGTCGGTGACCGCATTCTGCGACTACACCGTGATGGTAAAAGGCACCATTCTGGCCAGCGGCCCGACGGAGACGACGTTCACGGCTGTTAACCTCGAACACGCATTCAGCGGCGTGCTGCGTCACGTTATGGTGAAAGGGCTGGATGATCAGATCATCACCGACGATGAGCGTCCCTTTATTGCGCCGCACGGTGCACACCAGGAGGGGCGCTGACCATGGAACTGTTGCTGGAGCCCTTCAGTTACCACTATATGCTCAATGCGATGTGGGTCTCCGCCATGGTCGGGGGACTCTGCGCTTTTCTCTCCTGTTATCTGATGCTGAAAGGCTGGTCGCTGATCGGTGATGCGCTGTCACACTCCATCGTCCCTGGCGTGGCGGGCGCCTATATGCTGGGCCTGCCCTTCGCACTGGGGGCGTTTCTCTCCGGTGGCCTGGCGGCGGGCAGCATGCTGTTGCTGAATCAGCGCACCCGCCTGAAGGAGGATGCGATCATCGGTCTGATCTTCTCCTCCTTTTTTGGTCTTGGCCTGTTTATGGTGTCGCTCAATCCGACAGCGGTAAACATTCAGACCATTGTGCTGGGCAATATTCTGTCCATTGCGCCTGCGGATATCCTGCAGCTGGCGCTGATTGGCGGCATCTCGATCGCGGTTCTGCTGGTTAAATGGAAGGATCTGATGGTGACCTTCTTTGATGAGCAGCACGCCCGGGCGATTGGTCTGCAGCCTGAACGGCTGAAAATCCTTTTCTTTATCCTGCTGGCGGTCTCAACCGTGGCGGCACTGCAGACGGTCGGCGCGTTTCTGGTGATCTGTCTGGTGGTGACGCCGGGTGCGACGGCCTGGCTGCTGACCGACCGCTTTCCGCGTCTGCTGGTCATTGCGGTGGCGATTGGCAGCCTCACCAGTTTTCTCGGCGCATGGGCGAGTTACTACCTGGATGGCGCGACGGGCGGCATCATTGTGGTCGCCCAGACGCTGCTCTTTCTGCTGGCATTCATCTTTGCACCGCGACATGGTCTGCTGGCTAACCGGCGTCGTGGCCGGCATCAGGCTAAAAAGGAGGCAGGCTGATGTGGATAGCTGAACCTTTTCAGTTCGCATTTATGAACAATGCGCTGCTCATCGCGCTGGTAGTGTCCATACCCTGTGCGTTGCTGTCGGTATTTCTGGTGCTGAAAGGCTGGGCGCTGATGGGTGATGCCATGAGTCATGCGGTCTTTCCCGGCATTGTGCTGGCCTGGATGGTGGGGGCACCGCTGGCGGCAGGCGCGTTTGTGGCGGGGCTGTTCTGTGCTGTCGCCAGCGGCTTTTTGCAGGATAACAGTCGCATAAAGCAGGATACGGTGCTGGGGATTGTATTCTCAGGCATGTTTGCGGTGGGGCTGATTCTTTATGTCGCGGTGAAACCAGAGGTGCATCTCGACCATATTCTGTTCGGGGACATGCTCGGTATTAACGGAGCGGACCTCATTCAGACGCTGATTATCGCCGTGCTTATCGTGCTGGTGATTGTGGTGAAATGGCGTGATTTTATGCTGTTCAGCTTCGACCCGCAGCAGGCACAGGTAAGCGGTCTGCCCGCGCGCTGGCTCCATTACGGCTTACTGTGTATGGTCTCGCTGACCATCGTCGCTACCCTGAAAGCGGTGGGGATTATTCTGTCGATCTCGCTGTTGATTGCGCCCGGCGCGATCGCGATTCTGCTGACCCGGCGCTTTTCACATGCCCTGCTGGTGGCAACCGGGGTATCCGTGCTGGTGTCGCTGAGCGGGGTTTATCTCTCGTTCTTCATCGACAGCGCGCCCGCGCCGACCATTGTGGTGCTGTTTGCCGCGGTATTTATCGTGGCGATGGTCGTGACAGGCCGAAAAACACGGCAGCGCGAGCGTCTTAAAGGTCATCATCACGGCAGCGATGCGGAAACGGGCTGATGCTAAACCGGCTATCATCCGGGCGCGAATCTGTTCGGGAGCGTTGTCGGTTGCAGACGGCAGCAGATCAGTGCAGGTGCCTGTAAACAAAAACGTCGCGCCCGGAGGGGACGCGACGTTTTTTATTGCTGCTTACTGATTCCGGTTTTCAGAGGTGGGCTTTGCCGGTTCAGGCAACTCTTTGCGTAATTTTTCGACCTGTTCCGCTTTCACCGGTGGAGCCTGATTACCCCAGCTATTGCGGACAAACGTCACCAGGTCAGCCACCTCCTGGTCGCTGAGACGCCAGGCAAAATCTGGCATCGCCAGCCCGGTCACCGCATCCTTTGTAACCGCCATTTTGCCTCCTCGCAGCACAATGCTGATAACCGACGAAGGGTCATCACTCAGGACCGCAGAGTTACCGGCAAGGGAAGGGAAGGTTTTTGCATACCCCTTGCCATCGAGGCGGTGGCAACCAGAACAGTTATCCATATAGAGTCTGGAACCCGGCATGCTGACATCGCCCCTGATGAGTGCGGCGGTTGTCGCATCTTTGCGGGGTGCAGGAGGCGTTTCAGACGCCGATGAGCCGATTGATTTCAGATAGGTTGCGACCGCATTGAGATCGGACTGGCTCCAGTATTGCGTACTGTGCTCAATCACGTCGGTCATCGAACCAAAAGCTGCCGAGGTATTGGTGCGACCTGTTCTCAGGAATAGCGCGATATCCTCGTTCGACCAGCCGCCCAGTCCCGACTTAACATTCCCCGTCAGGTCGGGCGCGTGCCAGCCTTCCAGTGTTCCGCCGGTCAGATAACTTTTTCCCTGCTGATCCAGCGATTTTTCCTGAAAAGCAATGCCGCGCGGCGTATGGCAGGTGCCACAGTGACCCAATCCCTGAACAAGGTAGGCACCCCGGTTCCACGCGTCGCTTTTCGTGGTGTCTGGGGCGTAAACCTTATCGTCGTGAAAAACGCTGTTCCATATGGCCAGAGGCCAGCGCATATTCAGCGGCCAGGGAATGTCGCTTTTTATGTTCTGCTGGTGAACGGGTTTAACGCCATGCATCATATAGTCATATAACGCATGCATATCCTCATCATTAATTCTGGCATAGGCCGTGTAGGGCATCGCCGGATAAAGATGACGTCCATCTTTCGCAATGCCCTCGCGTAAGGCTTTGGCAAAATCGTCGTAGGAATAGTCACCGATGCCGGTCTCTTTATCGGGGGTGATATTGGTTGAGTAGATCGCGCCAATTGGCGTCGACATCTTCAGCCCCCCGGTAAAGCTCGCCCTGCCCGCAATGGAGTGACAGGCAACGCAGTCGCCCGCTGTAGCAATATATTTTCCCTTGCTGATGTTATCCGGCGCAGTCTCTTCCGCAGCAGAGGCGAAGCTAAACAATAAAGTTAAAAAGGGCAGTAACTTTACACAGGTTATCTTCATCGTCTTATTCCTTTAAGCCTGAACCATCGGGCCGGGGTTCTTCAGGTAGATCGTTTTTATGGCGTTCGCTGAAAAGAGCGTGGTCGCGCCGACGATTCCGGTTGGGTTATAGGCATGGTTTTGCGGGAAGCAGCTTGCGCCGGCCACGAACACGTTGGAAACGTCCCAGCACTGAAGATATTTATTCACCACGCTGGTCGCCGGGCTGTCTCCCATGATCGCGCCGCCTGTGGTGTGAGTGGACTGATAAGGGCGAACGTCGTAGTGCGCAGAGAGGGACTTGAACCCCATATCGTAAGCGTCAGGTCCGATCGCTTTGACGATATTTTCCGTTTTGCCCGCCATGAACTGGGTCATCCTGAGTTCATTCTGCTGCCAGTCAAAGGTCATCCTTAACAGCGGCAGTCCGTAACCATCTTTGTAGGTCGGATCGAGGTCGAGATAACACTGTTTATAGGGCATGACGGAGGAGCTGACGCCAATGCTCATGTTATGTAGATAGCTGTCACGGATGGCTTTTTTCCAGCCCGTTCCCCATTTGGGCGCGCTCTTCGGCGTGACCGTCTGTTCAATCGGTCGGCAACCCGTTACATGGGCAGAGACGGTGCTGCCGCCGATAAAGCCCACTCCGGCGTGATCGAAGTTTTCACTGTTGTAATTGTCTATATAGGCCCCTGAGGCACCGGTAGCGGCAAAGTGGTTAAACCACGTCTTTTCATTGAAGAAGAGTTTGGCGCCACCCAGCATCTGATAGGCATAATTCTTTCCAACCACGCCTTCGCCGGTTTCCGGATTGTAAGGTTGGCCAATCTTAGAGAGCAAAAGCAGCCGGACATTATGGAGCTGGAAGGCGCTGAGAATGACAACGGACGCGGGCTGCTCGACCTCACGGCCATTTTCATCGATATAGGTGACGCCGGTGGCCAGTTTTCCCGAACTGTCTTTGTTGACGCGTAACACATGGGATTTACAGCGCAGCTCAAAGTTGTCGTACTGCCTGAGCGCCGGAATAATCGTGGTTTGCGGTGACGCTTTTGAATAGTTGTAGCAGCCAAATTTTTCACAAAAACCGCAATAGTTGCAGACGCCAAGTGCGACACCATAGGGGTTGGTGTAGGCTTCGGTGCATATCGCCGCCGGGCCGGGAAAGGGGTTATATCCCATCTCTTTCGCAGTTTTTTCAAACAGCATGGCGGAGTACTGATAAAGCAGCGGTTTAGTCGGGAAAGGATTCGCACGCTGCGCTTCGAACGGGTTACCGCCGTCAATGCGCTCTCCATTAAGATTTCCGGCCTGGCCTGAAGCCCCGCAGATCCGCTCAAACTTATCGAAATAGGGTTCCATTTCACTGTAGGTGAAAGGGTAATCCTGAAGGGTCATATCCCCCGGAATAAAGCTGGCACCATATTTCTCAGTGACGACCGTTTTCAGTCTGAGATCGGCTTCCAGAGGACGCCACAATAATCCATTCCAGTGAACGCCCGCTCCGCCGACACCATCGCCCGGCAGGAAAGAGCCCATACGGCGATAGGGCAGAGCCGTATCTTTAGTGGTATGCCTGACCGTGACACTCTCTTTTGAGATGTTCTGAAAGAGTTTAAGTCTTACGCCGTAGGTTAATTCATCAACGATGCGCGGATAGGCGAAATCAGGATAAGTGTCCCGTTGCTCACCCCGTTCAAGCGCGACAATCTTCAGTCCCGTTGACGCCAGTTCCATCGCCATCAGCGAGCCCGCCCAGCCAAAGCCAACAATGACTACATCAACCGGTTCTTTTTTAATCGTCATTTTAATGCACCATACTTACCAGAAATACTGACCGGACCTAAGGGATAAGGTTTGTCCGGATTCTCCATCACCTGAATAAAATCCGCGCGTGCGCCCGGAAAACCGATCAGTTTCCAGGATGCCATAGTCTGATTACCGCCATGCACGGGATCGGCTAAATAGCCCTCTTTGGTGTTTTGTAATAACTGAGAGAAAAAGAGTTTTCCGGAGAGAGCGTCGAGGCTTAATTTGCCGGCATCCAGGTCATGTAAAATGGCTTCCTGTTTGTCTCTGGCTAAATCGGCAAAATTATGCTGGAAATTATCGCGGCAATATTTATTCAGGCTGGCGATCCCTCTGCGGTAAATATCGCGCGGCACCAGATTAGTCTGGTAGCCCATTTCCGGAATCGACTCCTGGAAAGGGGGGCTCATATACCAGAGGTAGCCATGACCGTAGGGGAGTTCCATCTGTCTGTCGATGTAGACCGGGACACCTTCACTTACCGCACCGGGGCCGAACTCATCCTCAGGGATCAGCAGGTCGGTAGCCGCTAAAATGAACCGCCACTCGTCGTTATTAAAAAATACCGGGACGTAATGAAACGTTTCCCCTTTTTCTTTGGCCGATGCGACCGCGCTGACTGCTGTTGTTCCCGCGACCGCGGCAATGGGAATGAGTGAAAATGTTTTCCGAAGAAATGATCGTCTGGATGACTTCATCTGGCGCTCTTTTAAAATTTAACCCGATTCTTCCTGAGCACAGAGATATTCCTTTCTGTACCCGTTTCCTTTGCTCGCCCTTATCTGAAAAAGGACATAATTA
This sequence comes from Pantoea sp. ARC270, assembly GCF_003236725.1. Taxonomy (NCBI): domain Bacteria; kingdom Pseudomonadati; phylum Pseudomonadota; class Gammaproteobacteria; order Enterobacterales; family Erwiniaceae; genus Pantoea; species Pantoea sp. ARC270. Next base: position 212,017 of record NZ_PUGA01000001.1, read on the forward strand.
ATAACGTTGCGTAATTTTTGTTGTGCAATCATCAACTTCAGAGTGTGTCTGAGCCTTCCTGGCGGACATAAAAATGAATCCCTGCTGTTTCCATTGATTTTATCCAGTAAAACACCGTTTCGCCTAGTGAAACAGGTGAGTTTTGTTATACACAAGTTTAACAAAGATGTTTTTTTGTTATTAATGTTGTCATTTTGTTGCGGAGGCTTGACGGCAGGCGTGATTTTTCACAACACCATCAGCCGCCTGACAGCAAAAGGCCAGGGCAGTAAATCCACCCTGGCCTCTTGGAACATGAACCCAATCCTTATCAACTGTTCTCTCCCACAAGGGCAGATTTGAATGATCGTCATCGCTTACTGATGCTGAGTGATAGTCACTGCCAGTTATTTTGACTATGATATGGCTGACTTTTTTCTGCGTGTTTATCTTCTTCAGGAGAATAGTGCTGATAAACGCATGCCAGCTTATGTCCGTCAGGATCGCGCAGATAGGCAACATAGAAATCGGGTCCGTACGCGGTTCGTGTTCCTGGCTCGCCTTCATCCTTTCCTCCCGCAAGGAGGCCAGCGGCATGAAACCGTCTGACAATGTCGGCATTATCGGCGCTGAAAGCGAACATTGTTCCGTTTCCCGCCGTTGCGGGCTGACCGTCAAAGGGAGGACAGAGGCAGAAGCTGAATCCTTCATCCGGATTATTTCCTTTTCCCCACATTGCCCAGCCTTCTGTCCAGGCAGGCTGCCGTTCATAGCCCAGGACGTCGAACAGAGCGTTATAAAAGTCAACGGAGCGCTGAAAGTTATTGGTTCCTGTCGTGATATAAGCCAGCATTTTCTTGCCTCCTGTTACCGGTTGTGAGCAGACCTTTTACCTTTCAGAGTAGCAACCAATAATTTCCCCTGATATGCCTGTTAACGGTTTGGGGTGAGGGCTGCCCTGATATCAGCAGTAATGTCGGCTTTCTGTTATCTGCTTTGCGCATTCCCTTACATTGCTCTCAGATAAAGAGTCTTTCCCTTATAAGATGGCGAATAAAACCTTTCTTTAACATTTGTATTGCACGACATGTGAAATAATTTTATTACTATTTAATCACTTATGCGCTGCTGCGCGCGGGATGCATTCATAAAACAGAATAAGGAGATTTATGACAACTAAACCCGTCGCAGAGGAGGGAGCGGCGCCAGGATTAATTCAGACGCTGAAATCTTTTCCGGCAACAGTTCATGCGCTGCTGTTTTTTATGCTGGTCATCCGCTTCAGCTATTTCATGGCCTGGCCTTTTATCTCCGTGATCATGGCACAGCATTATCATATGTCACCGATTGCGATTGGCGTGGCGATGACCAGCAGCGCACTGTTTTCAGTGGTGCTGGGTATGTATGGCGGGCAGATCTCAGACAGGCTGGGTCGACGCGTCATTCTCCTCATGGGCTGTGGTTTTTCTGCGCTGGGCTATATCATTCTTGCTCAGGCCGCAGGCATCGGACTGTTTTTCATTGGCCTGATGATCATCGGCATTTCCTTTGCCTGGGTTGACCCTCCTCTGCGTGCACTCATGAGTGATTTGCTGGTGGACCGCCGCCGCAGAGCGCTTGCCCTGCAAATGCGCTACTACCTTATCAACGTCGCCGCGGTATTTGGTCCGCTGGCCGGAATTGCGTTCGGGCTTACCTCTCAGAAGGGCACATTCCTGATTACGGGTTTGTCGTATATTCCTTTTTTCGTTTACGTCCTGCTATTTGTGCCCGCGGGTAAATTGCTGAAAGCGTCACAGGCTGCCAGTGAGGTTTCGTTAAAACTGCATCAGGTTGTACGTATTATTGCCAGGGACAAAATCTATATTGCCGCGCTGCTGTGCAGCATTTTGTGCAGTATTGTATTCATCCATTACGAAGCCATCCTGCCCCAGTACCTCCTTATACTGGATGGTGACGCCGCCATAAAACTGGTTACTCTGATACTGGTAACGAATGCCTGCACCGTGCTGCTCTTTCAGACGTTTATCATGCGGTTTCTGGCACCGGTTTCCCTGCCAAAACGCATTCTTCTGGGCGGGTTAATTTTCGCACTTTCGCAAATCTGCTTTTTTTGTACGCGTTCGACGGAGATCTGGCTCTGGCTTACGGTAACCAGTTTGTTCAGTATCGGAGAAGCGATCCTGATGCCGAACCTGAACATCCTGCTTGATCAACTGGCACCGGCAGCGCATCGGGGAGCTTATCTGGGTGCCTCAATGCTGTCGTCTCTGGGAATTTCTGTCGGGCCGTTAATCGGTGGGGTAATGCTGGCGATGACTGGCGCGGGTGTCTTTATCGGCACGGCTTTGCTTAGCCTGCTGATATGCGCAATTATTTATACTTACAGAGGCAAAATGCTGGCGCGTCTGACGGAGTGATCTCAACAGGCTTTGCGGCCCGGGGGGCGCCCGGGTTATGCAAAAGCGCAGTGGGGCGGTATCTTCTTATCAGAGTAGAATAACCGGCCACGTTCGGCATCGGGTGAGGTTTTTTATTGCTGACAGGCGCGGTTACAGGCGGGGTGGTGCGGTAAACAAATTCCCCGCCTGAGGTTATTCTTAGTGGAGGTTTCCTTTCACTTCGGCACAGGCCGGGGGACGCTGAGAATAGAGGTACTCGTATAAGAGCAGCATTCCCACCGGATTATCATCCAGATTTACGAAATCCACATGAAGCTTATCCAGAAGATACTTCCTGAGATCGTCCGGGGTCATGTTTTTATGGGCAGCCAGTGCCCGGCACAACTGGGTCACGATCTCGCACTTCACTGTGTACGGCACATCAGGATTATAAATTTCCGGAACGGAGTGGGTCTGATTCATTTCGATACCCCCTATAAACGCATGGTCTGACTGAGAGGACAGGGTGCCCGCTGATTTGAGATAAGATATAGCAAGGATAAGACCTGGTGTAAATTGAGAACCCTATTGCGGTTATGCACGGGGATTCGGGTTCAGGCAGGTTGCAGAGGACAGCCTGACAGCAATTTTATGTTAAACCCAACGTACAGAACCTGACATATTCCAAAATGCTCCCGCAGTTCAGGGATTTAAGAGCAAACGTTAAACAGGGGATTTAATTCATGATATTTAACATACGGGATGCGGATCTGACGAATTCAGGAATATTGAATGAGCTCGGCTACAACATTTATCGCTCTCATTTTAGCCACATGTGGGTTTCAGAATCCGAAATGAATGTATTTCTAGATGCTGAGTACTCGTATCCTGCGCTTGAAAAAAGTCTGCAAGATCCCAGCACATCGTGGTATCTGGCAGAAGCACATCACCCTATCGGCTTTGCAAAGATCACCTGGGAAAGCTGTATACCAGAGACTTCTATTTCAGGTGTCTTACTTAATAAGCTATATCTGATACCCACAGAGACGGGTAAAAACTACGGAAAGATGATGTTTGAAAGATTCATAGCAATTGCGCAAAACCGTGGAAAAAAGTACCTGTGGTTGGAAGTACTTGAGCAGAATGAGCGTGCTTACAGATTCTATGAAAAACAGGGGATGCTACATGTCAAAGACACAGTTCTCAGCACAGCTTCCCAACAGAGCACGCTAAAGATAATGGGGATGCCTATCTGAGTTCGCAGCCGGGTTGTAATCTTTCAATGTGGTGGTAATAATCTGACGTCGAGTTTATGACGTTCGCTTTTCACTTATAGCGGACCTTCAACCTATAAGAATGCCATTTTGTGCCAGAAGCGGACTTCTTAATATATTTCTTAAGCGAGATTCCTCGAGTAGCCGCTAACGCGCATGTGTACTCGCATTTATTCCATTGAACCAGCGCGATGACAGTGACAACCGGGCTATTCTGGGCATTAACCCTTACACGACTACAAAGCCAGAGTATGCCGCTTATTCAGGTTGCACAGAGACGAGTCATAAGTCGCTGATGCCTGACTGCATTGAAGCCTGAGAAGTCAGCCGGCGCTGGCCGGCTGATTCGCCCTTTTACAACGCATGAATCACGGCGTTTACTTAAGGTGTTCCTTCAGCTCTGCTGACGCCTGGCTAATCGCCGTTCGCACTGTTGGCTCTTTACTCAGAGCATTCAGCAAACCAAAGTCATGGATCATGCCGTTGTAGCGCGTGACGGTTACCGGCACACCAGCAGCATCCAGTTTTCGGCCAAATGCTTCCCCTTCATCACGCAGTACATCCAGCTCGGCAGTCTGAATCAGCGTTGGCGGTAAACCCGCCAGCTCGGCTTTGGTTGCGCGCAGCGGCGAGGCCAGAATGTTACTCCTCTCCTTTTCTGAGGTGGTGTAGTTGTCCCAGAACCACTTCATCATGTTTCGCGTCAGAAAATAGCCGTTGGCAAATTGCTGGTAAGAGGCATCATCAAAATGAGCATCGGTAACAGGCCACAGCATCACGTCATAGCGAATTGCCGGTGATTTATGTTGTTTTGCCTGTAACGCGACGGCAGCAACCATATTTCCGCCCACGCTGTTCCCCACCAGTGCCAGACGCTTACCGTCCACGCCAATTTCACTGCCATGTTCGGCCACCCATTTTGTTGCCTCGTAAGCCTGGGTAATCGCAACCGGATAACGGGCTTCAGGTGAAGGTGTGTAGTTCACAAATACCGCCGCAGCACCGGACTCATTAACGAGATCGCGAACCAGACGCTCGTGTGTAGGAAAATCACCCAGTACCCAGCCACCGCCGTGGAAAAACATGAACACCGGTAACTCGCCAGAGGCACTGGCAGGTTTCACTATCGTCAGCGTCAGCGTCAGCGGTTTGCCCATTACCGTGATGGTTTTTTCGGCGATTCGGGCGGGCGGCAGTGGGGCCCCTTTCTGCGCTCCGGTCAGTACTGCGCGGGCCTCTTCAGGGGATAAGGTCTCCATGGGCTTTCCGCCACTGCTGTTCAGTGCGTTGAGGAACGTCGCCACGCCAGCGGTAGGTTGCGGCACGTTTTCAGCAGAATCTGCCCAGGCTGACGTCATCTGACTGGCTAACAATAAAGCACCTGCGGTAATTTTCACTTTCATGACGGCTTTCCTTATGCTTGCTATTAAGTAGTGTGCTATTTAGTTTGATTACATTGACATCAAATGGCCTTGTTGTAAACTATTAAATAGCGAGCGATGTAAATGGCGATGTTATCGAGACAGAAGGAACACTTCGGACTGATTCCCGTCCGGACAAGACAGAAGAGGGGGGCGACCAGACGTGCGAACCGATTAAACATTACGGCTTAGCTAAGTCGTTGATGAAGAATACGATGTGTCCTTCGATCTGACTCTTCGCGCAATTTCTTCCAATACGAATTACCGATCGGCTGCTTAACTGGTCGGGTAAACGGAGATGTTAAGACGATTAGAGGCTTTACATTATGATCGAGTTTTCGAATGGCTTCTTACTGAGCCTTTCATTGTGTCTTGATATCGGGATTGCCAATATTGCGATGATCACCCTTGCCATGCAACGCGGATATTTTCATGGTTTCTGGCTGGGAATGGGGACGTGTGTGGGTGATCTGGCATATGCATTACTGGCGCTGGCGGGCATGGCCGTACTGCTTCAGTATGAAGTCGTTCGCTGGATACTGTGGATCGGGGGTGGCGCGATGCTTCTCTGGTTCGCAGGCAAAATGCTGATAGCTGCTTTCAGAAACGCTTCGGAGCCTGACGTGAGCGAAACGCATCACTCCCGTCCGCTCATACGTGAATTTGGGCGTGGTGTGGTGCTCGCCATGTCGTCTCCCTCGGCCATTCTCTGGTTTGCGACCGTGGGCGGTGCGCTGATCTCCCGGATGGGTCCGCACAATGTTGCCGCTACCTCCTTGTTTCTGGGAGGATTTTTCATCGCGGGCATGTTCTGGACGTGTGTCCTGTGCCTGGTTGGAAGTTTTGGCGGCAAACTGCTGGGTCAACGCCTGCTTAAATATTCCTTTATCGCCTCGGCGATCATATTCAGCTATTTTGCGCTTTACGTGATTGTCTCAGGGTACCGGGAATTTATAGTGGCCTGATCTGACCTGCGAAGCATAGTGATGGGGGGTAATTCCCATCACTTTGCGAAATGCATTAATGAAATGACTCTGATCGTAAAATCCCAGCACGAGAGCTGCATCAAGCGGATGCACATTTCTGCGAAGCAGGTCACGGGCATGGTGCAGACGAAGCTGCATGTGATATTGCAGAGGCGGCATACCTGTGTGCCGGGTGAAGACGCGAACAAGATGATATTTACTCATCCCTGCCAGCTGAGCGAGCATCTCCAGCTGCGGTCGTACGCTAAGGTGCTCCCGCAGGTAGCCGATAATAAGGTTGATTTTCTGCTCATCCCCCTGCTGAAGCAGAGCTGGCGACTCAAGCAGTTCACCACAAAGTAAAATCAGTTCCTGCTCCTCATCCATGCCCCGATCAAGCCGGGCCGATGATGCAAAACGGGTCAGCGCGTCAAACAGGCGGGTGTTATTGATTATGCCTTCGCGCAGAACCGGGGCTTCGTGAGCGCTATTGAGATTCTCCTCCTCAGCCAGCTTTTTTATCAGAGCCTGAGGTATGTGTACGCTGATAAATTCAACTGCATGAGTATCAAAACGTGAAGCCTGAATCGTTCCCGGATTGTATAAGGTAACCTGCCCACTTTTGACATAAGCGGTTTTTCCCGCCAGCCAGATTTCCTCTACCCCCGTCAGGTTTGCACTGATGACATATTCATCGTGGAGATGTTTCGGAAAGCCAGAGTTACGGGCTCTGACCCGTGAACACTCTATGCCATTCCGGCTAAACCACTCTGCGGATTCTAATGACAATGCTTATGGCCTTATTCAGCAATCATGAATAGTTATTGATAAAACCATTTACTGAGTACCTTAGCAACGGGTGTAATGCCAGTAAAACATTTCCTTCAGGCACGGTCCGCTGGTGTCAGGAGATTGTCAGCTCTGGACGACTGCCCAGAATTAGATACGTCTGTCGATAGTCAGTCCGGGATGGAAGAATGTTTAATGCATCGACGAAGCGGTCATGCCATGAAGAAGGTCTCATTCGTCCTTTTTTGTCGATCTTTTGCCACGCTTTTACCACCTGACCAGACTGCGCATCCCGGTAACGTTGTGATGCGATTCCGGCGCATCATCAGGCAGCGGTAAATCAGAGGGATTCAGGATTTCCACCACCGCGCCCATGCCGTCAGCAGACGACCGGCTTACTCTGCGGCATAGCTGAGCCATAAAAGATCAGGATTGATGGTGGCTCCCGCTTCAGCAATGCGCTGATCAAAGCATTCAGTGTCCAGGCTGGAAATTGTTCCATTTTCTTCTGCGGAGTAATTGGGTGATTTTAAACTCAACACATATGAACTAACATATATGTTTTCGAAGGCGGGGGAGTGGAAAATGCTACAGCCTGTTCAGCTTTTTAAAATCCTGTCGGATGAAACACGGCTCGCCATCGTGATGCTTCTGCGGGAATCCGGAGAACTGTGTGTATGCGATATCTGTGCAGCCACGTCCGAATCACAGCCCAAAATATCACGCCATATGGCGCTTCTTCGCGAGGCGAAGCTTGTGCTTGATCGTCGGGAAGGTAAGTGGGTCCACTATCGTCTGTCACCGCATATACCGGCGTGGGCCGCTGAGACAATCACGACGTCCTGGCAGTGCCTGCGGGAGGAGGTGCGAGAATGGCTGGCAAAATCGGCCTGCACCTCCTGCTGAGGCTGGAAACATATTTACGTAATCATATGTAATGGAGTCTGAAATGTTACTGGCTGGAGGGATATTTCTACTGACGCTGATATTGGTGATCTGGCAACCCAGAGGGCTGAGTATTGGCTGGAGCGCAAGTATCGGAGCTGCGCTGGCGCTCGGAACCGGCGTCATCCATATCGCTGATATTCCCGTTGTCTGGAATATCGTCTGGAATGCGACAGCGGCATTCATTGCGGTCATCATCATCAGCCTGCTGCTCGATGAGTCCGGCTTCTTTGAATGGGCCGCTCTGCATGTCTCCCGCTGGGGTAACGGACGTGGCCGCCTTTTATTTACCTGGATAGTCCTGCTGGGTGCCGCTGTTGCTGCATTGTTTGCCAATGACGGTGCCGCGCTGATCCTGACGCCAATTGTTATTGCGATGCTGCTCGCGCTGGGATTCAGCCAGGGCACAACACTGGCCTTTATCATGGCGGCAGGATTTATTGCAGATACGGCCAGTCTGCCGCTCATTGTTTCTAACCTGGTCAATATCGTCTCGGCAGACTTCTTTGACCTGGGCTTTACGCAGTACGCCGCCGTTATGGTGCCCGTGAATCTGGCAGCGATTGTGGCCACGCTGGTCATGCTGCATCTCTTCTTCCGCAGGGATATTCCGGCGACCTATGACGTTTCGCTGCTGAAGACGCCAGCCAGTGCGATAAAAGATCTGGCAACCTTCAGGGCGGGCTGGATCGTCCTGTTATTGTTGCTTGTCGGTTTCTTTGTTCTGGAACCGTTGGGGATCCCGGTCAGTGCGATAGCAGCGGCTGGCGCAGCAGTGCTGTTTGTGGTGGCGAAAAGAGGTCATGCCATTAACACCGGGAAAGTCCTGCGCGGTGCACCCTGGGAGATCGTTATTTTCTCGCTTGGCATGTATCTGGTCGTCTATGGCCTGCGCAATGCAGGGCTTACGGAGACCCTGTCTGGCGTGCTGGATCTGCTGGCAGACAAGGGTTTATGGACAGCGGCGTTCGGTACCGGCTTCCTGACGGCGTTTCTCTCATCAGTGATGAACAATATGCCGACAGTTCTGATTGGCGCGCTGTCGATTGATAGCAGTACGGCGACCGGTGTCGTCAAAGAGGCAATGATTTATGCCAACGTGATTGGCTGCGATTTAGGGCCGAAAATCACCCCGATTGGCAGTCTGGCTACCCTGCTGTGGCTGCACGTGCTTGCCCGGAAAAATATCACGATTACCTGGGGTTATTACGTGCGAACCGGCATTGTCATGACTGTGCCCGTTCTGTTTGTCACTCTGGCGGCGCTGGCGTGGCGGCTCTCTGTCACTTTGTAATGAGATACTGATATGAGCAACATAACCATCTATCACAACCCGGCCTGTGGCACCTCACGCAACACGCTGGAAATGATCCGCAACAGCGGCAACGAACCTGCAATAATTTATTATCTCGACACGCCCCCGACCCGTGATGAGCTGATCAAACTTATTGCAGATATGAGGATTACGGTGCGCGCCTTGCTGCGTAAAAACGTTGAGCCTTATGAACATCTGGGTCTTGATGAAGAGACATTCAGTGATGAGCAGTTGATTAATTTCATGCTTCAATATCCGATTCTGATTAATCGACCGATAGTGGTTTCGCCGCTGGGCACTCGTCTTTGCCGCCCTTCAGAGATCGTGCTGGATATTCTGCCGGAAGGTCAGAAAGGCGCGTTTACAAAAGAGGATGGCGAGAAGGTTATTGACGAAACGGGGAAGCGGGTAAAGTAATCCGTCCACTTCAGGTGAACGGACGCCTGGTGACGCTTTAGGGCGTCCGCTTTTCGCTCAAGGCTAAGCTCACTTATATATGGGGCCAATGAGTCAGGGGCTGTGGTTGGGCTAAACCCCGGCTCGACTGTGGCATTTTTTTCAGTGACAGGGAGTAAACATGGAAGTAACAGTAGAAATATGTCCGCCAGATGAATGGGAATCCATGGTGAAAATTTTTATCGAGATGGAAGAGCACTACTATGGTAAGGGCATTATTCAGGAAGCACTGTTGAAGCACTATCTCAGTAACCGACTCTTCAGTCCGCTCTCCGCTACGCTGGTGCTCAGGGCGCGTCGCGATGCTGAAATCACTGGGCTGGCGTGTTGCACTATTCTCTATCCCTCGCCGAGGTACAGTGGCGAAATGCACATTAAAGAGCTCTATGTCTCCCGGCGTGAGAGAGGTAAGGGCACGGGTAAATGCCTCATGCGTTTTATGGCGAAACTCGCTCTCAAGAATGAGTGTCGTAACCTCAGCTGGAATGCCGAGAAATCAAACGCTGAAGCAAACGGTTTTTATCAGTCATTAGGGGGCAAAATAAATAGCGATATCGTGAATTATTATCTTCATGGTCACCTCCTCAGTGAACTGGCTTCCGGCAGTCCGGCACTGTCTGGCGACTCTGCCGGTCAGGCTGTCGCACCGATTTAGCCTGCGAGCAGGGCAGAGGGACCTGCGGAATAGTGATGTCGGGTCCGGAGTGTCAGAAGCGGGCCAGTCACCTGCACGCTGCCTGAGTAAGCATTCACGGCCAGGGGTGTGTATGTATGCTGGCTGAGAAAATCGCGAAGTCAGAAAAGGGCTTCTTTAATGCTGATTTCCTCTACCCGGAGGATTGAGGACATGTCGAAACCTTTCATGTCAGACCTGAAGGCCTCGCTGGTCATATACTCCTGATTTATAGCCTGTATGTCGGCTCCCTCCTGATAGGTCACGGTAGCAATGACCTGACACTCATCACTCAGATAGACATGATTGACATATATATTAAAAGCGGGAAGAGAAATCATATGCCGGGGCCAGTGTGTACGGAAATAAATTTCTGCTGACTGTCTGTCTTTGAGTGTGTAAATCCTGACCTGTTTCATCTCATCCATCCTGTTGTGGTAGTTTTCATTAAAACGACCCGCCAAAGCATACTCACTTTATTTTTTAGTAAATTAGCAAAAGACCACTTTTCGCCAGGATATGACATTTATATCGAGGTTTTATTAAAATCGCGGATGACGTTTCTTCTCTGAGCACTTCTGAAATAACACTCAGTACGAATTTAAGATGCTGACAAGGCCGGCGTAAATGATGAAGGCAGGCGAAGGGGCCGAAGGCAGAATGTTTTATCTGTTGCACATTAGTGCAGACACCTCTGCAGGGCGTCTGCACTTTTCAGATGCTATGCGTCGCCATCTCCGCAACCCACACCCAGTGACGGATCGTCACAGCTTTTGTTAATCTCCAGATGGTGATGCCAGGCGGCCAGTTTTACCGCGCTTGCATCAACAGAAGCCCCTGGTTTTTTTACAGACACGCTTCCGGCTGAAGCTGAATCAGGGATTATCTGAGAAGGCTGCTCTTTGGCAAACGAAGCGCCCTGTAAACCGGCCATGACGACTGCTGCTAAAGCTGTCGTTTTAAGCGCGTTTTTAATCACAGATGCCGACATAATAAATCCTCTTAGCTTGAGTAATGGGACGCTGTCAGCTCTGAGTTGAGCGCAGCGCGTGGGAAAAAAATCATAAATCTGAGCGCAGAACACGCGATATAAGCCATAATCAGGCAGGCCTCTGTCAATAAGCATTTCTGCCATAAAATTTTATTACGTCATTTACGATGTACGGTTATTCAGATTATATGACTGGCGCGGCGCGGTCAGGGTCATCACTGACAAAGCGGGCACCTTCCTTTTTCAGAATAATCCCGAACGCATTAACAGAATCGGAAACGCATTGCGTAAAGCAGGTATTAAGTCGTTGCGACTTAAACTACCGTAAGTCACGTCTGGAAATATACTCATAAAAGCTGAGTTTGATGTTTCATTCTTTTTTATAGCGTGTAGTGTTATTTCAGGGTGTTACATGAAACACAACCATGATGATTAAATGACAGCCAGCGACTAAATCAGCGGTAAAAAACAAAGTCTCATATAAATAATCTGATAATAATTAGCCGCTTAATCTTTAAAAAAGATATTCTCCGTGCGGCATTTATAATTCATCATGTACAAACAACCGCGAAGCTGTCACATAAGCTCATTCTGGTTTCAGGGGCCAACCCGTGAAGAGCTGGAAAACGTTGCGCGGAAAAGCGGTTAAAAGCCTGCTGACAGGCGTTGATGCATACAGGTGCATCATCCCGGAGGTGAAGATAGCGCTGATTCAGTACCTCGCCCGGCTGCTGCTCAGGCGTGGAAAAACCGTTGGTGGCGGCAGTGACGCCGGTTCATCCGGCACGTTAATCAGCATGCGCAAAAAGGACCCGGCCCAGGCATGGCTGTTGTGTATATGCAGGATGTTCATCAGACGGGCATGCAGATTTCGCCGTTCGCGTAACGGCATCTGCAATGCAGTATGTACCGCACTGGCCATGCCGTCAGGATCGTAAGGGTTAACGGTGATGGCCCCCTCCAGCTGCTCGGCTGCACCGGCAAACTGGGAGAGGATCAGCACGCCGGGATTATTCGGGTCCTGCAGAGCGACATACATTTTGGCCATCAGGCTCATGCCCGCCATCAATGGCGTCACCAGCGCCACGCGTGAGGCACGATTGATCCCGGCCTGTTCCTCGCGGCTGTAGGCCTGCGTCAGATAGTTCACCGGATACCAGTTCATGGCGCCATGTACCCCGTTAAACTCTCCGCAGCGCGCCTCCAGTGCCTGGCCCACAGCGGAGGCATCATGTTCGTGTCCGGCTGCCGGTGAGGCCAGCTGCAGCAGCGTAATGTTTTTCTGATAGCAGTCATGTCTGCGCAGCAACACTTCAAGAGTGCTGATTCGGTAAGGCAGGCCTGAACTCTCATCAAGATGGCCGCCGCTGAGCACCCTGTTTTCCGGCAGGCTGTCGCGGCACTGCATCTCCATAAAGGCACAGCTGTTGCTCTCGCGCAGAGCCTGGACATCATCCAGGTCAATCCCCACCGGAAATACGCCTACCCTGATAATCCGGCCGTGAACACGAAAACAGTGCGACTCCAGGCGTTCAGTCCGGAATTCCCCCTCCAGCCAGACGATAAAGTTATTCATATCCTGCACGGTCTGAAAGCCAATGAGATCGCAACACAACAGCGACTCCGTCAGCCAGCGCCATTCAGGAATGGTTTCAAATATCCTGCCCGCGGGGAAAGGCTGATGCAGGAAAAAACCCACGGGCTGGGTCAGTCCCTCTTCACGGAGAAAAGCGGCACAGCCAAGCAGGTGATAATCCTGAATCCAGATAACATCATCGGGCGTGATGTTTTCACAAATCGCGCGCGCAAAGGCTTTGTTAAGACTTTTATAGGCCTGGAAGCCGCTGGCGGAAAACCGGGCCATGTCGGGGCGCTGATGAAAAACGGGCCAGAGCCCTTTGTGAATATAATGGCGATACCCTTCATTCAGCTCGCCCGGCGTCATCGGGAAGGTAACGGTTTCATACTGGCCTGTCTGCTGCACGGCGCAGGGTCTTGGTGCATCGTCAGGGATGACGCTGCTTTTGCCATCCCAGCTAATCCAGAGTCCTCCCTGTCGGGAAAGAATGCCGTCATAGATAGCTGTAAGCGTCGAACGTTGACACTGATTATGAGAAACAAGGATCAGGCCTGACATGATGTATTCCTTAAGGGCCGGCTGCAGGCAGGCAAAAGCGCCGCGCAGCCTGTCGCTGTTAATCGGAGGTCGGAGAATAAACTGAAGAAAACCGCTCATGCGTGTGCGCCCCGACGGCTTAATGCCTGCTGGCGCTGTTTGTGCAAAACGGGGTGTGATTCCCGTCATGCAGCGTCGTCACGTAGAGGCCGGGTAATGAGGGAAAAGCCATAAATCCGTTGCGTTCGAAAAAGTCCGGAACGGGCTCGCCCATGGCGATGATATTACGGCAGCCTCTGGCACCGGGATGCGACAGGCAACAGTGCAGCAGCCATGAGCCGAGCCCGACGAAACGATACTCGGGCGAAATGAAGAGATTCCTGATCACCCAGGTTTCCACCATGTCGGTCACGACCCGGGCAAAACCGATTTGCCGGCCATTGCGGTAAAGACCAAAACAGAGGCTGCTGTTCAGCGCCAGCGTCAGTGAGCGGGCATCCGGGAGGGTTGCGCCCAGCCACTGCGCAATCAGGCGCGTGTTCAGCAGCGCCGGATCCGTATTGACCTCAATGGCATCTCTGAACCATTTGCGGGGTGAGATAAGACGCAGGCGCTGTTGTTCAGCAAGCTCAGCCACGGCAGCATCGCTGCCTCCCGCTATGGAATAGGGCTTAGTAAAACATTTCATCCACGACTTCCCTGAACATGGGCGCAGAGGCGCCCGGAGTCGCTAATTAAAACGTTCAGCCCGTAAAAAAGGCGTAAAAAGAACCGGATGAAGTGTAAAAACGCTGCAAATCAGTCATCAGACTTTAAGGAATCGAAAATCGGGCGTGCAGCAGCGACCTCTGATCCTGGCCTTGTCACCTCATGCGCCTGGCGACGAACGCCGCGTGACCTTGCCCTGGAAAATGACCGGCCCGGACGGTCCGCTTAACGTTGATCCCCCAACCGGTTCCAGGCTTATCGCCAGGACCGTCTGATGATCTAACGTACCAGGAGGAAGCGGGAAAACGTTATGGTCAGGGTGCGTGATGAGGCCCAGCGATCGCGGCGGGGCACTGCCTCTGATCAGCCACAGCTGCAGGCTTTTGTTTTGCGGCAGCGTAATGTTAAGCGCAGAAAGCTGAAGGTGCGAAGCGGCCCTGTCCAGCGTCACCACAAATTGTGCATCAGGCTGCGTGCCACTGAGAACCGCAATCGGCTCCTGCGCCTCGGGGATTTCCGGCTTGTTCAGGTAAGTAAAAAGGAGCAGACCCGAGAGTGCCGCGGCAAGGCCCCAGCCCAGCCAGAAGCCGGGATGGCGGAGCGGCAGTTTTGTGGTGGCAGCGTGCCGGTTTATATCCCGCTCAATCTGCCGCCAGACAGCCGCGCGAGGCGTGGCCTCCGGGGTGATCAGATCGATACCGCTGAACGCTTTCTGCCAGTGCAGCACCTCCGCGGCAAAGGCGTCATCTTCATTCAGGCGTTTATCCAGCCTGAGACGGGTTTCCGGGTCGCTGAGTCCCAGGACATATTCTGCAGCCATCAGATCGTCGTGTTCGGGACCATTCATAGGCCTATGCACTCCCGAAGGTGAGTTAACGCGCGCCGGATCCAGCTTTTTACCGTTCCTTCAGGCTGCCTCATGGAGAGGGCTATCTCACTCTGGGACAGGCCACGGTAGTAGGCGAGCGAGAGGCTTTGTCGCTCTTCAGCAGGTAAGTGTGCCATACAGTGCTGAAGCCGCCGCGCCTCTGCATGACTCTCATCGGCGGGAAGAGATGTCTGAAAACCCGCTTCCGCTTCGCCGATCTCTTCTATGGAGCAGCACCGGTTCTCATGTTTACGCAGGAAATCGATTGCCCGATTACGGGCAATGTGACTCAGCCAGATGTGCGGTTCACTGCGCCGCTCATCGTAATAGGTTGCTGACTGCCAGATTTGAATAAAGGTATCGTGCAGGATCTCTTCTGCCCAGTCCCGCCGTCTGACCATCCGCAGAATAATGCCGTAAAGTCGGGGCGAGAGGACGCGGTAAAGCTGCGCGAGTGCCGCTTTGTCGCCGCAGGCTATCCGGTTCATTAAGTCGGCCTGAATCGGGGGCACATTTTTTGTCATCGGCTTCCCTGTGAAAGGTGTGGTCACCGTGCTGGTGGCCACACTCAGTATAGGTAATGCGTTATGGCATCAGCACGGTGTCGATGACATCAATAACGCCGTTACTCTGGTTGACATCATACGTTGTAATGCTGGCAATATTGCCCTGCGCATCTTTGAGCTGGATATTATGCGGGCCATTTGCCATCACCCACAGCGACGCACCATTCACCGTTTTCAGCTCGGCCTTGCCGCCACCCGCTTTGATCTTCTTCTCCAGTGCTTGCATATCCAGTTTTCCTGAGACCACATGGTAGGTCAGGATGCTGGTGAGTTTCTGTTTGTTCTCAGGTTTCAGCAGAGAGTCGACCGTGGCCTGCGGCAGTTTTTCAAACGCCTCATTGGTGGGTGCAAAAACAGTGAACGGGCCTTTGCCTTCGAGCGTCGGGACCAGCCCGGCGGCTTTAACGGCGGCCACCAGCGTGGTGTGGTCCTTTGAGTTAACGGCATTCTCTACGATATTTTTTGACGGGTACATGGCGGCACCGCCGACCATCACCGTGTCGCTGCTCATGCTCGCCGCGTAAGTGGCACTGCTGAAAACTAAAGCTGAAAAAATCAGAGTTGGCAGGAATGCTTTCATTTTCACTTCCCTCATTGAGTTTGCAGACAGGGCCAGAGTGCCCCTGCCTGTTAATACGAATGAGCAGGGAAAACGGATGAAAGAAATTTAAAATATTTTTCTGTCATCCCATCTGCCTGAACCCAAAGCCAGCCCCACACAGGCAGATTGTCCAGGTGGGGTGCAACGTCGCTTTGCAGCCTGCCACTACACCTGAAAATCGCCGCGGGATAGTTGTTACCGGAAAATCTTAGCGAAAAAGTCACACAGGCCGCCGTTAGGGTTGTATTCAAAAGACGTCCTGATAAAAACCTATAAATCAATTATTTATAGGATTTTAAGCCACGCGGCTATGCCCGTTTCTCTCGCTCAGCGCTTCGGATAACGCTGACTTTCCCCAATCCTTACGCCAGATTGCGAAAAAGCTGCTAAACCTTAAGTCAGAGATACGCGCGTAAAGATTAGGGTTATCACGCTATTCCCCGATTCAGATCCCGTCAGCAGTAAGCCAATAAAAACTATATCTTTCAACCCGCCAACAATGGGAAGCAGACAATGTCGGAAAAAATATCGCTAACAATGCAGGTCAATGGCCAGCCGCAACAGATGCAGGTTGACCCGCGGGTCACGCTACTCGACGCACTGCGCGAGCATCTTAATCTGACCGGCACGAAAAAAGGGTGCGACCAGGGACAGTGCGGAGCCTGCACGGTGCTGATAAATGGTGAAAGGGTGCTGAGTTGTCTGACCCTGGCGGTTCAGGCGAACAACGCTCAGGTGACCAGCATCGAAGGGCTGGCCTCCGCCGAAGGTGAACTGCATCCAGTGCAGCGCTGCTTTATGGAAAATGATGCCTTTCAGTGTGGCTACTGCACGCCGGGCCAGATTATGTCTGCCGTCGCCTGTATTAAAGAGGGCCATGCCGGGTCAGAGGATGAGATCCGTGAATATATGAGCGGCAACCTCTGCCGCTGCGGCGCCTATCCCCACATCGTGGATGCGATTAAACAGGCCGCCGCCGAAATGGCGAAGGAGTCGGCATGAATGAATTCAGCTGGAAAGTAGCGCAGTCGCCTGAAGACGCCGCTGCACTGAAACAGCAGGCTGGCAGCCAGTTGCTGGCGGGGGGCACCACGCAGCTCGATCTGATGAAATGTGGGGTTTTCACGCCACCGCAGCTAATTGGCATCACCGGACTGACCACGCTTAAAACCCTGCAGTTTGATGAAAATCGCATCACGGCGGGTGCGCTGGTCACCATGAGCCAGCTGGCCGATCATGCTGAGTGTCAGCAGAGGGCACCAGCCATCTACGGCAGCCTCTGGCAGGCCGCATCGCCGCAGATCCGCAACATGGCGACGCTGGGAGGCAATCTGCGTCAGCGCACCCGCTGCGCCTACTACCGCGACCCGGCGACCTTCTCTGCCTGTAATAAGCGCAACCCCGGCTCCGGCTGTGCCGCACGGGATGGCGTCAACAGCAACCACGCTATTCTGGGTGCCAGTGACAGCTGTATTGCCGTCTATCCGGGCGATCTGGCGGTTGCGCTGGTGGCGTTTGACGCCATTGTGGTGGTGCAGAATCAGCAGGGTGAGACCCGCCGCATCGCGATTGATGACTTCTTCCTGCTGCCCGGCGATTCGCCCGATCGTGAGCACGACCTGCGCGAGGATGAGATCATTGTGGCGATTGAAGTGCCGCAGACCACGTCCCTTCGTCACTCACACTACCTGAAAGTCCGGGATCGCAGCTCCTACGAATTTGCCGCCGCCAGTGCCGCCGCGGGCTTTACGCTGGAGAATGGGGTCATGCGCCAGGTGCATATTGCGCTGGGTGGCGTGGCGACCAAACCCTGGCGGGTGAGGTCGGTTGAGCAGGCGCTGGAGGGACAGCCGTTCAATGAAGAGACGGTGTTCCAGGCCGCAGAGCTGATTACGCAGGAGACGCAGGCGCTGGCTCACAACGCCTATAAAGTAAAACTGGCGCCGCGGGTCATTGCCCGCGCGCTGATGGCAGCAGGAGAAACCGCATGAGTGACGTGAATGACAAGGTGCGTCGGGATTTATTAAAGGCCACGGCGGCGATCTCAGCGGCCGGCAGCCTGGGGCTGCACATGCAGAGTGTCAGCGCCAGCGACAGCGCCACGGCTATGCCAGAAACGGCCAGTCCGGTTCAGGGATTAGGCGCAGCACGCTCCCGGGGTGATGGCAAAGTGAAAGTCACCGGTGAAGCGCGCTACGCGGTCGAGCATCAGCCGGAAAATCCGCTGTATGGTGTGGTCATCCAGTCCACCGTCGCCAGCGGTCGTATCAGCCGGATGTCCGTGGAAAAAGCGCAGCAGGCCACAGGCGTGCTGGCGGTCTACACCCACCTGAACCCCCTGAAGATTAACAAGCCCACCGCCATCGCAGACGGTGGCGCAGCGCAGTCAACCTACACCCCGATTCAGGACGATAAGATCATTCACAATGGTCAGAACATCGGGCTGGTGGTGGCAGAAACCTTTGAACAGGCTACCTGGGCCGCCTCGCTGGTTGAGATTGAGTATGAAACCTCCAGAGGCCTGATTTTCGCCACCGATGAGGGCGTGGAGCCGAAACCGGTGTCGAAGCAGGATATCGATATGGGTGACGCAGAGCAGGCGATGCAGCAGGCCGACGTGCGTCTGAGCGAGCGTTACACCACCCCGCGCGAATACAACATGCCGATGGAGCCGCACGCCTGCGTGGCACACTGGCAGGAGGGCAGGATCACCGTCTGGGAGCCCAGTCAGTGGGTGGCGGGCGCGCAGGTGGAGATCGGCGAGTGGATGGGCATTGACACCGAAGCCGTGCGGATTATCTCGCCTTACGTCGGCGGCGGCTTTGGTTCAAAACCGGTGCCTTACACCCACGTTGCACTGGCGTGCGTGGCGTCACGCGCGCTGAAGCGCCCGATCAAAGTGTCGCTGACCCGCCCGCAGACCTTTACCGGCCTGGGCGGTCGTCCGGCTACCTCGCAGCAGCTGGAGCTGGGCGCATCGCGTGACGGTAAAATTCAGGCGATTATCCAGCGCAGCTTCAGTGAAACGTCAATGATTGACGTCTTCGCCGAGAACTGCAGCAAGGTGACCGCCCGCATGTATGCGGTCGAGAACGTATCCGCTCAGCATCAGGTGCGCCCGATCAATACCGTCACGCCTGGCTGGATGCGCGCGCCGGGTGAAAATCCCAGCGCCTTTGGCCTTGAAGTGGCTATGGATGAGATGGCCTATGCTCTGAACATCGACCCGCTGGAACTGCGGCTGCGCAACTGGGCCGATAAAGATTACCAGCTGGATCTCCCCTGGAGTTCGCGCCGTCTGAAAGAGGCGTATCAGAAAGGAGCAGAGGCGTTTGGCTGGGACAGACGGATTATGACGCCGCGCTCAATGCGGGAAGGACGCGAACTGATTGGCTGGGGCATGGCCTCCGGCACCTATCCGGTCAACAAACTGCCGGCGGAGGCGAAAATCATCCTGACGCCGCAGGGCCGGTTTGTGGTGCAGTGTGCAGGCGCAGATATCGGTACCGGCACCTACACGATTCTGGCGCAGACCGCCGCCGACATTCTGGGCGTCGACTCCACCACCATTGAGGTTGAGCTGGGTGACACCCGCTTACCGCGCGCCGGCGTCGCGGGCGGTTCGCAGCTGGCAGGTAACGTCACCGCCGCAGTGAATGACACCGCTAAAAGAATGCGCGCGCAGCTGCTGAAGCTGGCCAGCGAGCTGCCACAGTCGCCGCTCAATGGCACCCCCGCCTCTCAGCTCACGCTGAAAGGCGACGCCGTGCAGCACACTCTGCGCAGCGGGCTGGCGGTTTCACTGGCACAGCTGGCGACGCTGGCACCGGCAGAGAGCCTTACGGTCACTGGCGGCACCTTCCCGGATGACATGTCGCAAAGCGAGCGCGACAAGATGGTGCGCAACCTGAACGACATGAGCCGTCCCGAAGCGTTTTCGGCGCACAGCTGGAGCGCGCAGTTTGTGGAAGTGCGGGTTGATGAGGATTTCGGCACCATCCGGGTAAAACGCATGGTGGCCGCGCTCGACAGTGGCCGTCTCTACAATCCGAAACTGGCACGCAGCCAGTGGATTGGCGGGATGATCATGGGGGTCGGTCAGGCGCTGATGGAAGAGGGCATTATCGATCCGCGCAATGGCCGGGTGATCAATAACAACCTGGCGGACTACCTGGTGCCGGTCAACGGCGACATCCCGAGCATTACCACGATCAACGTCGGGGAGCCCGATTTTGAGGCGACCACGATGGGCGGGAAAGCCGTCGGTGAGCTGGGGATTGTCGGCGTGGCGGCGGCGATCAGTAATGCCGTGTTCCACGCGACCGGCAAGCGCGTGCGCGATCTGCCGATTACGCTCGACAAGATCATCTGAGACGGTTCCTGACCTGCTCCGGCAGGCCGGACAGAGGTCAGGCGGGCGCAGGCTGAAGGCTGCGCCCGTTTTTACGCTGCAGGGAGAGAAAGTGAAGATAGCGTTAATTGTGCTGGCTGCCGGACTGAGCCGCCGTTTTCGTCAGCAGGCGGGCGAGCATAAGTTACTGGCCCGCCTTGATGGCAAACCGCTGCTGCAACATACGCTGGAGCAGGCCGCGGCCAGTGGACTTGACCTGTTCGTGGTGACGCGTCCCGACGCCGCTGCGCTTCAAGCGCTCTGCACCTCCGCGACGCTGGTATTGTGTGACAGCGGCGGACTGGGGGAGTCTATCGCGGCAGGCGTTAACGCCACGCGCGACTATGACGGCTGGCTGATTGCGCTGGGGGATATGCCGTTTGTGTCAGCCGCGAGTTACCGCGCCGTCAGCACGGCGCTGGCAGACGCGCCTGTCGTCCGACCCTGGGTGACGGGCAGGCCGGGGCATCCGGTGGGCTTTCAGCGTCACTGTTATCCGGTCCTGAGCAGCCTGCAGGGCGATAGCGGGCCGCAGGCGCTGGTGAACGCCGCCGCCGTCCGCCTGCCGCTGCACGATCGCGGCTGTCTGTGTGACATCGATTTTCCTGCCGATCTGCAGTTAATAAAGGAATTTTCATGATAACGCTGGATCAACGCGTCATTAATGCCGCCCTCAGCCATTCTCAGGCGGGGCGGGCGGTGTGGCTCTGCACGGTGTTGCGCACCTACGGCTCCTCCCCGCGCGCACCGGGGACACTCATGACGGTCAGTGAGACCGGAGAGAGTTGCGGCTCGCTGTCGGGCGGCTGCATCGAAGAGGATTTTCTGGCGCAGCTGGCTACCGGGGCTTACCGCGACAGCAGTCAGCGGGTGCGTTACGGCGAAGGCGGGATGCGGCCTGATGTCAGCCTGCCCTGTGGCGGCAGTCTGGAGATCGTTATTGAGTTTCTGCCGCCCGATGAGGCCACGCTGGCCCTGCTGACGGCGATGCAGCGGGCGCTGAGCGGTCAGCAGCCGCTGGTAAAAATGATACGCCCCGGTGAACGGGCGCAGTGGGAGGCGATCGCCGCCAGTCGGGTGTTACCCGCACTGGATGCCAGCGAGCAGCAGATCGTGCTGCCGGTGGGGGCGATTCCGGAACTGCTGGTCGCGGGCTATTCCAGCGTGGCCTATGAGTGCATCCGCCTCGGCCAGATTCTGGGTTTTCATGTGCGGGTCTGTGAGCACCGTCCGGAGATGCTGACGGAGCTGGAGAGCCATTTCGGCGGCGCGGACAACGTGACGCTGGTGTCACAGCATCCGGCGCGCTGGCTGGAACTGAACGGGGCGCATGCGGCGGTGGCGATTGTGGCACTGACCCACGATCCGCGCATCGACGATTTGACCATGATGGAGGCGATCGCCACCCCTGCCTTCTACATCGGCATCATGGGCTCAGCCAAAAACAGTGAGAAGCGGCGGGCGCGTCTGCAACAGATCGCCGGTATGGATCGTGCCGAACTGGATCGCATCCATGCGCCCATCGGTCTGCCTATCGGCAGCAAAACCCCGGCAGAGATTGCGCTGTCGGTGATGGCCGATATTGTCCGCATCAAAAACGGCGGCCAGTCAGCTGCCTGACCGCGGCGCCGTGTCCGGTGCCAGCCGGTAGAGGTAAGTGCCGGAGAAGGGGATCGGCAGAAATCTCTGGAACAGTTCACGCAACGTCTGCTCCGGGTCAACATCGATGAACAGCTGCGGATAGAGCGTGGTGGCAAAGAACTCGGTTGCCACCACGTGCCACGGACTGAGGTAAAAGTTGTGCCAGATCGCCCCGGTGTGGCCGTCCCGCAGTGCGGTCAGCTGCTTCAGGGCGTGCTGCTGACCGGTCAGTGCCAGCAGGCTCTGCCGGGTCTGCGTGGCGGAGACGTCGGGCCCGAGTTGAAGTGCCCCGGCCTCATCCGCGCTGCCGGTGCCGGTGGCAAAGTAGAAGTCGGGCCGGGCGGCGATGACGCTCTCCTCGCTCAGTCGCCCGAACACCCCGTTGACCTGCTGGCTGGCAATATTATCCCCGCCGGCAAAGCGCAGCAGGTCGCCCAGATTACCCTTTACCGAAGTCACGCAGCATTCATTTCGTCGGCCAAGATGCAGCTGCAACAGCACGCGGGGCCGGGGGCCATGATAATCAGCCAGCCGCGTTTCAATGCGCTGCATATGGGTGCGGTAAAAATGATTAAACTCAGCAGCCCGCTGCGGCTGATTCAGCACGTCCCCCAGCAGCGTCATGCTGCGTTCCGTATTGTTCAGCAGGTCAACCCGCAGGTCGATCTTCACCACCGGGATATGCGCCGCGCTGAGCATCTTCTCCAGCAGGGCGCCGTTTTCACCGTCACGCGCCAGCTGCGGCAGGACAACCACGTCGGGTCTGAGTGCAATTACCTGTTCAGGGTTCATGTCATTGACCCCATCCAGCCCCAGTGGCGTAATCTCGCGCATCTGCGGAAACTGGCGGGCAAAAGCCTGCCAGGTCTGAGGATCATACTTTTTCAGGTCGAGCGGCCACCCCACAATATGCTGCAGCGGATTGCCTGAGGTCAGCAGCGCGACGCTGTAGAGCATCCGGCTTTCACCCAGCACGATGCGTTGCGGATGATCGGGCAGCGTCACCTGGCGACCGGTGATGTCGGTCAGCGTCCGCGCGCCTGCGCCGACGCTGATGCACAGCAGGCCAAGCAGCAGCCCGGTACGCAGCGATTTAAAATTCCACACGGGCCTGTACCATCAGGTTACGGGTTTCACCTTCACGGACGCGCAGATTGCCGCCGCTTGAACTGTAGTAGTGCTGGTTGAACAGGTTATTCAGATTCAGACGCAGCTGGGTTTTTTCACCAAACAGGCGATTGTTCCACGCCACAAAGGTGTCTGCTACCACATAGTCGGGCAGGGTAAAGCTGTTATCAGGATCGCCTGCACGGGTGCCGACATAGCGGGCACCGCCGCCGAGTCGCAGTGAGCCTGGCAGCCCGCTGACCTGCATCTCATGACTCAGATAGAGCGCACCAGACTGGCGCGGCGCATTCTGCAGCCGGTTGCCGTTGTTGTCGGGATTGACCCGGTCGCTGACGATCTCCGCCTGGTCATAGCTGTAGCTGGCGCTGAGATCCCAGCCGGGAGAAATCTCGCCGTTCAGCTCAAACTCCGCGCCGGTAGATCGCGCCTTATCGATCGCCCGCGTGCTGCCATTGATGTTCAGCGACATCGCCTTTTCATCAATGCGATAGAGAGCCACGGTCGCCAGGAGTGTCGGCGACAGCTGCCATTTACTGCCGACCTCCCAGCTGGTGCCCTGTTCCGGCTTGCCGACGTTGCCATTGTCATCCACGTCGGTGGAAGGGGTAAACGACTTGCTGACGCTGGTGTAGAACGAGAGGTCGGGCGTCAGTTTGTAGATCAACCCTGCCTGCGGCAGAAATTTATTTCCCTCATCGTTCAGGGTTTCCACCTGCGGATTCACACCGCGTGAGGCCCGCTGTTCGTAGTGCTGATAGCGGCCGCCCAGCACCACAATCCAGTCGGATGAGAGCGAAATGCTGTCCTTGAGATAGAGTGAACGGCTGTGAATGCGGTTCAGGTTATTGGCCGCGGTTCTGTTTTCCGTGCTGGCATCGGTCACCGGAGAGAGCATGTCATAGTCGGGACTGAAGTAGCTGAACTGACGGTTGACCCTGCCCTGATACTGATGCGCGCGGTAGGTCTGGTTCATCTCATAATCTGTCCCGGCCACCAGCGCGTGCGACATGCCGAAGATTTCTGTATTCCCCAGCAGATCCCAGCTGACATATTTGGTTTTATGGTTAAAACCACGATTGGCATCGGCACGGCGCGTGACCACGCCGCTGCTGGCATTCACCGCCGTCACCCGCACTTCATTATTGTCATAGCGCCGCTGGTTCCAGCCCAGGGTCAGACGGGTTGTCCACTCGTCGTTAAACTGCCAGTCGTAGTGCGCGTTCAGGGTTTTGTTATGTCCCCAGGCGTGATTGGCTTTGTCATCCAGACGATCTTTATAGCCGATATCAATCGGCCGGCCATTGATAAAGGCGGTGCCGCGATCGTAAGGGATATCATAACGGTAGTCGGCATAGCTGATCAGAAAGCTGGCCTGCTCACCAAACCATTGCAGTGAGGGGGCCACCAGCGTGTGCTCCTCACGGCCGAAGTTGCGCCAGTAATCCTGATTCTGTTTCTCGGCAATCAGCCGGAAGGCGAAACCCTTGCCCAGCGGCCCGGTGACGTCCAGCGTGCCTGCTCCGCCGCCTTCGCTGGCGTAGCGCCCGCTGACGCTGGAGTGCCAGTTGTACTGCGGCTTTTTGCTGACCACATTGATGATGCCGCCCGGATTCTGAATGCCATAAAGCAGGGAGGAGGAGCCTTTCAGCACCTCCACCCGCTCCGTGGTGGCATCGACGTTAAGGCCCTGACTGCTGCGGATCCCATCACGGTAGATCGACCCGTCGGCATTGCTGCCGAAGCCGCGTCGCACAAAGCCATCCTCGGTGCCGGCCAGGGTGTTCGCTTCGCTCACCCCGCTGACAAAACGCATCGCTTCTGCCAGCGAGCTGACCTGATAATCCTCCAGCTGCTGCTGTGTCACCACGCTGACCGACTGCGCTTCATCAAGCCGGGCAGTGGGCATTTTGCTGGCAACGCTGCTCTGGCTGGCGCTGTAATTTCCCTCCGGATTCGCCTCTGCGGTGACGGTGATATCCGGTGCGCTGTCGGTTGCTGCTTCTGCCTGCGGCAGCAGGATGCTGCCGCAGATCGCCACGACCAGAGCAGAGTGCCGGGCCGGATAACGGGAGTCTGAACTGTTTTTCATTTTTCTTTTCGTTTCTGAAGCTGAGGTCAATATCGCCCGGCATGACCTTCTGTCGGTCACACAGGGCTTCCCTGGAGGTCTTCTGCAACATGCAGTGTGTTAAACAGCGAAGCGTTAAGCCGGAAGGGGGGGAAGAACCTCTCACCGCCCCGACGACAATGCTTCTCATCTGTAATTGAGAATCATTCAATCATCAGCCGGTGTAGTAGTAAATATAATTTAATCGTAAAATACTACATTTCGCCTGAGGCAAATTTTCAGCGGAAGGCTAAGCGAAGCTCTGTTTATCTATCTGTAATATAATTAAATTATTTATTTTTAGCCTGAATGGTGACGCTTAATCCACAGCGTTATCAGGTGAATAATCAGACGCTCCGACTCTTTCACTACATCTTTTTCGCCGATCGGGTCGTGAAAATGAGAGCATGAGTGAGAGACGAAAAATTAATTTCCCCTCAATCAGGTGAAGCATGAAATCGATCCGGACAGTAAAGAACAGAACCGATGTGCTGGCAGAACGCCTGCGCGCCAGGGAAAAGCAGCTCTCGCCGCGTCTGCTTGCCGTAGCCCGTTACCTCGATCAACAGCGCGAAACGGTGCTGGAGAGCACGGCGATGGAGATCGCCCAGGCAAATCAGACCTCAGATGCCACCGTCATCCGCGCGATTCAGGCCCTGGGTTTTAGCGGCCTGCGCGACCTGAAAGAGACGCTGAAAGTCTGGTTCGGCCCGGCGCTGACCTCCGAAGATAAGATGGTGACGACCGTCAGTGAGGTGACCAGCGACGTGAGCAGCGCCATCGACTTTGTGCTGTCGGGCCACCGCCACGCCTGTGAGGTGCTCTTTCAGCCGCAGAACCGCGTGGCGGTCGTGGATGCGGTCACACTGCTGAGCGAAGCGCGCGCCGTCGCGATTTTTGGCATCAACGCATCGGGCATTCTGGCGGACTATAGCGTGCGGCTGCTTAACCGCATCGGCCTGCCAGCCTTTTCACTGAACCGTTCTGGTGTGGCGCTGGCTGAACAGATGCTGGCGATGCAGCGGGGCGATGTGCTGGTGATGATGGCGCAGCAGTCGGCGCACCGGGAGGGGACAACGGTCGTGCGTGAGGCGAAACGGCTCGGCATTCCGCTTGTGCTGCTGACCAACGCCAGCGACTCCTTTTTTGCCCGCGAAGCCGATGTGGTGATCAACGTGCCTCGCGGCGGTGAAAAAGGGCGCATTCCGCTGCATGGCACCATCATGGTCTGTCTGGAGATGCTGATCCTGTCGGTGGCTTCTGCGATGCCGCAGCGCACGGTCAAAACCATGAAACGTCTGCAGGATTTCTATCGTGGCCTGAAACCCGCCACTAAAAAGTAGCCGCGCTGACACCGCTGCAACTGGTGCGGCCGCAGACCGCTTTCACGCCAGATTTTTCCCGCTTTGCGAGCCAGATCTCGCCTTTTTTTCAGCCTCTTTCGCCGGACGACTACGCTTACTGCTAACCGTGCCATCGGGTGCGGTTCGTCCTCCTTTACCCCTGTGCGGAGCTGCTGATGAAACCCCTTCACGCGCAAACCCTTTTCTGCTGTTCGATCCTGAGTCTGCTGTCACCGTTGCCCGCCGCGGCATGGAGCCACCTCACCGTCTTTGGCGACAGCCTGAGCGATGGCGGGAACGTAGGGCGCTTTACCTATGATGGCGCAACCCACCCGCTCTATGACGAGATCGTCGCGCAGTCGCTGGGCGATACCTTACGTCCTTCATCGCAGGGCGGAAACAACTATGCCGAGGGCGGCGCCGTCGCGGTACCGGCGATCAATCCCCTGTTTAATACCCAGGATCAGCTGCAAAGTTATCTGGCATCCCGCGGCGGGCGGGCCGATCCCGGTGGCCTCTATATCCACTGGATCGGCGGCAATGACTTAGCGGCGGCGGCGCTCTCCCCCCTGACTGCCCGGCAACTGGTCGATAACAGCGCCGGTGCGGCGGCCTCACAGGTTAGCCGGTTGCTGGATGCCGGTGCCGGAACGGTGATTGTGCCGACGGTGCCCAACGTGGGGGCCACCCCCGCGTTGTTGCAGGCGATTCTGCAGACGCTCGGACCCGCCACGCAACCGGCCACGGCGGCGCTGTTTCAGTCGCTGAGCACCCGCACCACGCCAGACCGGGCCGCGCGCGAGCAGGCGATTGAAACAGCTCTGGGTGAGGCGGCGGGGCAGCTTTCTGCGATTCCGCCGATCCGTGAGGCGCTCGCGCAGCAGCTGATCGCTGCCTGGCGGTTGCTGAGTGAGGCCGCCTCGGCGCTGACCGACCGTTACAATCAGGCCGAAGAGGAGGGGCTGCTGGCGGTCCGCGGCAACATCGCACGGGTAGATATCAATGGCCTGTTTAATGAGGTGATCGATAATCCGTTCCGCTATGGACTCACCAACACCGCCGGCATGGCCTGCCCGCCCGGCGTGTCGTCAATGGACTGCACCACTTCCACGCCGGGATTTTCATCCTCGAAGCAGTATCTGTTTGCCGACCGGCTGCATCCCAGCCCGGCAGTCCATGCGCTGATCGCCGATTACATTCAGTCAGTGCTGAACGCACCGCTGCAGGTGGCGGCGCTGAGCCGTGCCCCCTCAATGCTGGTGAGCGATGCGCAGAATACGCTGGATGGGTATCTGCAGCAGCAGCGTCAGCAGCCCGCCGAGGCGGGCACGTTAACCGTTTTTGGCGGTTACGCCGGGCAGCAGCGGGATTTTCGTGGCGACAGTCTGCTGGATGGGGATGCCACCAGCGCCACCGGCACCGTGGGGGTGGGCTATCAGCTGACCGATGCGTGGCAGGCCGGCGCGATGCTCTCCACCACCTCGCAGCGCCAGCAGCCCTCGTCGCGCTTCGATTACCGCCTGCGCGGTAATCTGGTGGCGATCTGGAGCCAGCTGAACTACCTCGACCACGGCTGGATAAACGCGGACGCCCACTATGCCGACCTGGATTTCGACGATATTAAACGCCAGGTGAAACTGGGGCCTGCGACCCGTACCGAACAGGGTAACAGTGGCGGGAAAGTGCTCGGGATGCGGGTGCAGACCGGCTGGGATCTTCCCGTTAGCCGTTACGTCACGACCGGGCCGGTGGCGAGCTATGCGCTCGACTATACGCGGGTCGGCGGCTATCAGGAAGAGGGCAACAGCAGCACCTCTATGCGCTTTGGCGACCAGACGCTGCACGCCCAGGTCGGCTCCCTGGGCTGGCGTATCGACAGCAAAGATTTGCCGGTCAATCCCTGGGCGCAGATCAGTTACAACCATCAGTTTGGTGACAGTGATTCTGCGGTAACGGCCGGACTGAAATCGACCCGCACCGCCTTTACCCGCAGCAGTGATGGCAGGGATGACAACTGGATCAACATGGCCGTGGGAGCCAGCGTGCCGCTGGGTGCCGCAGTGAATGCTTTTGCGGGCGTTTCGGCCGTGGCGGGTAACAGTGAGACGCATCAGGTGACGTGGAACGTGGGAGTGAATGCCCGTTTTTAACCGGGCAGATCAACGGCGCTGACGTCCTGAACCTGCCGCCCGCCAACGCGGAGCGGCAGGTAACCTGCAGCACAGCCAGCAAAAAAAAGGCGGCAGCTATGCGCGGACCAGCGCTTCCTGCGCCTCCAGCTCACGCACCCGGGGTATGACCTCACGTCCGAAGAATTCCACTTCTTCATGAAAGTGCAGAAACGCCAGCAGCAGCAGATCCACACCGGCCCGCTTCAGCGCGATAATCCGTTCGGCAATCTGCTGCGGTGTTCCGATCAGGTTGGTTTTAAAGCCATCGTTATACTGCACCAGATCCTCAAACGACGATTTCGCCCAGTTTCCCTCGCCCTCCGGTGATGCACTGCCCGCATTTCTGACCTCATGCTGAAAGCCTTTGACCGCATCCGGATTAGCTTTGCGGATGATCTCCTGCAGCACCGCCTGCGCCTCCTGCTCACTGTCACGGGCAATCACAAAACCGTTCAGGCCGATCCGCACCTTGTGCTGGTTGACGCTGGCTTTCGCCCTGATGTCGGCCACCTGCTGACGCACCCCCTCCGGGGTATTGCCGTTGGTGAAGTACCAGTCTGACACCCGGGCGGCCATATCCCGCGCCGCCCGTGAACTGCCGCCCTGAAAAATTTCCGGCAGCGGTGACAGCGGTTTCGGTTTCATGGCGTAGCCACGGAAGCGATAAAAATCCCCGGCGAAGGTGAAGCTCTCTTCGCGCCAGATACCGCGCAGGCAGCGGATAAACTCTTCCGAGCGCAGATAGCGCTCTTCATGATCGAGCCAGGGCTCGCCGATCGCCTTAAATTCGCCCCGGAACCAGCCGCTGACAATGTTCACGGCGATGCGCGGCCCATAGAGATGACTGATGGTGGCGATCTGCTTCGCCGCGAGCACCGGATTCCACGGGCCGGGCAGCAGAGCCGCAATCACTTTCAATCGCGACGTCTGGCTGAGCAGATCCTGAGAAAAGGTGACCGACTCATGCTGATTGTCCGCGCCGTAACTGGCGGTAAAACGGATCTGCGTCAGCGCGTAGTCAAAGCCCGCCTCTTCGGCAATCTGTGCCAGTTTCCGGTTATATCCGGCATCCCAGCGGGTACGCTGCTCTATCTGACTGATCACCAATCCGCCTGAGACATTCGGCACCCAGTAGGCGAACTGCAGGGGTTGAGTTTCTGACATCGTTGCTCTCCTGATATAGCTGAATCACTGGTAACGTAAATTTATCCAAACTTTCAGATATAAAAGAAAAGGCTAAGCAGTAACCATGCCAGTCAGTAAGCCGCTGTTTTAACAACAGTGAATCCGGATTGACGCCGCCGGTGCTGTTGCAGATGCAGCAGGATGAAAACAGCCGGTTTGCCAATGCAACAGCCCTGTTCAGTCGCTAGCCGAGTGCGCCACAACGTGGTGTGATAGCGAACCGGGTATTCAGCAAAAGGAGGGCAGTATGATAGTCAGAGAAGCCTCGCCTGAAGAGGCGCATCGTTTATGGGAGATCAGAAATCGGGCGATCCGCCACGGCTGCCAGCATGTCTATCCGCCAGAGGTGCTGACCGCCTGGACGCCAGATCGGATGCCCGCCAGCTTTCCGGCGATGATCCGCGAGAACCCCTTTTTTGTGATTGATGGCCCGGACGGCGAGCCGGTTGCGACCGGATTGCTGGATCTCAGCGCGGCCAGCGTGGAGGCGATTTTTACGCTGCCTGAATTTACCGGACAGGGCCTGGCGGGCCGGATTATCGACAGAATCAAAGCGGAGGCGCTGCAGCGTGGCTATCACCGTCTGACGCTGGCTTCGACGCCCAACGCCTCCGGCTTTTATCAGCAGCATGGCTTCCGGGTTCTGGGCGAAAGCCTCTATCCTTCGAAGCTGGCGGGCTGTGCGTTACGCTGTGTGGAGATGGCGATTACCCTCTGACGCTCTGCTGCGCGGGGCGTGCCACAAGTTTCCCGCGCAAAGACTTCGCAAGCTCACGCCGGTAAGGTATAGTCCGCGTTTTTTGGAGGAACCATGCTGACTGACTCATCAACTCGTCTCAATAAATACATCAGCGAGAGCGGTATCTGCTCCCGCCGCGACGCCGATCGATACATCGAGCAGGGCAACGTTTTCATTAACGGCAAACGCGCCACTGTGGGCGCGCAGGTATTTGCAGGCGATGTGGTGAAGGTGAATGGTCAGCTGATCGAGCCGCGTGATGAAGAGGATCTGGTGCTGATCGCGCTGAACAAACCGGTGGGGATTATCACCACGATGGAAGAGGGCGAGCGCGATAACATCAGCGACTTCGTTAATCACAGTAAGCGCGTCTTCCCGATTGGTCGTCTCGATAAAGATTCACAGGGCCTGATTTTCCTGACCAACCACGGCGATCTGGTCAACAAAATCCTGCGCGCCGGTAACAACCACGAGAAAGAGTAT
Organism: Pantoea sp. ARC270; assembly: GCF_003236725.1. NCBI lineage: Bacteria > Pseudomonadati > Pseudomonadota > Gammaproteobacteria > Enterobacterales > Erwiniaceae > Pantoea > Pantoea sp. ARC270. The sequence goes on from NZ_PUGA01000001.1 coordinate 243,252, forward strand.
GTGGTGACCGTCGACAAACCGATCACCGATGAGTTTATTGCCGGTATGGGCGCGGGCGTGCCCATGCTCGGCACCGTCACCAAAAAGTGCAAAGTGAAAAAGGAAGCGCCGTTTGTCTTCCGTATCACGCTGGTGCAGGGGCTGAATCGCCAGATCCGCCGTATGTGTAAGCACTTTGGCTATGAAGTGACGAAGCTTGAGCGTACCCGCATCATGAACGTCAATCTCAAAGGTATACCGCTGGGCGAGTGGCGCGATCTGACTGACGACGAACTCATTGAGCTGTTTAAACTGCTGGAAAATTCTTCGTCTGAAGAAAAACCCGCAAAGAAAGCCAAAACGCCTGCTAAACCTGCGGCGGGAAAAAAAGCGCAGAAAGGCCCGGCGAAACCGGCTGAAAAAGCGGATGCCGGTGGTGCCTCACGCAAGCGCTTTACCCAGCCGGGCCGCAAGAAGAAAGGGCGCTGAGGCCTTGCCCTCGCAGAGCGCCACCCCTGCGCGCTCTGCCTCACGTCTCTGATCCGGGCTTCACGGAATGAGGCGGGCCGCTCTGAAGCGACTGAACAGATCGCAAAACATCTGATCCGTCGCGCGATAGTGGTGAAACCCCGCCCGCCGCAGCTTGCTGCCATCACCAAACATGTCGTAATCCCAGCCAAAGACAAAATCCGCAAACGTTCCATCACTCAGGGCCAGAATGTCGGGCTGCACCAGGGCGTTCTCTTCCGCAATCTCCCGCCAGAGCCCACGGTAATCCTGAAAAAGCTGCCGGAAGGAGAGAGCAACTGGCGGCGCGATCGCCAGTTCAAACCAGGCGGCGATGACCGGCCACAGTTCACTCCAGCGCCAGAGATCGCCATTGTTGATATTAAAGGCCTGGTTGGCCGCCGCGGGCGCACGTGCGGCCCAGAGCGTCGCATCGGCAAGCAGTGAGGCGTCGGTAAAGTCGACCATACTGTGCCAGGTTGCCAGCGAACCCGGAAAGCGTAACGGCAGCCGCGCCGCCCGGCAGAGTGAAGCGTACAGCGCCAGACTCAGGGCCAGATTCATGCTGTTGCCCGGCCTGTCGCTGCCCACTACACCGGGCCGCAGAGCGCTCCAGTGCCAGGCTTTACCCTGCTGCTGTGCGCTCAGCCAGGCCAGCTGTGCGGCGTTAAATTCGGCACCCGGCACACCGGGATCGCTCTCCCGCGCCGGGGTTTTGAACCGGCCCAGATGCGCGCCGTAGACTTTGTATCCCTGCATCAGGCTGACATGCTCAAGCGGCGCGATAGCCTCAATGACCCGCACCAGATTCTGCAGCATCGCCAGATTAGGCTCCACCATCGCCTGCCAGTCAGCGGCGCTGAGCCAGGCACTGTAGAAGAGATGCGTGACGTCAGTCAGCGAAGCGAGCTGCTGCGCACTCTGCTCTGGATCCCGCAAATCGACCCGGAAGGTTTCAATCCCGCTCCCGGCAGCGGCAGCGCGGTGGGTCAGCGCCCTGACCTGCCAGTGATTGTCAGCCAGCGCCTGGCAGAGTTGCTGCCCGACAATCCCGCTGGCGCCTGCCACTAATGCCACCCTGTTTTTCTGCGTCATGCTTACCTCCACTCTCTTGTTGAGTAACGGAACGCATTCTCACCTGCCAAAGATTCTGATTAAATCCCACCAGCCGGATATCACTTATCAGGAAAATCATTAAATGCAGAACAAACTCAACGCCATTTGGACCTTCATCCGGGTGGCGGAAGCGGGCTCCTTCTCGGCGGCGGCACGACAGAACGGCATGAGACAATCGGCCGTGAGTCAGCAGATTGCAGCGCTTGAGGAGGCGCTGGGCGTCGTGCTGCTGCACCGCACTACCCGCAGCATGGCGCTGACGGAGCAGGGGCAGCGTTATCTGCAGCAGGTCAGACACCTGCTCAATGCGATGGAGGAGCTGGAGCAGCAACTGCGGCCCGACTCGCAACCGCTGAGCGGGAGGGTGCACATCCAGTTACCGAGCGGCATCGGCCAGCGGTTGATGCCGTCTCTGATTGCGTTCCAGCAGGCGCATCCGGCCCTGCAGTTAACCCTTGCGCTGGAAGATCGTCTGTCAGACCTGATTGCGGAGGGCGTTGACCTGGCAATTCGCCTGAGTGAGTCGCCGCCCCCCACGCTGGCGGCCCGGGTACTGACCACCGTTGAAACCGTGCTGGTGGCGTCCCCTGACTGGATTGCCCGTCACGGTACTCTCCAGACACCGGCTGAGCTGGCGCATCATCCCCATGTCCGTTTCAGCGGCGTTTCCCCGGACGCCCCGCTGCAGTTGCTCTCGGCGACAGATAGGATCTCTGTTCCGGTGAAAAGCGTGTTTCGCGCCAATAACAGCGATGCCCTGCGGCAGGCTCTGGAGGCCGGGCTGGGGATTGGCGGATTGCAGACCCTGATTGGCGCGGAGGCGCTGGCATCCGGCAGGCTGGTACGGCTGTTACCTGACTGGCGGCTTCCTGACCGCTATCTCTACGCCATTTTCCCTGATGCCCGTTTTATTCCTCACCGGGTACGCGCGCTGGTGGCGCGGTTGAGTGAAGTGCTGGAGGCGGGAGACCAGACAGGAAGGACGGCATGATTGAATTTTAGCCGATGCAGGGATAAACTATCCCCTGATTGGGGACAGGGAATGACATGGACGCACTCTTCATCGAACTTTCCAGCTTTCAGAAATACCGGCCTGATTATCTGAGTGATGACCATTTACGACGAAGATCAACGCGATGACCTCACTAAGGCGCAGCGAGATGCGCTGGCGACGGCACTGCAGGTGATCAAAAAAGGGCTAAGGCATGTCTGAACGCGATATTTTCAGTGAACTCATGACGGGGATGCAGGAACTCCAGGATCACCAGGAGGGAAAGATCACGCTGAAGCATCACAAGGTGACAAAACGCGCGCCTGTTACCCTTACGCCGCAGGAGTTGCGCGACGTCCGTGAAAAACTCAATCTCTCTCAGGCTGTATTTGCTCATTACCTTCACACAGGTGAAACCACTTATCAGAACTGGGAGCAGGGCAGAGCCAGACCTAATGCACAGGCAGTTTTATTGATTCGTATGGTCCAGCAGAATCCTGAAACACTCAAAACCCTCGCGCAGTTGTGATCTCATAAGCCGGACATCGCGCGTCATCAGGACGCGCCTCTCAGCTGCCTGCTCTGTGCGGTGAAAGATCCTGAACCTCCCCGGTCGTTCTGCCGGACCCCATCCGCGTCACGGCCATAAAGCGGTCACATTCAGAACAGCGACACTTTTCACTCTGATCAGAGCGTGGCAGGATAAGCGCAAACTATCATGGAGTGAGCCTGATGTTACTGAAAGGTATGAACGATCCGCTGCTGAAAGCGTATCAGCATCCGAAGTCACGGATGATGATCAGCCGTTTCAGGGGACTGGCGGGCGATCGACGCATCAGTGACTGGCAGGCGTTCACTATTCTGGTGACAGGCTTTACCAACTACTGGTTTGTGCAGGCCGGTCACTACTCAATTAATGTCACCCTGACCAAAACCCGCCAGTTCGATTTTCTGCAGGACTTTCTGCATTTTACCGTGACGCTGGATGGCCTGATTGCAGATGAGCATTTTCGCAGCCCGGACTTTGTGCTGCCCCATTACGACGTGCCCTACGAATTCTGCCGCTGGCGCAACAAACGCGGCTACGACGCCTTAACCACCTATGTCAGTAAACAGGGCGTGAAATCCCACAAGGGGATCTTTACCGTCTCGGAAGGCCTCTCCCCGGAGGAGCAGGTGATGAAATGGGAAGGGGTGGTAAACGTCTACGACAAAACCTTTTTCAGCGTGACGAACTTCAACACCACGCAGGAATTTCTGATCAAAGATATCAGCCGATCGATTCAGGAAGGTCTGCTGAAACACCTGAGTTTTTACCGCGAGCTGTTTCACTACATCTTCCCCACACCCGCTGAGGCGCGATTGCAGGCGCGGGATGACAGACGCTATCTGGCTAAAAAATAGCGCCCTGATGCACCCCGCGTTGTGCCGCAAAGTCAGCCGTTTCTCTGCGGGTTTACCACTTCATCTCGCCGGTGTTCACTTTCGCGCTGAGCTCCAGCGAACCCGGCTCGGCCAGTCCTGGCCAGGCGGCCGTCATGGCGTCAATCACCTCTGCTGAGGTTTTGTGCTGCGACAGCGCCTGCTCAAAGGACTTCAGGTAGTTGAGGGTAAAATCCACGGCCTGCGATCCGGCGGGGCGCGCACCCAGATAGTGACCCGGGATGACGTTCTGCGGATGCAGCGTCTGCATCTCTGTCAGGATATGACGCCACGCCGCACGGCTTTCAGGGGTCTGGGTATCTGCTGTCCAGACATGAATGCCGGAAGAGAGGGCCGTCCCACCCAGAATGGTGCTGGCGGAGGGGATCCAGACGTAAGCGGCATACTGATCCGGATGACGCAGCTCCAGCACTTCACCGTCTACGCTAAACCGTGTCTCATGCGTCACCTCTGGCACGGTCAGCGCGTCAGGCGCGCCCTGTTTCATCTGCGGACCCCAGTACTTCAGCTTCGCCTCATGGGTCTCCTGAATATGTTTCACCACAGCGGGTGAGGCCACCACCTTCACATCCGGCCAGGCTTTAACAATCGGTTCCAGGCCAAAATAGAAGTCGGGATCGCCGGAGGTTATCACGATTTCTTTCAGTTTTTTGCCGCTCTGTTTAATCATCGCCACCAGCTTCTCACCATCCTGCGTGCTGAACTGCGCATCAAACAGAATGGCTTCGGTGGGGCCGGAGACCAGCGTAGATGAAACGGCAAACAGGCCCTTTTCCTGCGGATTATAGGTTTCAAGTTTCAGGGTCGTGGCGCTGGCAGAGGCTGAAGCCAGCATCATAATTAAAGCGTGAGCGGCAATTTTCATGTTTATCCTCAGAGGGTAATCGCCACACAGGGCGGCGCAAATGATCATGTTTTGTGTCAGTGGCGCTATTTTACGCATTCTGACATCTGTTAAAATTCCCGAAATCAGAGATGCTGAGTTTCATAATCCGAACAGGTAAAACAGATGGACAGAGTGACTGCGGCGGCCGTTTTTAACCGGATCTGTGAGCTGGGAAGCCTGAGTGCGGCATCACGCGCACTGGGGATCTCCCGTCCCATGGTGAGCCGTTATCTGGAAGAGATGGAGAGCTGGGCCGGAACGCGTCTGCTGCATCGCTCGTCACGTCGTCTGACGATCACTCCTGCAGGCGAGGCGATTCTGGAAAAGACCCGCCAGCTGGCACGCCTTTCGGAGGAGATCCGCCAGGAGACCCCGCAGGGAATACCCGCCGGGACATTGCGCATCGCCTGCGCGCACTTCACGGCTGTCCACCTTGTCGGTCCGGTGATCCCCGACTTTCTGGCGCGCTATCCGGCCCTGCGCATCGAGCTGGAGATCAATAATCAGCCTGTCAGCCTGATTGGTGAACGGATCGATCTCGCCATCCGCATTACTGATACGCCGGAGCCGGGCACTATCGCCCGCCGCCTGGGTGACTGCTGCTCTGTCCTCTGCGCCTCACCGGCCTATCTGCAGCAGCACGGGATGCCGCAAACGCCTGACGATCTGGCGCACCATAACTGCCTCTGTTACAGCCATTTCGCCGGACAGAGCTGGCACTTTACCTCCCCGCAGGGAGAGAAAATGGCGGTGGCGGTCAAAGGAAATTTCAGCGCCGGGATCTCCTCCCTGTTGTGTGATGCGGCCAGTGCAGACTGTGGAATTGCGATGGTGCCCGAGCAGGAGGCGCGTCATGCTCTGGAAAGCGGGAAACTGGTCACCTTACTGCCCGATTATGAGCCGGGACGCATTGGCATCTGGGGACTTTACCTGTCGCGGGAACATCAGCCTGCAGCACTGCGGCTGATACTCGATGAACTGCAGCGCAACCTTTTGAGTCATGCCTGAGCCAGCCTCACAACAGACAACATGGAAGAAGAAATGAGTGACAATCAACCCCTTTACTGGAACCGCATGGTGCCAGAACTCACCGTAACTGATTTTGCCGCCTCACTGCATTTTTACACGACGGTACTGGGATTCAGCGTGAGAATACAGCGGCAGCAGCCGGACTTCGCTTACCTGTGCTATGGCGAGGCGCAACTGATGATTGAGCAGTTTCATCCTCAGGGCTGGAACACGGCAGAGCTTCACTGGCCGCTGGGACGGGGCATCAATTTTCAGATTGAAGTGGATGATATCCAGGTCGTACTGGCTCGGGTGCAAAAGCAGGGTATTCCGCTCTATCGCCCGCTGCGGGATACGGTGTATGACACCGGCGGGACAACCGCCTGTCAGCGCGAGTTTCTTCTGCAGGATCCGGATGGTTATCTGCTGCGGTTCAGCCAGTATCTGGAATGAGCTGAAAACATTTTGGGTGAATTTCGCCGGGCAGCGCGGATATATCTCATCCCGGAATGCCTGACTGATATTTATGTTGATCAGGCAGTCAGAATAAAAATCAGCATGCCCATTTCTGTCACTGCAGAAAATGCCTCAGCTTATTTAAGCTCTTCACTTATACGCCTTTGCGTTTGAGTTTTGCTCTCCTTTATTCATGTCATTTATACCTCTAACTTAAAAAAGTCTATTTCTGCTATGGATGTTAAAAATCCTGGCAGCTGAAAAGTCGGGTTGCCAAAGATTTACATTTATTCCTCCTTTTAGCGCTGAATCTTTTGCGCTCTGCGCCGATAACCCTTTACACACATTCAGGAGGACGCAAAATGAAATCATTTTTACTTACCGGCTTTACCACTTTACTGATGACCATTGCCGGGACAGCTAATGCAGGCTCAGAATCCGGCACGATTACCTTTCGCGGTGCTGTAACTAACGGTTCATGTAATATGAATATGGGACAACGTTCTGTCGTAGCAAATTGTTTTGACCCCAGCAGCGGTAAAAATATTGTCACAAGCGCGGAATTGAAGAACGTCCAATCTCTGAACGCGTTACCTGTTCAGACAGAAATGCACTGGTTGAATGATGCAAAAACCATAGGGATACTTTACGTCAGCTACATTTGATGAGTTACCTCTGACCTTAAAATGAAAGTTTATTTAGCCAGTATTGCGGCCAGAAAAAGTAATCACAGTAAGCCAGCATCAAAAGTGGTAAATAACAAGAAATAATTTTGGCAAGCTCCGTTTATCAACATCAGGGAACCTGACTCACCCAAAGCACCTGCGCCAGGTACTGAATCTCTCTTCATTCAGGAAGAGAATGTTGTCCTGCGTTACAGGTAAAAAAAGCCCACCTTATGAAAGGTGGGCTTTTTAATGTTTAAAACGCGACGGAGTGGTAATCAGGACGGGTCAGAGGAGCGCTGCACAAAATAGCGCGTGCTTTTCTGTTCTGCCTTTTTGCGGCGCAGCAGCAGGCTGGTCGCAATAATAACCAGCGTTAAACCGCCCGTCGCCACTAATTCTGTCTGGTGTTTAGGATCAAACAGCATGATCACCAGCACCGTGACGATAAACAGAATCGTGACCCAGGTCAGACCGGGAAACAGCCACATGCGGTAAGTCAGGACTTCACCTGCCTGCTCGCGTTTTTTGCGCAGCACCAGATGGGATGCGGCAATCACAAGGTAGACCAGCAGCGCAATGGCACCCGAGGTGGCGAGTAAAAATTCGAAGACCGCGCTGGGCGCCAGGTAGTTGGCGATTACCGCCAGAAACGCCGCCGCAGTCGAGAGCAGCACCGCAACCCAGGGTGTGCCGCTGCGATTGGTGCGTGAGGCCGCAGCGGGCGCATCCTTGCGGCGTGACAGCGAGTAGAGCATGCGCGAGGAGGTGTAGAGCGCCGAATTCAGACAGCTGCACACCGCCATCAGCACCACCAGATCGACGATCAGCCGGGCATGAGGAATGCTCATCGCCTGCAGAGCGGTCTGCCAGGAACCCTGTTCAACCAGGCCTGGCGTATTCCACGGAACCAGCGCCACCACGAAGAAAATCGACAGCAGGTAGAACAGCGCGATACGCCAGATCACCGAGTTGGTGGCTTTCGTAATCTGCCGGCCGGGATTTTTCGACTCTGCGGCGGCGATAGTGACAATCTCGGTGCCCATAAAAGAGAACATCGTGGTCAGGATAGCCGCGACCACCGCGCCGAGGCCATTTGGCATGAAGCCGTTGGTGTCATAAAGATGCGACAGGCCGCTGGTGTGACTGTCAGGCAGCAGACCAAACACGGCGGCACCTGCGACGGCCAGGAACAGGATGATCGCCACGACCTTGATCAGGGCAAACCAGAATTCAAACTCACCGTAGTTTTTCACGCTCAGCAGGTTGGTAATGGTCAGTAAGAGTGTGATGGCAAAGGTGAACTGCCAGATGGCCACCTCGGGGAACCAGGCGTGCAGGATCGTGCCTGCCGCATTGGCTTCCAGCGGGATCACCAGCACCCAGAACCACCAGTAGAGCCAGCCGATGGTAAACCCGGCCCAGCGTCCCAGCGCTTTCTCCGCATAGGTGGAGAATGACCCGGAATCGGGTGAGGCCACCGCCATCTCCGCCAGCATCCGCATGATCAGCACAACCAGCAACCCGGCGGCTGCATAGGAGATCAGCACGGCGGGGCCCGCTTCAGAAATAGCATGGCCGGAGCCAACAAACAGCCCGGCGCCAATTACGCCGGCAATCGAGAGCATGCGCACGTGGCGCGGTTTCAGGTTCTGAGCCAGCGAATCTTCATTCGCACTCTGAGTCATCGTCATGTCAACGTCTCCGGGGAACGCCCGGCCATGCTGGCCGGACGAACAGGAAAGGGGCTTGTGATTAACGAGCCAGTTAAATCATGCCGGGACGACAGGGTGTCCGGCAGAGGCAACACAGCGATCGATCACCGTGGAGAGAAGGGTCAGCGCCTGGCTGAACTGGGCATCCGGAATGGTAAGCGGGTAGAGGAAGCGGATAACGTTGCCTTTCGCGCCGCAGGTCAGCAGCAGCAGGCCCTGTTCCATCGCCATCTTCTGAACGGCCTGCGCGGTGCTGGCCTGATAGAACTCCATTGCCACCATCGAACCCAGCGCCCGCACTTCGGCGATATCAGGGTGTTTGCGCTGCTGCGCCTCCAGTTCAGCGACAAGCCGGCCACCGAGATCCACGGCGCGCTGACAGAGCTGCTCCTCCTCGATCACATCCAGCACCGCGTGAGCCGCCGCGATAGCTAACGGATTTCCGGCATAGGTACCGCCCAGTCCGCCAGGGGCAGGCGCGTCCATCACCTCGGCGCGACCGGCCACGGCGGAGAGGGGCATCCCGCCCGCCAGGCTTTTCGCCATGGTGATGATGTCGGCTTTCACCGGGTAGTGTTCCATGGCAAACAGCCTGCCGGTGCGGGCAAATCCGCTCTGTACTTCATCTGCAATCAGCAGGATGCCGTGACGGTCAGCCAGTTCACGCAGCTGAACCATAAATTCTGCCGGAGCCGCATGGAATCCGCCTTCACCCTGCACCGGTTCCAGTACGATTGCCGCAACATCATGGGGCGCAATGTCCTGTGTGAAAATCTCATCCAGGCTGGTCAGTGCCGCCTCAACGCTGATCCCCTGCACCGCGCTGGGGTAGCGGGCGTGGAAAACGGAAGGGGGCATCGGGCCGAAATCGCGCTTGTAGGGGGCGACTTTGCCGGTCATGGCCATGGTCATAAAGGTGCGGCCATGAAACGCGTTGCCAAAGGTGATGATGCCGTGACGACGGGTATAGGCACGCGCCACTTTAACCGCATTTTCTACCGCTTCGGCACCGGTGGTAAAGAAGGCGGTTTTCGCTGCACCGGCAATCGGCACCCGCTGATTGATGCGTTCAGCCAGTACGATATAGCTTTCGTAAGGGGTGATCTGGAACGCCGTATGGGTAAACTTTGTTAACTGTTCGGCCACCGCCTGCTCGATGCGTGGATGACGATGACCGGTGTTCAGCACGGCGATGCCGCCTGCGAAGTCGATCCAGCTGTTACCAGCCTGATCCCATAAGGTGGCGTTTTCTGCCCGGGCAACGTACCAGTCGCACAGCGTACCGATGCCCTTAGGCAGAGCCTGTGCTTTACGTTCCTGCATCAGGTTATTTTTTTCGCTCATTTGATCCACCTCATTGATATGCGTGTTTACAATTCCCGACAAACACGTTTATTTATGCCTGAGGCGTGGTGAGTTGCCAGAGCCAATTATCAGAGGAAGGATGGAGCCAATTGCGACTCTTGTACGCCGATCATCTATTAGCACGGTTACAGTTTATGAAAACCGGTTCCCTGCATCAGCGACTGCTCAACTGTATGCAGGCCGCGATCACGGAAGCGGTCTTTCCGCGCGGCAGTCGTTTGCCGCCCACCCGCGATCTGGCGCGTGAGCTCGGCGTGTCGCGAAACACGGTCATGCATGTGTATGAAAGTCTGATGGCGCAGGGCTACGTGACCGCGCGCACCGGCAGCGGAACGTGGATTGCCGAGACGCTGCCGGAGAGTTCGCTGCAGAGTGATGCGATTGCCGACCTGGCCGCCGTGAAGGCGCAGCGACCGGCCACCCTGTCGAAGCGCGGTGCCACACTGCTGGGGCACGCCACCGCATCCCCTTATCAGTGGGGAGCATTTGTGCCTGGCGCGCCCGACGTGACCGAATTTCCCCATAAGCTGTTCAGTCAGATTCAGGCGCGCCTGAACCGGGAGCCTGACGTCCATCGGCTGGTTTACAGCAGCGGCGGCGGCTGCCCCGATCTGCGTCATGCGCTGGTCGATTATCTGCGGGTGGCGCGTTCCGTGCAGGCCGATGCGGATCAGATTCTGATCACCGAGGGCGTTCATCAGGCGGTCGATCTGGTCACGCGGGTATTGTGCGACCCAGGCGATCGGGTCTGGATGGAAGAGCCGGGCTACTGGGGAACCCGCAATCTGCTGCGGATGAATGGCCTGAAAATCCGGGCCATGCCGGTGGATGAGCAGGGCCTGGTGCCCGACAGCGGGCCGCCACCCAAAATGGTGTTTGTCACACCTTCCCATCAGTACCCGCTGGGGGTGCATCTGAGCCTGGCACGTCGTCAGGCGTTGCTCACACTGGCGCGCCGTCATCAGAGCTGGATTGTCGAAGATGACTACGACAGCGAATTTCGTTTCTCCGGACAGCCGCATCCCTCGCTGCAGGGGCTGGAAGCCGATGCGCCGGTGATTTACATGGGCACGTTCAGTAAAACGCTCTATCCCGCCCTGCGCATTGGCTATCTGGTGGTGCCAAAACCGCTGGCTCAGCCGATGCGCATCGCGGCAGCGGAACTCTATCGCGGCGGACATCTGCTGATTCAGCGGGCGCTGGCGGAGTTCATCCGGCTGGGTCATTACATGGAGCATATCCGGCGGATGCGGCTGCTCTATCGACAGCGGCGGCAGTTTCTCTGTCGGCTGATCGAGCGCTATCTGGGGCCCGCCTTCTTACCGGCTTTTAACCATGAAGCCGGTCTGCATCTGGTGATGCCGCTGCCGGCAGGCAGTGATGATGTCGCCATTGCCGCCGAGGCGCTGAAGCGCGGCGTCAAGGTGCGGCCACTTTCACAATATTATATGCATCCTCAGGAGACGCGAGGCCTGCTGCTGGGGTATGCCTGCGTTAATGAACGGCAGTGTCAGGATGCCTTTGGCACCCTCAAAGCCTGTCTGGCGGCGGCTGGTATTGTATTCAGTCCCCAGCGCTAACGCATTGACATTTAATCAGAGTCACCGAGAATACTCCTCTTTGCGTCCCGACCAGATAAAACTGGAGTTTATCATCGCACTGAATCTTATTCCTGCCGCAGCCAGCGTGGCGTTAAGGCGCGGGGCCGCACTGGCTGCGGCACTGTTGCTCGTCAGCTGCGCCTCTGAGCCGCCGCGGTCGCTGGTGACGCCTTTTCCACCGGTCACGAAACAGCCGTTACCGCCAGCCAGCCAGCCGGTGCAGCCTCAGGTCCGGCAACCGATGCGCGGCGTCTGGTTAGCTACCGTGTCCCGTCTTGACTGGCCTCCCGTCGCATCGGTCAATGGTGCCAGCCCGGCAGAGCGCATCCGGATGCAGCAGCAGTCGCTTATCGACAAGCTGGATAAACTGAAAAGCCTGGGGATTAACACGGTCTTTTTCCAAGTGAAGCCCGATGCCACGGCGCTCTGGTCCTCTAAAATTCTGCCCTGGTCCGATATGCTGACCGGCAGAATCGGCGAAGATCCCGGTTACGATCCGCTGCAGTTTATGCTGGATGAGGCGCATAAACGCGGTATGAAAGTCCACGCGTGGTTCAACCCCTATCGGGTTTCGGTCAACATCAAACCCTCTACCGCCAGTGAGCTGAACCGCACGCTCTCTCTTCATCCGGCCAGTGTATTTGTGCTGCACCGTGACTGGATTCGTACCGCGGGCGACCGCTACGTGCTTGATCCTGGCATCCCGGAGGCACGCGACTGGATCACCAGTATTGTGGCCGAGGTGGTGGCGCACTATCCGATCGACGGTGTGCAGTTCGATGACTATTTCTACGCGGAATCGGCAAGCTCCCTGCTCAACGACAGTCAGACCTTCAGCCGTTACGGGCAGGGCTTCGCCAGCAAAGCGGACTGGCGGCGTCACAATACGCAACAGCTTATTGAGCAGGTCTCCCGTACCATTAAACAGCTGAAGCCGGAGGTGGAATTTGGTGTCAGCCCGGCGGGTGTCTGGCGCAACCTGTCGCACGATCCGGCGGGTTCAGATACCCGAGGCGCAGCGGCCTACGATGAAGCCTATGCGGATACCCGTCGCTGGGTTCAGCAGGGTCTGCTGGATTATATCGCGCCACAGCTCTACTGGCCGTTCTCCCGTCAGGCTGCCCGTTATGACGTGCTGGCAAAGTGGTGGGCAGAGGTGGTGAAGCCGACCAGAACCCGGCTTTACATCGGTCTGGCGCTCTACAAGGTGGGCGAGCCTTCGCGGATTGAGCCTGACTGGACGCTGCAGGGCGGAGTGCCGGAGCTGAGAAAGCAGCTCGACCTCAATGAGTCCTGGCCCCATATCGATGGCACCATTCTTTTCAGAGAGAACTATCTCAATCAGCCGCAGACTCAGCAGGCGGTGAGTTATCTGAAAAGTCGCTGGGGCGGCTGACATCGACACGGCAGCATAGTTATGGCTTCTGCGCTCAACGCATACCCGACGAAACGAATGTCGGTGAAGCTGGCGTGATGCATGCTCGCGGTTGCTGCCTTCTCCCTGCGACAGGTGTAACGGTAACGGACTCTCCATTTCGTTACACCTGCTCACAGGACGGCAGTAATGCAACAGCAGCAGATAACCGGATTGGAAATATTCCGAGGTGACAAAAATTCGCGGGGTGACTTAACTGTGTTATCTATTAATTTCAGAAGTTGATTGGTGAAGTCAGTCAGGAGCACTTATGATCTCGCGTAGTTATTCCACTTATCACGATATACGATATTGCCATCCGTATATTTCCATGTGATTGCCTCATAGCGTAATTCCAGCGTTTCGAGATGCGTACTGCTCATCCCGCCAGGGGCAAGGTAGGGTGCGACTGTCGTAAATTTGACATTTTCCAGAATGATATTGAAATATTCGGCTTCGATTCCGGATTCCAGAATGCGATCCATTCGGATAGTGCCTTTCTTCATTATCCGGCCTTCACAGACTGCTCTGTAGAGTAGCGGCGTTGTTTGATCAAATTCTTTGACTATCGTTACAGGGCTATGGACCCGCGTTCCCGTGAGCTTTCCCCAGCTGGGATCGACAGGTATGGTTACGCCGTGAGAGAACGATTTTAATTCGATGGAGCCCAACCGCAGTGGCATCTGACAGCTGCCTGTGACGGGAGAACCGTTTTCATCTTCAAGCCATAAATGGGCGGGTGTAGACATAATTTTTTCAATTCCTTATGAGGTTAAAAAACTAATGGCACTTCACCACTTCACATAGCGACTAAATATATATATCACTATCAGGGCAAATATTGGCACAAACCAGAGTGGGGCTGAAGGAAATAGTATTATCTGGAATAAGGCATAGGCAATTATTATAGCCTGTGGAGCATATAACCCTATCAGGGAAGTGAAAATCCGCTTCAGAAGTCGTTTAATAATATTGAGCAGCATTATCTTATCATCCTGGTGATGATGTTTGCTATATTTTCGTCTGACGCTACGTGCTGAAATACCTCAGCACGTTTAAATAGTGGTTCTATTAAAAAATACATCATTTCAAGCTCATGCGTGTATAAAGCCTGATAATAGGCGGGAGATTCAATATGTAAGCTTTGAGCACTATCAGCGGCTTTTTGCACTATGCCATAAAAACCCGTTGCCATTACAATGCCCCCTCCCATACGTCCTGCAAGAGCTGCTATGTTTTGATGAATATTTAAACCTAATGAAACTGCAGTTGCCGTCGCTGATGCAAACCCTAAATTAGTCAATGAACTTGCTGCGATATGAATATTTGTTGCCATAAGCAAATGCTTAATATGTTGTAGTTGCTCAGATGTTTTATAGCGCAATATCTCATTAAAATAGATATTAAGCATTTCATAAATAATATCTTCATGTCGCAATAGGTGGTAAATACCTTTCGCAAAGCGAATATCTTCGGTCTTTTGCTGCTGGCAAACATCTTTATATTCATCGGTAAAGCAGGAGGTGTAATAGAGCAAGCGCCTGGCGCCAGCGCCTGTCATCTCAATCTGATTTAATACGGCTTCCTTTACGCCTGAGACAGCGTGATCGAGTTGATTAGCTAAAATTTTATTTTGCTGTAAATATCTTATCACCTGATGGCTGTATGACATTGCTCATTCCCTCGAACCATTCATCCCTGTTTTATGTCTCACATTATCTGGCCGTTCTTTTTATGTAAATATGGTTAACGCTTCAGTAATGCGCTTGATCAATATAATCTGAAAGATGTCCCGCAATTGTGTGATCGGTTTATTCACAAAGCGCTTAAAAGATGTCCGGTAACGGGACTGACTAAATAGCGCACCGGCGGTGAGTGATTCGGTGACTTTAACTCCGGCGTTTTAAACGTGTACACAGACGCAGACGTGTTCAAAAACGGTTACAAAAGGGTGCTCAAAAACCCTCGAAATACCAAGCATGCGAATACGTTACTGTTATAGTTGCTTTTTGAATGGGAGGAACTATGAGCGATCTGATTGATATTTTCACAAGTCACAAAAGTGAACGCAGTTTCACTGAGCAACCCGTTGATGAGGCTGTACTGGATCGGATTATCAGTACCGCTTACCGTGCGCCAACATCGGTCAACTCGCAGCAGGTTTCTGTTGTTATCACGCGTGATGCAGGCCGTCGCGCGGAGATCGCCGCGATTGCGGGTGGTCAGCCGTGGATTGCTAAAGCACCGGTGTTCATCACCTTTGTACTTGATATGCATAAATCTGCCGTAGCGATGTCTGCGGTTGATCAGCAGCAAATCGCGCATCAGAGCATCGAAAGCATCGTCTCTGGCTCAACCGATATCGGTATTGCGCTGGGCTCTGTGATGGCTGCCGCGCGCGCAGAAGGATTAGGCATTGTGCCAATTGGCGGGATCCGTCGCGATCCACAGGCGATGATTTCATTGCTGGATCTGCCGCCGCTGACGTTCCCTGTGGCAGGTGTGGTCATTGGTCATGTTGATGAACCCGCTCATCAGAAACCCCGTCTGCCGCTGGCGACCTTCCGCCATGACGAGACCTATAAAACCCAGGGGCTGGAGCAGCAGATTGCCGCTTATAATGATGAGATGGTGCAGCACTGGAAAAACATCGGCCGCGAGGATGGCGAAAGCTGGAGTGCAAGCGTCGGTGGTTATTACAAAAACATCTACTTCCCGGCTGTGCTGCCTGCACTGCTGAAGCAGGGTTTCGGCACCGATAAATAAGCCGCGCATTTAACGCGAAACACGTCCGGGCCACCCGTATCCAGATACGGGTGGCCTTTTTCATTTTGTTACTATAACGAAATGTGACTTTCCTCGTTGTAACACATAATTTCCTTTTTAACCGAAGCGCAATTGCCTTTAACACTTACCTTCCAGGGAAATAACATGTCACAGCGTTCTCTCTACGCGCTCTGTTTAATGAGCTTTTTTCTGGCCGATGTTCGCGATGGGCTGGGGCCATTTCTGGGCATCTTTCTGACGGAGCGACACTGGCGTCCCGACGAAATCGGTCTGGTCATGACCTGCGGCGGCATCGCCGGGTTACTGGCCACGCTGCCTGCCGGGATCGCGGCCGACGCCACCCGACACAAGAAAATGATTGTGCTGCTGGGTTGTCTGGTGATCACGGTCGCCACGCTGTTGCTCTGGTACAGCAATCAGACCTGGACCGCCATGGTCTCACAAATCGTAGCGGGAATAGCGGCGGCCTTTATCGGCCCGACCGTGGCGGGCATTACCCTGGGACTGACCGGCCAGCGCGGCTTTAACCATCAGATGGGTCGCAATGAGGCCTTTAACCACGGCGGGAATACCATCGCCGCACTGCTGGCGGGATTTTCAGCCTGGTACTGGGGAATGGGCGCGGTGTTTATTCTGATGACGGTGATGGCGCTCTTCGCTGCTGTTGCCACAATAGCGATCCGCGGCGATGAGATCGATAACGACGTTGCCCGCGGTTACGAACAGAATGAAGAGCGTGAACCCGCGCCGCGCTTATCGATGTTGATACGCAAACCGGCCCTGCTGGTGGCCGGTGTGACGCTGCTGCTGTTTCATCTTGCCAATGCCGCGCTGCTGCCGATGCTGAGCATGCGCGTCGCCTCTGCAGGCGGTCAGGCGGCGGTCAGCCCTGGCCTCTTTGCTGCGGCAACGGTGGTGATCTCGCAGCTGGTGATGATTCCGGTGGCGCTATGGGTCTCTAAACGGGTCGAAACGCACGGCTACCGACTCTTTATTATGATCGCCCTGATGATCTTACCGCTGCGCGCGGTAATTGCGGCGGGCTTTGCCGCTCCACTCTTTGTTATACCGGTTCAGGTACTGGATGGGGTGGCAGCCGGGATCCTGGGGGTGGCGGTGCCGGGTTATATCGTCTCTCTGCTGCGTGGCTCCGGCCATGTTAACGCCGGGCAAAGCGTGATTATGCTGATGCAGGGAGCGGGCGCTGCGCTGAGCCCGGCCATGACGGGCATGATCGCCGCGCGTTACTCCTACAGCACCGCCTTTGCTGTTCTGGGCGTGATCGCCCTGGCGGCGCTGATTTTATGGTGGCGCACCGGCAGCGCACCAGCCGCACGCCTCGCCTGACCGACACAAAAAAGGCTGCCCGTTGGGCTGCCTCTTCTGGCAATTCCGTTTGCGACCATCCGTTATTTATACAGTTCTGCGGTCATATGAACACGGTTGTTGGTGTTCGCTTCGGTGATTTTGTATTGCGCGCCCTGTTCCTGTGCCTGAGCAGCGATTTTTGACTCTGCGCCATCCAGTGTTGAGGAGGTCACAGACACGCTCTGTGCGAAGCTGCCAAATGAGATCAGTGAAAGGGTGGCGAGAGCGGCAATTGAAAGTGCTTTTACGTTTTTCATGGTCATATTCCTGTTTATCAATGAGGAGGATGTGTGCCTCCGATGGGAATAATAATAACCATAGTTACCATATCTATATTAACTATTAGTGCGGTAATCGTGATCATGCTAACTAGTTGTGTCGGGTTGTGCTCATCTCAGGCTGGTGAGAGAACCTTTCCAGAAAGTCAGACACGCCTGTCCGGCAGAAAAACGAAAAGAATAGTGATGAACTATAATGGGTTGCGGATCACCGAATATTAAGCGGTAAATTTCAGTGATTCCTCAGAGTCCGTCACGACTGACGGACAAAACAGAAGAAGGCGCGATTAACATCGGGAATGACGCGCCTGAACTCTTAACCTGCAACGCTTACAGGGAGCGGACATGAAGATTCTGATGGTTTTGACCTCACATGATGAGCTGGGTAATACCGGTAAGAAAACCGGTTTCTGGCTGGAAGAGTTTGCCGCACCTTACTATGCCTTTCTTGACGCGGGTGCAGACGTAACCCTGGCATCCCCACAGGGAGGACAACCTCCGCTCGATCCTAAAAGTGATGAAGCTGACTCTCAGACCGCGGATACCCGTCGTTTCCATAGCGATTCGGCTGCGCAGGCGGTGCTGGCTTCTACCCACAAACTGGACAGCGTGAGCCCGAATGCCTTTGACGCTGTGTTCTATCCGGGCGGCCATGGCCCGCTATGGGATCTGGCAAATGACAAACACTCCATTGCACTGATTGAGCAGACCCTGCAGGCTGGCAAACCGGTAGCACTGGTCTGCCATGCACCAGGCGTATTGCGCGATGTGAAAAATCCGGATGGCACGCCTCTGGTTAAGGGGAAGAAAGTCACGGGATTCACTAACAGTGAAGAGGAGGGCGTTGGCCTGACCGACATCGTGCCATTCCTCGTGGAAGACGCGCTGAAACAGAATGGCGGTCTCTATTCACGGGGAGAGGACTGGCAGTCCTATACTGTCCAGGATGGTCTGCTCATTACCGGGCAGAACCCGGGCTCCTCTTCTGAGACCGCGAAGGTTCTGCTGGCGAGTCTGAAAAAATAGAGTCGGGTCTTTCACAGGGGCGTCTGTCGGCGCCCTTGTAATCGCCTTTTAATCCTCTCTGTCAAAATAGTTACCTGCCGAATTATTCAGGATCAATATATCGATTATTACTCCCTGCATAATTTCCGGAGCACTGAAGATATAAACATGGGTTAAATTCCAGTGTTGACATTATTTATATCAGAGGTAGATTAAGAATTATCAGCGGCATGAAAGTGCCCTGACACACCGGGAATTAACGGTGTTATCGGTGTCGATGGACTTATTCGCTTAAGCTGTCGGCGGTTCTGTTAAACATTGTTGTCATGAGCTCTTTTGAGTTAATCACAATCCTGTTAAATCGAGTCGTAGTAACGCACTGAGAAATAAGCAGTATTGCATCGCGATGATGTAAGGCCTCGTAGTTCTGAACGTGACTTTACGACGGTTACGGTTGCGGATTACACGTCGTAATGAATGTAAGGCAACGCATCAAAGAGTATATATCGCGATGGGGGTGTGCAGATTTATACGGGCCTGACCTGTCTTTGTCTCACGAAAGACTCTCAGGTGGTTGAGACCGTTAATAATAGTGACATTCTGTAACCGTGTTCATTATTATCCGCAGAATCTGTTCATAAATAGCTGTACCAAAGTTGTTCCTGTTAATTAAGTTAGTTAATGTTAAATGTTAAATCAGTAGTAACCTAAAAGCCCTGGCTGTCTTAGTCAGGGCTTTTATCTTTCTTTCAGGCATTTAATCGACTCTTCCTCAGTGACCCTTCTCTGTCAATGTGACCGTTCCGGCTCTGTGACAGTCCGATGACAATTTCCGGCTATGGATGGCAATTCAGCCAGTCTGGTCCATAGTGAGTATTTGCCGGCTGGTTTATACATTTATCTGCGCCCGGTTCGGGTGCCTGTCCAGAGAGGGTAACATGTCTGCAGAATCTCCAGAGGATATTGCCAGCGATCTGTCTCAGTTCGTGGGTACGCACTTTGTCTATACCTATGATAATGGCTGGAAATATGAGTGGTACGCGCGTAACGAAACGACCTGTGACTACCGCATTCATCAGGGGCTGGTGGGCGGCCGCTGGGTGACCAACCAGAAGATGCACGCGGTTCAGTTTGCTCCGGGCATCTACAAAGTAGACTGGCATGAGCCGACCGGAACCTGCGTCAGCCTGCTGTTCGATCTTAATCGCACTCTGCTGCACGGGACCATCTTCTTCCCGCAGTGGATCGCCGGAGAAGGTCAGCATCCTGAAAAAACTATCTGCTATCAGAATGACTTCATTGAGGATATGCATCGCTTCCGCGACGAAGGTCCCGCTTACCCCTACGTGATTATTCCTGAGTTCGCTAAGGTCACCTACATGAAAAATGAGGGGCCGGATAATGATGAAGTGATCAATCTGGCACCCGGCCAGATGCCTGCTGACTATTTTGATGACAAGTAAGTGACCGGGCTACCCGCCCTGAGAGGCGGGTAGCCGGTTGGGATAAGAACCTTTATCCCGCGGCGTGAATGTCCGCTTAAGGAGGCGTCACGGCCGACTGCCGGGCCAGCGTGCGGGCCAGAATAGATGAATAGAGCGGTTTGCCCCCCAGGAATTGCGCCAGCAGCGTCGCGCCCAGACAGGTAATAATCATCGGTAAAATCAACTGATAGTTGTCGGTCATCTCCAGCACCAGCACGATGCCGGTGAGAGGGGCTCTGACCGAGGCCGCAAACAGTGCACCCATCCCTGCGATAGCGAACGTACCGGGCTCCAGCTGATAGAACGGAAAGAGATCGGTCATCGCCACACCAAACGCGGTACCCAGCAGGGTTCCCAGCGCCAGCATCGGCGCAAAAATACCGCCCGGCGCACCTGAACTGAAACAGAGCAGGGTGGTAATCAGCCTGACCAGAAAGATCAGCAGCAGCAGCGCGAAGGGGAAGACGCCATGCACAGCCTGGGGGATCAGTTCTGAACCGCCACCCGCTCCTGGGGCGAACAGCAGCGCCAGAATGCCACAGCCGCCCCCTAACAAGCCCCCCGCCAGTACAACCCGTGCGGTTTTACCGGCGTAGAAGCGGGCAAACATATCCTGGGTCAAAAAAATCAGGCGATTAAACAGTACACCAACCATCCCGATAATCATGCCCAGCACCAGGTAGAGCCACAGCGTCTGCACCGGCGCATCCGCCAGTTTGCCTACGGAGATGACCGCCTGTTCGCCGTTAAAGCAGCGAAAGACGATGCTGGCCATAATTACGCCGGTAAATACGGCCTTAATGGATATCAGGTTATAGCGGAATTGCGGACGCATCTCTTCAATAATGAACAGAATGCCCGCCAGCGGCGCGTTAAACGCCGCTGCCAGACCGGCCGCCGCACCGGTTGCCAGCAGCGTATGCCGCGCCTCATTGCTGCGCATGCCGAGAATATCAATCACCATCCGGCCGATATTGCCGCCCAGCTGCACCGTCGGGCCTTCCCGGCCAAGTACCATTCCGGCACCCAGCGTGCCCATACCACCAAAAAATTTTACCGGAATCACCCGCCACCAGCGCACCGGCCTCAGCTCCTCCAGTGCCCCTTCAATTTCCGGAATACCGGAGCCACCGGCTTCGGGGGCGAAGCGTCTGACCAGAAAATAGCCGACCATCGCCAGTAACGCCGAGATGGCAAAGGCGGCCACATAGAGTGTCCAGCCCTGAAAGTGGGCGGGTATCAGTGTGTCGGCGCGCCATTGCTGAATAGCCTCAACGGCGCGGGCAAAGGCTACCCCGGCCAGGCCAACCAGCGAACCGACCAGCGCAGCGCAAAACAGCATCGCCAGCGGCGTCTTATCACGGTGGAGCAGGGCGCGGAACATCCGGCTGCGTGCCGCGATGGAGCGGGGAACATAAACCGGTTGCGGTATTTCTTCATTCATTGAGAGGGATTCTTGTTCAACCAGACCAGCGCTCCAGTGTACTGAGAGATAAGGTGAAAACAAACGTCAGGATCAATTTCAGCTGAGGAAAGCGGCTATTTCACCTGCGGTGGACAAACCACTTGCGCCATGCGTTCGCGGTAGGCTGGCGTATCCTGATTTTTCAGTGTCTGAGCCACGCACTATCGACCGACTGTGGCGTTGTCGCCACGGTTGACGCAATAATCATAGCAATACTGGCGTGACAGGGAGCCGACATGCAGCCACATTCTACTGAAATCCTTACCGCTGACTGTTGTATTGTCGGGGGCGGCCCGGCTGGCCTGATGCTGGGTTATCTGCTCGCCCGGGCAGGAGTGCGCGTGGTAGTCATCGAAAAGCACGCCGATTTTCTGCACGATTTTCGTGGTGACACCATTCACCCCTCTACGCTGGAAACGATGCACCAGCTCGGCCTGCTGGAGGCATTTCTCACGCTGCCGCATCAGCGGGTCGAAAAGCTGGAGGCGGAGATTGCCGGCCAGAAAGTCACCATGGCCGACTTTTCCCGCCTGCCGGTTCAGTGCCGCTTTATCGCTTTTATGCCGCAGTGGGATTTCCTGAATTTTATTGCCGATCACAGCGCCCGATATCCGGGCTACACTCTCCTGCGGTCAACCGCCTTTGAGTCGCTTAATGAGGAAAATGGCACGGTCAGTGGCGTCACGGCTCTGCGCGGAAATCAGCGCATTCATGTCCGCTGCAAAGTGGTGGTGGGTGCGGATGGCCGACATTCTCAGGTACGCGCAGCGGCAGGGTTGACCAGTCAGGCTTTTGGCGCGGCACGGGATGTCATCTGGTTCCGTCTCAGCAGGCAGCCGCACGACCCTGATATGGGCGTGGGGCACACGGGACCGCGACGAAACTTTATCGTTATCGATCGCGGTGACTACTGGCAGTGCGGGCTGACTATCCCCAAGGGGGAGTTTGACGCGAAACAGGCCGCCGGACTTGATGCGTTTAAAGCGGAGATCGCGGCCCTGTCACCTTTTGAAGCCGCGCGAATGGCGGAAATCGAGGACTGGACGGCGTTTAAGCTGCTCTCTATCCGCATTGACCGGCTCGATAAGTGGGCGAAGCCTGGCGTGCTCTGCATTGGCGATGCGGCGCATGCAATGTCGCCCATAGGCGGGGTGGGTGTAAATCTGGCGATCCAGGATGCGGTGGCGACGGCGAATATTCTGACTGCGCCGCTTAAAGCCGGTGAGCTGCAGCTGCGCGACCTGGAAAAAGTGCAGAAGCGCCGTCAGTTTCCTACCGTTGCCACGCAGTTTTTGCAGATCAAAATGAGCCGCAAAAAGAGCAAAAAGAAAACCGGTGGCAGCAGTCGCATCCCCGGGATGATCGGTCGGCTGCCCTTTCTGAAGTTTATGGCCGGTCGCCTCATCGGACTCGGGTTCCGGCCGGAATCGCCGCAGGTTGCAAGTGGCAAGGACAATAAATGATTTCGACAGCGTTCAGATATCGTGCGACACTGTTTCGCTGTGGAATTACTGTCAGATTGAGCCGCTATTTATCTGATAATTGGGCGCTAATTGAGCATTAAGCAGCGAAATTATTTCGAATTTTGCGCCTGCATAGGAGAGGTTTCGTGCATAACGAGCAAAATGGCAGTGACGTAAAACGACTGAGTGCTATTAAGGCACTGCTGTCACCGGATGAAACCCGGGATGAGGTGCTGGAGAGATTTGTGAATCTTGCCAGTGAGGTCCTGGGTATCTCAGGCAGCTTCATTTCGATTATTGACGACCATAATCAGTATATTAAAGCCTCTCGCAACTTCAATCTTCAGCAATCGACGCGGGATGAGTCACTTTGCCGTCATGTGATTGATGGCGAAGGCCATCTGGTGGTGGTGGACACCCTGCTGGATGAGCGCTTCGTCACCCACCCGTTTGTAAAGGGCGATCCGCATATCCGTTTCTACGCCGGCGTCTCGCTGCAGAATCTTGAAGGTTCGGTACTGGGAACGCTCTGCGTCACGGATACCCAGCCCCACCCCTTTACCGACGAGAAACTGACGGTTCTGCGCTCACTGGCAACGCTGGTTACCTCGTTTCTGGATGCCTGGAACAATGCGGGCTTTGCCGATGTCATCACGCATCTGCCGAATCGTCCCCGCCTGCTGCGCGATATACAGCAGCTGACCCTGACCGCACCCCACAGCCGCTTTCGTCTGATCTTAATCGACTGCATCGACATTATACGCGCGTATGAGCTTTCACGTGCCGTCGGGATCGCCCCGATGGAGAAACTGCTGAAGCAGATGGCGGAAGATGTCGCTCACCGACTCAATCTGGCAGAAAACGAAACACTCTACAGCTTTGCACCGGGCCGCTTTGCCATTATTCAGCCCTGGTCTGGTCGCTACACTGCGCAGAATATGATTGACCTGTTCACAGGCCTGAAGGCCGATCTGGCCGAGAACATTACGCTCGATCTGGATGTTCACACCGGCGAAACCGAGTTTGTGCCGTCGCAGATGGATGCCAATGAAACGGTGCGTCAGGCGGTAAGCGCGCTGCACGAAGCGATTGATGAGAACATCAGCGCGATGGTGTTTGATGAGAGCTACGATACACGTCGCACCGATGACTTTATGATCATGAACGATTTGGCGCAGGCGCTGCATAAAGATGAAGAGCTTTATCTCGCCTGGCAGCCCAAAGTCTGCCTGAGAACCGGCAAAACCGTCGGGCTGGAGGCACTCATCCGCTGGAATCACCCTGAGCGGGGCGAACTTTTCCCTTCAGAATTTATTCCGTTAGCGGGTAAAACGAATCTGATTTCCGACCTCACTAACTGGGTCATCGATCACACGATAGAGCAACTGGCGCGCTGGAATCGCGAATACGATCTGATTCCGGTCTCCATTAACGTCAGTGAACGTGATTTCTCAAAAGCAGATTTTGCCGACAACCTGCTGGCGAAATTGACGGCCGCGCAGCTTCCCGCCTCAATTATGGGTATTGAATGTCTGGAGAATGAACTGATCACCAAAAGCGATGTGGGGATCAAGGGGCTGGAGGCACTGAAATCGCACGGCTTTGTCATTTCACTGGATGATTTCGGCGTAGGCTACAGCAACATCAGCTACCTGCAGGATATCCCGCTGGATGTGATCAAAATCGATCGCTCCCTGATCTCGCGCATGGGTGAGGATGAGGCGTCTAAAATCATCGTCAGGTGCATTATTCAGATGCTGAAAGAGCTCAACTACACCGTACTGGCGGAAGGGGTGGAGACCGAGTCGACGCTGGCACTGCTGAAAAGTTACGGCTGTGACGAAATTCAGGGTTACTTCTTCTCAAAACCGCTGCCCGCCAGTGACATCGAACACTGGCTCTATCAGAAGGTCCGCTAGGAAATCGGCCCGCAGCGCACACTGCGGGCCGGTCTCTTATTCGCTGTCAGTGGCGTAGCGATCAACCGGGGTCATGCGTTTAATCAGCTGGTTATCGAAGAGAAATTGTTCATAAGCCTGATAGCGTGCGCGATCCAGTTTTGCCAGATCGGCAGCGAACAGCGGCAGCGTCGCCATCCATGACTGGTGATTCAAAGGCGTATTCAGTTCCGGATGGGCACGGGCAAACTCTTGCCAGCTCGCTTCAGGCTGGGCCTGTAACGTCGCATTTCCCTTCTTCAGTGCCCGCAGAAATTTTTTGATCTTTTCTGAATGCGCCTCATCGCGATGGGCCACGATAATCAGCTCGTCATAAGCCGGAACGCCATAATCTTCAACGTTAAACACCAGCGGATCTTTCCCCTGATCTTTCATCTCCAGCGCTTCGATGTTGCGATAGCCACCGATCACCGCATCCACTTTTCCGGTCAGCAGGGCGCTGGTGAGCTGAAAGTTGACGTTAATCAGCGTTACCTGATCGGCCTTTACTCCCTCATGGCTCAGCATGGTCGCCAGCGTCGCCTGCTCAATACCGCTGACGGAATAGCCGATGCGTTTGCCTTTTAACGCCCCCGGACTCTTCATCGATCTGTCGAGTGTGATCAGCGTATTCAGCGGCGTATTGATCAGGGTGCCGACCCGCATCAGGGGCAGGCCCTGGTCGGCGAAGAAATGCAGCTGAGGCTGGTAAGTGATGGCTAAGTCTGCCTGCTTTGCGGCCACCAGGCGCGGCGGCAGCGCCGGGTCGGAAGGGGGAATAATGTTGACCTCCAGACCCTCTGCGGCAAAGGCGCCGGTCTGTTGTGCCACCACGATCGGCGCGAGATCGGGATTGATATACCAGTCGAGCACCAGCGTCAGTTTTTCCATTGCCTGAAGGGGGATGGCGAAGGCGGCACCCAGCAGCAGGGTAAAGAGCGGTATTTTCGTCATACTTTTTTCTCGTCAGTTAAGGTCATTAATCCGTTTCGGGGGCCCAGCTAATCAGGCGACGGAGCAGGAAATCGATGAACAGCCACAGCAGCAGCGTCATCAGCACCAGAATGAACAGGGCGGCAAAGCAGAGATCACTCTGCATCCGGGCATTGGCATTCAGCATGACGTAGCCCAGTCCTTCCGCTGAACCGACCCACTCTCCGATAATGGCGCCAATCGGGGCCACCGCGGCCGCCATCCGTAAACCGGATCCCAGCGCGGGCAGTGCCGCCAGCAGCCGGACATGACGCAGCTGAGCCGCGCGGGAGGCGCCCAGCGTGCGGGCCAGATCGAGATAGCCGGGCGGGACGCGACGCAGGCCATCAAAAAAGGCGGAGGTCACCGGGAAAAAGATCACCAGCACCGCCATCGCGACTTTGGCGCTCATCCCGAAGCCGAACCAGAGCACCAGCAGGGGCGCCAGCGCAAACACCGGGATCGCCTGGCTGGTAATCACCAGCGGCATCATCCAGCGCTGCAACCGCGGCGAAAAGGACATCCCCAGCGCGAGCAGGGCGCCCAGCAGCACGCCCAGCGCCATGCCGCTGAGGATCTCCGTCAGGGTGATAAGGCTGTGCTGGCTGAGATAGCGGGCGTTCTGCCAGAGCGCGGTGGCGACCGCCGGGGGTGAGGGCAGCAAAAAAGCAGGGACGGAAAGGGAAACGAGCCACCACAATCCGATGAGGCCCGTAAAAAGCGTCCCACCCCGGCGTAGTCCGCCAGATCGTTGTCCTGACGTCATCCAGCTAACCTGCTCAGCTGATTCAGCAGGGCAGCCTGACTCCGGATGACGCTGACATCCTCTGCCGCCCGTGGAGGCTGCCCCTGGAGGGAGGGAGAGGCTTCGATACCCGTCGGGCCGATTACCAGCAGATGATGACTCAATCGACAGGCTTCTGCGGCATCATGCGTTATCAGCAACACGGTGTGCCCGGCCAGCACTTCCGCGGCCAGCGTCTGAATCTGACTGCGGGTCAGGGCATCCAGCGCAGAGAAGGGTTCATCCATCAGCACCACGGGCTGGCGGGTATAGAGGGTGCGAGCCAGTGCGGCGCGCTGACGCATCCCGCCGGAGAGCGTCGCGGGCCGTGCGGTGGCATAACGACTCAGACCGACACGCGCCAGCAGGTGCTGTGCCCGCTCACGATCCGGCTTCTCCCCGTTCAGGCGGCTGGCCAGACAAACGTTCTGCTCCACTGTCAGCCACGGATAGAGCAAGTCCTGTTGTCCCATCCAGGCGATGCGTCCGGTCAGCGGCAGGCCATCGCTGCCGCTGACCTGGCCGGAGGAAGGCGGTAACAGACCGGCAATCACCCGCATCAGACTGCTTTTACCCACGCCGCTCGCCCCCAGCAACGCTGTAAACTGGCCACCCGCGATCTCCAGAGTGAGCTGGCTGAAGAGCTGCTGCTGACCCAACCTGAGTGACAGCTGACGGATTGCGATACCAGGCGGCGCCGAACAGGCTGACGCAATCATGGGCGGACCTGCAGACTGGCCGCATGATTCAGTCCCATCTGCCAGAACGCGGATTCCAGCCGTGTGGCGGTAGTAAAAATCTGCGCCAGAGAGGCAAAACGCTGCTCAGCTGCACGCTCGCCCGCCAGGGTTTCAAACAGCGAAAGGGCGTTGCGAACGCCGTTCAGATAGGACTCATCGCCGTAGTTTTCTATCCACGCCGCATAAGGATTATCGCTGAAGCGGGTTGCAGGATCCTGTAGCAGGGTCAGACCCGTTTCAGCGTACCCGGCGACACAGGGCATCAGCGCGGTCAGCAGCTCCAGCGCATCGCCGCTGTGACCCACATCCAGCACATAGCGGGTGTAGTTGAGCGTTTCCACCGCCTCCGGTTCGCTCGCCATTGCCGCTTCGCTGATGCCCCACTGCTGGCAATAGTCCAGATGCAGCGGCAGTTCGCTGACGATGGCGTTGAGCGACGCCGTCGCGCTGCGCAGGGCATCCGGCGCGGAGAGCTTGCTTATCAGCAGGCCCCATGCGCGGGCGAAGTGCAGCAGAAACAGATAATCCTGAGTGAGATAATGGCGAAACGCGGCAGGTGGCAGCGTACCCTGACCGAGCTGCTGCACAAAGTCATGTGCCACATAGGCGTGCCAGTGAGGGCCAGCCTGCTGACGCAGACGACCGTAAAAGCCGGTTTCAAAAAGCGGATGTGTCATCAGATCTCCCGTCACAATGGAGATCCGGGCATACGGGCTGGAACAGGGAGTGATGCAGGAGATGACGCAGAAATATCTGCCGACCCGTCCCTTCGCTGGCATGACCCAGATCAGGTTCAAAGGGTTCGGCTTACGCCATCTCAGCCCATGACAGGACACCCCTCGGAGACATCGGTTATACGATAATTACCGGCAGAGTACAACGGCAGGTTGCGTGCATACCTGCGGCGTCGCTGACAGGCGTATCACCGCAGACATATTAATCAATAAGTGACGTTGTCACTCAAGATCGGCTCCGTTGCTGGCAATGACCTTCTTATACCACCAGAATGACTTCTTACGCGTGCGGGCCAGCGTACCACGCCCGAGATCGTCGCGGTCAACATAGACAAAACCGTAGCGCTTACTCATCTCACCGGTTGAGGCCGCCACCAGATCGATGCAGCCCCAGCTGGTGTAGCCCATGACCGGCACGCCATCTTCAATCGCGTCACCCATAGCGCGGATGTGTTCACGCAGATAGCTGATGCGGTAGTCATCATGGATTTCGCCACTGGCATCGGGTTCATCGCGTGCGCCCAGACCATTTTCGACCAGGAAAAGCGGCTTCTGATAGCGGTCATACATCATGTTCATGGTGATCCGTAATCCGAGTGGATCGATGCCCCAGCCCCATTCACTGCGCGGCACATGGGGATTCGTCAGAGACTTCACCACATTGGCGGCGCTGCTGTTCTGCTCGTTCATCTCCGCCGAGGCGCAGCGTGAGGCGTAGTAGCTGAACGAAACAAAATCGATGCTGTTTTTCAGAATCTCTGCGTCACCCTCCTCGATCTTCAGCGTTACGCCTTTCTCCCGAAACAGCCGGGCCGCGTAGGCGGGATAGGCGCCGCGTGCCTGCACATCAATAAAGAAGAGGTTTTCGCGATCTTTCTCCAGCGCGGCCCAGACATCCTCCGGTTTACTCGACCAGGGGTAGAAGTTGCCGCCCGCCAGCATGCAGCCAACCTGGTTAGCCGGATTGACCTCATGCGCAATGCGGGTCACCTGCGCGCTGGCGACCAGTTCATGATGCGCCGCCTGATATTTCACCTGCTCCGGATTTTCGTCGGGTTCAAACACCAGTCCGGCACCGGAGAAGGGGCTGTGGAGCAGGATATTAATCTCGTTAAAGGTCAGCCAGTATTTCACCAGACCATCAAACGCCTCGAAACAGCTGCGGGCATAGCGGGCAAAAAAGTCGATCATTTTGCGGTTACGCCACGAGCCATACTCCGTCACCAGATGCATCGGCACATCGAAATGGCAGAGGGTGACCAGCGGTTCGATCTGATGTTTCCGGCACTCTTCAAACACTGAACGGTAAAAAGCAATGCCTTCCGGGCAAGGTGTCAGCTCATCGCCGTTGGGATAGAGACGGCTCCAGGCAATTGAGGTGCGGAACACGCTGAAACCCATCTCCGCCATCAGCGCGATGTCCTCCCGGTAGCGATGATAAAAATCGATCGCATTATGGCTGGGGTAGAACTCGTCGTCGCGAAGCGCAAACCGTTTTTCAAGACCGAGTTTGACCGGCATCCGGTGCGGGCCATGCGGGATCATATCGACGGTGGTTAACCCTTTTCCGCCTTCGCGAAAACCGCCTTCGCTCTGGTTGGCGGCCAGTGCACCGCCCCATAAAAACCCTTGCGGAAACCTTGATTCAGACATGCATTCCTCTTTTCCGGGTCGGTAAGACCCTTTCCTTTAGTGACTGTTAATGGCGTTAACGCGTTCGGGTACGGCTGCCGGTTGTGCCGCGGTGGTGGCGTCGGTTTCGGGGATATCTTCAAAGCCTAACAGCAGCGTCAGCACAAACGACAGCACCACAGACAACACCATCACCGCGCCGACCCAGACAATACTCATCGGGTTGGTGGGATCAAAAAACTGCACGCTGGTAAACAGGCCAGGCGACGCCATCGAGTGGCTGGCCAGCCCGCCAATGCCTGCTACCGCGCCGCAGATAAAACCGCTGATCAGACAGGCGACCAGCGGGCGTTTCAGGCGGACGGCCACACCATACAGCGCAGGTTCTGAAATGCCGGCAACGATAGCGGAGGCCGCCGCCGCGAGCGCGGTCTGACGCAGTTCCCGGTTTTTGGTGCGGAAGGCTACCGCCAGAGACGATCCCCCCAGCGAAAGGTTGGCACCAATCTCGGAGGGCATCACCATGCCCTCTTTGCCGGTTTCAGCAATGGTCTGAATGATGGTCGGGGTAAACACCCGGTGCATACCGGTCATCACCAGCAGGGGCCAGATCGCGCCCATAATCGCGACCGAGAGCCAGCCGAGATAGCCATGGACGGTGTAGACCAGCGCAGAGATGCCGCTGCCGATCCAGATGCCAATCGGACCAATCAGCACGATCGCGATGGGTGCGGCAATCAGCACAATCAGCATCGGTTTCAGAAAGTTTTTGGTGACGGCCGGGGTAATGCGGTCCACGCCGCGCTCAATGTGTGACAGGATCCAGGTCATCACCAGCGCCGGAATCACCGTGTAGGTATATTTCACCGCCGTGACCGGAATGAAGGCAAATTCCACGGCCTGACCCTGCGCCGCTTTCGCCATCAGATCGATAAAGTTAGGGTGCACCAGCACGCCAGCAATGGCGATCGCCAGCGACATATTGGTTTTAAACTTCAGCGCGGCAGAGGCGGCTACCATCACCGGCAGGAAGAAAAAGGCCCCGTCACCAATTACGTTGAGGATCACCAGCGTAGAGGAGCCTTTTTCAAACACACCGGCCATATCCAGTATCATCGCCAGCAGCTTAACCATCGACCCGCCGATAATGGCCGGGATCAGCGGTGACATCGTGCCGACCAGCGCATCCAGAATGCCTGCGCCGATGCTTTTCAGCGTGATTTTGCGTTTTACCGGCGTGGATGAGGCGGCAGGGGAACCCATCGCCTGCAGCGCCTGAAAGGCCTGAGAGACGTTATTGCCAATGATCACCTGACACTGGGTGTCGTTGTGAACCACGCCCATCACGCCATCGATCGCTTTCAGCCGGGGATAGTCCACCCGGGTTTCATCTTTCACCACAAACCGTAGTCGGGTCATGCAGTGCGTTACGGCTTCGATATTGTTGAGGCCGCCTAGCGCATCGACGATGGCGCGTGACACCTCGGCATAGTTTCTGGGCATGATCGCTCTTCTCTGTAGGGTAAATCGGTCAATGTTGTTATGTTTTTGCGCCTGCCTGCAGGCAGATAGGAAACCGGTTTCACAAAATCATGAAGGGCTTTTATGAGCGGGACAAGCCTAAAAATCAGCCAGATTTTCGTTTTGTGACCGGCGTCACCTGCCATTGGCGCAAAGGCCGGCTGAGCGCGAGGGTAAATATTTCCAATATTGAGAGGCTTAGGTAGACTGCAGAACGACGCAGTAAAGGAGCATCAGCATGGCAACGATTCAGGAAGTGGCGAACAGGGCGGGCGTCTCAAAAGCGACAGTGTCACGCGTGCTCTCCGGCAACGGGTATGTCGGTCAGGAAAAGCGTCAGAGAGTTCTCGACGCGATTGCCGAAACCGGCTACCGCCCTAATCTGCTGGCGCGCAATCTGGCAACGAAAAGCTCTCAGACTATCGGGCTGGTGATCACCAACACCCTCTACAGCGGAAGCTACTTCACGGAACTGATGGCGCACTCGGCGCGCATACTGGAGCAGCAGGGCCGCCAGCTGATTCTGGCCGATGGCAAACATACGGCGGAGCAGGAGCAGGCGGCGATTCAGTTTCTGCTCGATCTGCGTTGCGACGGCATCATCATCTACCCGCGCTTTCTGTCCATTGATGCGCTGGATGCCATTATCTCCCGTCACAAACAGCCGATCCTGGTCATTAACCGGCGGCTGCGTGTCAATCAAAGCTACTGCATCTACAGCGATCAGCACGCCGGCAGCGTCACGGCGGTGAGTCATCTGCTGAATCAGGGGCATCGCGACATCGCCTTTATTACCGGCTCGCTCGATTCCCCGACCGGGGTGGAACGCCTCTCCGGCTATCGTGCCGCGCTGGCAGCACAGGGTATCGACGCCGATCCGGCGCGTATTGTGTCAGGCCGCTGGACGGCTCAGAGCGGGATGGAGGCCGTGGATACGCTGCTGGCACGTGGGGTCGCCTTCAGCGCGCTGGTGGCGAGTAATGATGAGATGGCGATCGGGGCGATCAAACGGCTTACAGCGTGCCGGATAGCGGTGCCGGATCAGGTTTCAGTGATCGGTTTCGATGATATCCCGCTGGCACCCTACATCACGCCGTCATTATCCAGCATGAAACTACCGGTGACGGAGATGATCAATGAGACGATTCATCGCCTGCTGACCATGCTGGATGGCGGTGACTGGTCTGCTCATCCCCCCTTTACCGCCAGCCTGATGCTGCGCGATTCGGTCACGCAGGGACCAGGCGCGGTTTAACCCCTGGCGACCGTTATCACGTTAACTGCGCGCGCCTTAAGCTGCTCTGCCGTGACGGCATCCAGCGTTTCATCGGTAATCACATGCCCGACCTGATAACCGGATGAGAGCGGATAGGGATGGATCTGGCCAAATTTAGAGGCGTCGGTCAGGGCGTAGTTTTCCGCCCCTTTTGCCAGAACGGCATCCACCACATCACAGCGCAGCATGTTGCGTCCGGTAAAGCCGGTTTCCGGATGCCAGCCATCCACGCCGACAAATGCCCGGTGAAAGTGAACCTGCTGAATGGAGTAGCGGGTCAGCGGGCCGACGACCGACTCACTGCTTTTCTGCAGCATCCCACCCAGCACAATCACTTCGCAGGCCGCCTCACGCAGAAGCTGGGCAATGTAGTGGCTGACGGTAATCAGGGTCAGATCGGCACGGTCGGCCAGCGCGCGCGCCAGCAGGGCGTTGGTGCTGCCGCCTTCAATAAATACGGACTCCCCCGGCTCAACCAGACGGGCTGCATGATGCGCCAGCGCCTGCTTGATGGGATAGCGGGTGTTCAGGCGGGTACCGACATTATCGCTGTCCAGCGCCAGCGCAGAGCCGTGAACCCGCCGCAGCAGACGGTCACGCTCCAGCAGCGTGAGATCCTGACGCACGGTAACTTCAGAAACCCCGGTGAGCTGTGCCAGTTCACTGACCGTCACGCTGCCCCGGCTGTTAACCAGTTGAATAATCTGATGATGTCGCGGATTCATAATGGGATGTCGCAGAAAAACAGGAGTGGCAGTGTATCAGGGTTTTCCCCGCGCCGGTGCAGCGCGGGGGCAGATCAGGCTAAATCCAGCGAGCGACGTCCGTTAAGATTGAGATCTTCCGGCCTGAAACGTTGATCCCACGCCGCTTCATAATGCTCCGGGGGAAAATCGCCTGGCGAATGGCCCTGCGCCAGCGCCTGTGCGACATGGCGGGCATAGAGGCGGTTTTTTTCACACAGCGGGGCGGCCGGAATGTACATCACATTGCTCCAGCCCTGCTGATCCCTGACCGGCGCTACGGCGTGAATCACATCACAGTGCCACCACACCGAATCCCCTGCCTCTAAGGCCGGTATCGGACAGAGTCCGGCCATCAGGTGCGGATGCCACTGCTCGTTAACCGGCAAGACCCGGCCTGGGGCAACGCCGCAGAGCTCATCTTCCGGTACATCCGAAAGCAGTGGACGCAGCAGCACATAAGCCATCGCCTGCGGCACCGGCACGACGTGCAGCAGGCCCTGACCGGGGATCATATCAGAGAGGGCAGTCCAGCCCTGAAAGGTGCGGAACACAGAACATTTGGTGGTGCCAGGCAGATCATACTCATCCACTTCAGTGCGGTGTGCCGCGTCCCAGGGGTCATAAGCGGCAAAGTCACCGTGAAACAGCTTACTGAAAACCTGCTGATAAGCCGGGAGCAGCCAGCGTTCCAGCGCGCCGGAATCGGTATGAGCCCCTAATCCGCCGGAGGTGGTGCCAGGCAGGCGACGGCGAATGCGATCGGGATAGATGATGCTGACATCCGGGTCAAACCACTCTTTGCCCTGTGAATCAAAGGTCCATAACCTGTTCAGGAAAGATTGTGCGTGCGCCATTGCCGGGCTTTGTCGCGCCTGCATTTGCGCCTGCGACCAGTAAACAGGATAAATTTCAGGACGCGAGGCGGCCAGCGTGCCAAAAAAATCATCGCCCGGCCCGCGATACTGTTCGTCAAACCGGTTGAGCTCCAGATAGTCGAGCATTGACTTATCCCAGGCCAGTGCCTGGTCCCGGGGAAAGTGCTGCTTAATCACGACACAGCCGCGCCGTTTAATCCGCGCCCGGGTTTCATCTGAAACCTGTCCCTCTGCAATATCCTGCATCGGCACCACTGGCCAGGCGCTGCCCGTCCACTCCTCATCCGCTTTTGCCTCCGTAATCGCCGCCTCGATGTTGTCACACACCTGCCGGAACAGGCCTTCAACATCACCTATCTGCTGCCGCAACTGCTGTTTCACTGCGCGTATTGCCGCTTTGACGTCTTCCGGTAATGGGGTCGATCGGGTCTCATCACGCATCTCATGCTCCTCACTATTCGGGTTGAGTTACGAATGTAATTAAAATAACCTTCATTCGTAATTTATGGCTGAGATTAACATCTTTTTAACGCTCCGAAACGTGCGTGATAACACAACTCCGGAACCGGAAGGCTCCGAAAGCCGTTAGCAACGTCACTATTTGCATTCTCATTAATCCACACAGCGAGTAAGCTTTATGAATCAAATCAATCAGCCGAAAGGACAGAACGGCGACTCTATAGGGGCAGGTGAGATGGCGGTTAAGATGATTGCGGTGGATATGGATGGCACCTTTCTGGACGACAACAAAGCGTACAACGTTCAGCGGTTCTCACGGCAGTATGCGCTGCTGAAGCAGAAGGGCATCCGTTTTGTGGTCGCCAGCGGAAACCAGTATTACCAGTTACAGCGCTATTTTCCCGACATCAAAGATGAGATTGCGTTCGTCGCAGAGAATGGCGCGTGGGTTTCAGACTGCAACGAAGAGATCTTCTGTGGCGAGCTGGCCCGCGAGAAGGTGCACAAGATTCTGGATATCCTGGCGCATGAACCCGATATTGCGGTGGTGGTGTGCGGGCGTAGTGGCGCTTACATGCACGCATCTGCTTCTGACGAGGTGATGGCAAAGCTCTCAAATCACTATCACCGGCTGGAAAAACGCGATGACCTCTATGCCATTGACGATACAATTTTTAAGTTCTCGCTGAATCTGGAGCATGAAGGGGTGGATGCCCTGCTGCAACGGCTGCATGCCAGACTCGGCGAGCTGGAAAACATCATGCATCCGGTCTCCAGCGGGTTTGGCTTTATCGACCTGATCATTCCTGGCTGCCACAAGGCGCATGGCATTGCGCTGCTGCAGGAGAAGTGGGGCATCAGCGACTGCGAAGTGCTGGCCATCGGTGACAGCGCTAATGATATTGAGATGCTGCGTCAGGCCTGTTTCAGTTTCTCAATGGCGAATGCCGCCGCTTCTGTCGCCGCCGTGGCGCGATATCAGACGCAAAGCAACAATGAAGAGGGGGCGCTGAATGTGATCTCCCGCGTGCTGGCGCGCGAATTTCCCTTTGAGTGAGGCCGGGCCGGGCTGACAGGCCCACCTGGTCCTCCTCACGCCTCCTGGTGGCTGCGCGCGTGATCCTCCATTTCATCCAGCGCAGCCTGATTTTCCAGGCCCCACTGATACATCTGCTCAATCGGCCCAGCAAATGTCATGCCCAGCGCGGTCAGGCTGTACTCCACTTTCGGCGGCACCACCTGCCAGACATGGCGTGCAACCAGCCCGCGCTGCTCCAGCTCGCGCAGCGTCTGAATCAGCATCTTCTTTGAAATTCCCTGCAGGCTCCGCTCCAGTTCACCCGTGCGCGCACGGTGTTCCGGCCAGTGATAAAGCGCATGCAGCACCATCGTGCTCCACTTGACGGAAAAGAGTTCCAGCAGGCGGCGCGGCGGTGAATCCGCATAAAACAAAAGTTTTCCATCAACCCAGGCGGGCATCATTGCCTCCTTCGCAGGGTGGTAACCAAAAGGTAACTACTACCAAAACCGATCCCATGTGTCTATAGTGTGCCGCTTTCTTTACGACCATCAGGTGAGAAGAGGCAACAGATGAAGATTAATGCACTGGTCGCCAGTCAGGCAGATCAACCGCTGCGAGCGGGTCAGGTGGAGTTACGCGAGCTTCAGGCTGACGATGTTAAACTCGAGATCCTTTACTGCGGCGTCTGTCACTCCGATTTGCATATGGCGCGCAATGAGTGGGGCGTAAGCCGCTATCCGCTGGTGCCGGGTCACGAAATTGTCGGCCGGGTGGTGGCAGTGGGTGAGAACGTCACTCAGTTTGCGGTCGGAGAGATCGCCGGGGTCGGTGTGATGGTTGACGCCTGTCGCGAGTGCCATTTCTGCCAGCAGCATGAAGAGCAGTATTGTGAGGCAGGCTTTACGCCGACCTACAACGGAACCGATAAGTACACCGGTAACACGACCTTTGGCGGCTATGCCCAGCATGTGATTGCCGATCACCATTTTGTCGTGCGGGTGCCTGATAACCTGGCGCTGAACGCGGTGGCACCGCTGCTCTGCGCGGGCGTCACCGTCTGGTCACCGCTGCGCCACTTTAATGTTAAAGCGGGGGATCGCGTCGGGGTAGTAGGCCTGGGCGGCCTGGGCCATATGGCGGTTAAGCTGGCCAGTGCGCTGGGCGCAGAGGTCACCTTGTTTACTACCTCGCCAGAGAAAGGGGCGGATGCCCGCCGGCTGGGCGCTAAAAACGTGGTGGTTTCCCGTGACGCGGCCCAGATGGCGGCCTGTCAGGCATCGCTGGATATCATTCTGGACTGCGTGGCTGCGCCACACGATCTCGATCCCTATCTGAATACGCTGAAAACCAACGGTCAGCTGGTGCTGGTGGGTATCCCCGATCAGCCTCATCCGTCACCAAATGTGACACCGATGGTGTTCCGCCGTCTGAGTATTACCGGCACCTCAATTGGCAGTATTCAGGAGACGCAGGAGATGCTCGACTTCTGTGGGCAGCACAACATCACGGCGGATGTTGAGATGATTACCGGTGAAGAGGTCGAAACGGCCTTTGAACGTATGCTGACCAGCGATGTGAAATATCGGTTTGTGATTGATATGCAGAAAACGCGCTGGTAACGCAGGGGGCACGCTGTGAAGCGTGCCCGGCACGATGCCCGCGTTTCTGAGTGAGCGATGATAGTTACAACATACTTTGCATTTCTGAATCAGGTTTCAGATAGCCGGGTGCGAAAAGGCTTTACAGCCAGACCGGGCCTGTTGCAGCAAAAAATACCCGGCTTGCGGGCCGGGTATCCTCTCGATTCTGGCGTTTTAGTTACGCCTGCGCGTCATCCGCTTTATCCTTCGCCGCTTCCTCTTTCTCTGCAGCATGAGTGAAAGGTTTGAGCAGCTGTATATCCAGAATCACATAGACCATGGTGCTGATGAACAGCGAAATCACACTACCGAAGACGCCGCTGGTGGTGAAGGTCAGATAGTTATAGGTGACCAGCCAGGTCAGACAGATAAACAGCGCGAGAGAAATGTAGAGATTGGGCACGGAGTAGTTACTGGTGCCGCCCCCCTGGGTATGGGTAGCTTTAAACAGATTGCCGATGGAATATTTTTCCAGCACCAGGATGGCATTTTCCCAGTTACGCTGTTTACGCGCGCTGGCGCGTGTCAGAAACAGATAGAGAATAGAGACAAAAAAACCGGAGAAGGCGATCAGCACCGGAATCGCCTCCAGGGCATATTCGATGCTCTTATGACCGGTGGTGGTGCTGAGATCCAGCGTCAGCGAGGCACCGAGCGCAGCATATAAAAACAGGAACAGCAGCATAAATGTCAGA
Source organism: Pantoea sp. ARC270 (assembly GCF_003236725.1). Classification (NCBI taxonomy): domain Bacteria; kingdom Pseudomonadati; phylum Pseudomonadota; class Gammaproteobacteria; order Enterobacterales; family Erwiniaceae; genus Pantoea; species Pantoea sp. ARC270. Next base: position 281,280 of record NZ_PUGA01000001.1, read on the forward strand.
GTGCGTTTCCAGTCACCGTCGATCTCTGCTTCTTTTTGCTGGATAGCCAGCTGAAGCGATTGCTGAATCTGTCGTGCCTGAGGTGAATCTGTGTCGAGCGTGTCGCAGGGCGCAGCAAAGAAGTTATGCATAAACAGCGCATCTTCTTTCTGAATAGTGATTTTCATCATAAACCTGTGTGCGGAAAAATTTCCTTTATTCTAATCGGCACGACATGAATTAACAGTCACTTTGCCTTTTAAGCCCGCATTAATGGGAAATATACCTTCTCCCGCTTGTCCTTATGGGTGAGATTAACGGCCAGGATTTCACGGCTTTTCTGAAGCACGCAGTAATCGGGCATGACTATTTCTCCACAGGTGTGTCGAGCGCCTTAAACTGCTTGATGGCGTCATGAATGTTATTGGTTTCCACGGTCGCAATGCAGCGGTCACCGTTGAAAACATCATAACGGGCATTGCGCAGCTGAAACAGCAGATCGCGTCCCCGAAAGTGGATGCGTTTCTGTCTGACGCCAATGCCATGCCGCCGTAACAGTGCCTGTGACAGGCGATCGGTCTCTTTAGTCATTCCGTTAGCCTCCCGGCAGTACGTGGTCACTGCCAGTAAACCTGATAAACATTAGTTTTATATTAAGAGACAACCCTGTTTTTCGCATGGCCATCCGATGAAGCGGGACGAATGCCCTGCAAAGTGAAGAAGATGCGGGACAGAGGCGGTTTCTGACTTAATAAACCGTAAATGCGGTACACTCATCTCACCCTTCGCCACGAGACAGACTGCTATGAACGACAAGAAGATGATTTCCATTGATCAGTTCAACGCTGATGAACGACTGGCCGTCGAACAGACCGTTAAAGGGCTGATGGAAAAGTATCGTCAGCGCACCGGTAAAGAGCCGGATAGTAAAAAAGAAAAAGAATTCAGCAGTGAAGCGCGTCGGATCGTTATGACGGCAAAGCAGGAAAAAGAGAAAGCGCAGGCGCTGAAGGCGAAAAAACCCCTCCGCAAAAAGAAACCCTCCTCACTGACAGCCAGTGAAGTCAGCGACTTCAGCTGGTCCGCCTCGGTTGCTAAGGGCCGAAGATAAAAACTTCCCCATCGCGCTGACAGGCGACAGCAGTCATCTGTCAGCCGAACAATATCGGCTTTTAATGCGTAGTCGATCATTCTTAATCCGGCAATAAGAATATTCTGCAAACATATTACTTTTATTCACCAGTTTGGATAAACTGACGTAACCTTTCGCTGCTTCAGTCTGCATATGAACTATTACACACCTGACGATGCTCAACTGAGGCGGCGCGCCAGCCGATTCGTGCGCCGTATGTTTATGATGCGTCAGCTCGGTACGCTGCTCTGCTTTTTGCCCATCCTGTCAGTGCTGATGGAGCGGGGGAAATGCGCGGAACTCTGCCTGCTGCTGTTCGTCAACGCGTTTGTCTGGCCCTATGCCGCCTACAGGCTGGCCTTACGATCGCGCGACCCCACAGGATTTGAACGCAAGAGTCTGACGCTGGATGCGGCTTTTGGCGGCGTCTGGGTGGGGATGATGGCGCTGAGTCCTTTCCCCTCACTGGTTATCATGGCCGTACTGATTTCTGACCGCTATTCCGCGGGCGGCTGGGTACAGCTGAAATCTGCGCTGCAGGCCTTTTTGCTCACTTTTGTGCTGGTATGGTCAGTCGCGGGTGCACCGATCATGCTGAACTTCTCTACCCGTACCGCCTGGCTGACTCTGCCACTGGCCAGCGTTTATCTGCTGGCGCTCAGCGTGGTTTCGCACAATCTGACGCTGAGCCTGCGTAAGAAGAATCGCGAGCTGGAGCGCATCGCGCTGATGGACCCCGGCCTGAAAATCCCGAACCGTCGTCTGTTTGAGCAGCGACTGGAAAGCGAATTTCTGCGAACTCAGCGAGGCGAGGGCAACGCCTGGCTCATGCTGCTGGATGTGGATCACTTCAAACAGGTTAATGACACGTTTGGCCATGAGGCGGGCGACTTTCTGCTGACAGAGATTTCGGCACTGTTACGCAACAGCGTCGGTCTGAAGGATATTCCCGCCCGATTTGGCGGGGATGAGCTGTGCGTCATTGTGCGTGAGGCCGATGAAGCCAGCATCCTGCGATTGGCTAAAAAGATCCAGGAAGGCATTACCTTGCTGCGGTTGCCTGCTTCGCCCACTTTTCAGAGTTCGGTGAGTATCGGGATTGCTTCAGCGCGCGAAGCGGCTTCGATTCATGAATGGCTGCGACGCGCTGATGAGGCGCTTTATCAGGTGAAGCGCGCCGGACGCAATGATGTGCATGTCTGGCGGGCTTCCTCCCTCAACACACTCAGTGAAGTACGCGACTGAAAAAGTCCAGAGCCTGAGACACTCTCAGGCCACTGGATTAAATTGCCGGGTAATCACCGGTGCCTTCCGGCCAGGGCGTCAGCAGATCGAAGCCGCTTTCCGTCACGGCGACCGTGTGCTCCCACTGCGCCGAGAGTGAACGATCTTTCGTCACCACCGTCCAGCCATCAGACAGCACGCTGGTGCCCGCTTTACCGGCATTGATCATCGGTTCGATGGTGAAGATCATGCCCGCCTTGAGTGGCATTCCCTGGCCCGGTGTGCCGTAGTGCAGCACCTGCGGTTCGGTGTGGTAAATCTCACCCACCCCGTGACCGCAATATTCACGCACCACGGAGAAACCGGCCGCTTCTGCCACACGCTGTATTGCGGCGCCGATATCGCCCAGCGTTGCGCCCGGACGGACCGTTTTGATCCCGGCCACCAGCGACTGATAGGTGATCTCAACCAGCCGTTTCGCCCGGACTGATGGCGTGCCGACGAAGTACATGCGGCTGGTGTCGCCGTACCAGCCATCCTTGATGACCGCTACATCGATATTAACGATATCGCCATCCTTGAGCTTTTTCCCGGCCGGGATACCGTGGCAGACCACATGATTGACCGAGGTGCAGGTAGTGCGGGTATAGCCTTGATAGCCGATGTTGGCTGGCGTCACCTTCAGTTCGTTCACAATAAAGTCGTGACAGATATCATCCAGCTCTTCGGTGGTGATGCCCGGCCGGACGTGTGGCGTGATCATGGCCAGCACCTGCGCGGCAGCCTGTCCCGCTGCCCGGGCCATCTCGATTTCTGCTGCGGTATGAATTTTAACGCTGTTCATGACACATCTCCTTGTGTGGCGAGGATCTCTTCAGGAAGCATATTCCGGATATCGGTGCGGCCTTCCACCTCCAGCCGGATCAGCATCTGCGCCAGTTGGTGTTGGGTCTGCTGGGGATAGAGTTCCGCCAGCATGCCGATTTTAAGCCAGTGTTCAGCCTGTGCATTGATGGAGCGGCTCATCGCCTGACTGGCGATGCGCAGATTCTCATGCATCAAATCCGAAATTTTAACGATACCCATGCTAATCCTATATAAAACGTATATGTTTCGTATATAGCATATCTATTATGGCATGGGTTGCAAGGGTAAATTTATGCGCGCAGGAAAATGTCCATAATTACGGAGACATCATACGAGTAGATACGTATCGCCACGTGAAGGGAGGTCCTTCTGAGGGAGTGTGAGATCGCTGCGTGCAACCGGAACACATTGCTTTCAGCTGCAGCCATGCTTGCAGGTTAGTGAATCGCCCGGCGCCAGATAGCTGGCCCGGGCAGTAATGCTGGATCAGTTTACGGGCTCATCGCTGCCAAACCCTGATTTGCACTATCCGTTAACCACTTTGAATACGGATATTTCCTGTGCGAGCTGTGCTGCCTCGTCTCGCAGAACCTGAGTGTTTTCTGCAGTCTGGTTGATCAGTGACAGGTTTTGCTGAATACCGCGCTCCATCTGTGTAACCGCAAGCGTCATTTCCGAAATGCCTTTGCTCTGCTCATCACCGGCGACACGCATCTCCCCAACAACCTGTCTGACGCGATGTACGTCGTTAACCAGTTGTTTCAGTTGCTCACCAGCACCTTTCACCAGCTTGCTGCCAGCAATGACCGTGCTGTCGGAATCGGAAATGAGGAGTTTAATTTCCTGTGCTGCGTTTGCGCTACGCTGCGCCAGCGCACGGACTTCTGCTGCGACAACGGCAAATCCTTTTCCCTGCTCGCCGGCGCGCGCCGCTTCTACTGCCGCATTCAGCGCCAGTATATTGGTCTGGAAGGCAATGCTGTCAATCAGTCCCAGGATTTCAGCGACGCGTTGTGAGGAGTTCTGAATGGCTGCCATAGTGTGCACCATTTCCTCCATTGTTCCTGAACTGGTCTGCGCAATCTGCGAAGTTTTTTCCGCGACCGTATCAGCCAGCCGGGTGTTTTCAGCGTTCTGCTGTACTGTTGCGTTAAGTTGTTCCATCGCAGCAGCACTCTGCTCAAGCGCAGCGGCCTGCTCCGCAATCTTGTCTGAAAATGACTGATTGCTCTGAGCCAGCCCCGATGCATTAAGCGCTACCGTTTCGCTGCTGCCTTGAACACGCGTGATTACACCCGCAATCTTATCAACGAAAATGTTGAAGGCTCCGGCAATGTCGGCAAGTTCGTCGTGACCATTACGCTCAAGACGGCGCGTCAGATCGCCATCTCCTGTCGCAATCTCGTTCAGAGCATCATAGGTATGACGCAGGCGCTGACCAATACGCTGTGTAAACCACCAGGTGAGAATAAGCAGAATAATCATGGCAGGCACAAGGAATATGAAAATATCCCACATGATCGTGCGGGCCATGCCACTGACCACTTTCTCTGGCGTAACCAGACCTATGATCCAGCCAGTTCCCGGCATGCGGAACAGGGTAACCTGTGCGGATTGATTCAGGTGTGCATCATTAATACGGTCGACTCTGGCCAGGGTTGCATCAGGCCCCAGGCTTTTTAATTTTGACACAACGGGCTGCAGCCAGCTCTCTTTCTGAGCAACAGTGGATAAGGTATTCAGCACTTTGGTATCCACGCCAGGGTAGTAGAGCAGCGTACCGGTCTTGTCTGCCGCAAGGGCATACCCCCCCGTCACATTACCCTGAGTTTTCACAAACTGTGCCAGGTTATCCAGCATTACATCCAGTGTAGCGACACCCGCGAAACGGTCACCGGCATAGTAGGGTACGCTGCAGGTCACCATTTTGACGCCTGAAACCTGATCCTGATAAACATCGGACCAGGTACAGCGATCGCGTGGCGCATTGCGTGCCTGTGTATACCAGCTTTCCTTGTGATAATCGCCGGTAGCGGGCTGATTATATCCGTCAGAGTAAGCGAGTTTGCCACTCTCTTCACGCGCCCAGAAGAAGCTGCGCAGTGCAGTGCCTGCAACAAACGCATCCGGCTCAGGCCAGATGCCTCCACCGGCGATAGTATGATTACCATTACTGTCGATCATTTGCGGAAAACTGTTCTGCCACAGCGAAACATCGTGGGGCAGCACCTCTGCCAGACGCGCCATGCTGACTGCCTCTCCCTGAATGCCCGCCAGTTGCTGGTCCAGCCTGCTGACCAGGTTTCCACCGGCTTGCTCAATTAATTTATTGCTGGCTTCAATAATGCGTGGCTGACCACGTAACAACAGTACAAGACAGACAATTGCGGTCGTCACGCCTAACAGCAGGACGCCACCCAATGTCATTTTTGTAGCAATACGTGCAGGAAACATATTTATCCTTATTTATCAGGAAATTATTTTCTTTATGTGACGAGCTTTCTCTGGAAAGCAACCTGGTGATATACCCCTTATTGATTATCGGCAGACGCCTGCGGATGTTCAGAAAATGTCCAGCTTATTTAGCTGGTCAGAGGAGAGCTGCCCGTTCCACGGTATTTGGCCTGTCTGCTTCTGGCACGAAAAAGCGCTGAGTGTGAGAACATCAATAACTTCCTGAGATCCAGTGGTGCGTCAGAATTGTCACTTCCTGATGCAAATTAACGAGCAGGCAGGGTGTCATCAGACGCAGTCGGGCAATGAGGACAGAACGTACAGCAGTCGTTCGCAGGACAGCGTTTTACCGTTCTGGCCGTCACGGGTGAGTTCATTGAATGGTGCAGAGAGGGGGATTTGGCGCTGCGGGCTGTTCACGCGATTCGTAGATCTTTTTCTTTATCCGTTCACGCTTCAGCAACTGAAAAAAGCTTTCTGCAACTGCATTATCGTGGCAGTTACCGCGATGGCTCATGCTGACTTCAACTCCATGTGATTTCTGGAACGACCACCACTCATGGCTTGTGGACTGACTGTCCTGATCAGAGAACCAGCGCCTGTCTTTGGGGGGTATGCCGCCTTACAGCCATCAGCAATGCGTTCAGGACACTCTCCTTTTCCATCTGCGGTTGCATTGACCAGCCAGCAATCCACCTTCTGTCATCTGGTTCGGGATTGCGACGTCATAGAGCCGAGAAAGCTTTCTCTCTGACAGGTCTGCGCGAAATATTAGCCACCGATCATCCTCACGCTGAGCACCAAAATGCCGCTCAAAAACGTTATGGATCAACAGATGCAACCTCCGGGCATACTTAGGAGTCGCTGAATGGATGCTATACGTCTGGGCGGGTCAACGTAACAATCGTCGCGATATGAACGAACAACATCCGTTTCTCGCGCTTAACAGACCCCGGCCTGCGTATCAGTGCGCTTTGTGTCAGAATCGGACGTCACTAACAACGGTATACAAGTATTAATGAGGAGCAAATCAGCCACACTAAGGATATTTATTATTGAGTATTGAACAGAAATTGTTTGTACTGGATTTATAGTCTTTTGCGGGTGGGGTATAAGAATTGAGTTTTTTACTGATGCTTGAAATTTTCACAGCACAAGCAGCAACCCAACACCATACTATAAAAGCCATAAAAAAGACAAACAGAGATAGTAAAGCCTTTACGCTATAACTGTGTAAATAACCCCTATATATCTCAGTAACGCTAATCGATAGTAACCATACAAATACTAAAGATACTAACCACTTGTGGAATTTATGAGGGTATATGTTTCCATCAGCAATTGTGTACATCCCTTGGTAACGTAAGACTGCCCTGAGGGAGGGCATCAATGACTGCGTATGTTCTGAGTAAAAACATATGATTTTGTAAGATAAATCCCGGTCTCTGTGTAGTCCGAACGACTGTAGACGGAACTGCTGTTCCGCCTTAGCTAACGGATCGGACATTGGTACAGATGAGTTCCTAAGCCACTCGACTGCATTTATCTGCTCGGAAGATGAGCGTGAAAAAAAATCTCTGCGATGAAATTGAATATACTTTTTTGTAACAGCTCCGATGATGCTAAGAACTACTGCGGAAACCACCGGATTACTTAAAAGATCCTTTATTAGAGCTATCATAGATTTTCTCCTGCTTATCTATCTTCTGGAAGGGTATTATCTCATTTGTTACAAGCCAATTAGAACCTGTCTCCTCAAGAAAGTAAATTCTATAGCGACCGCGATCCCTATCAAAAGAACTCGGCCTTAAGAATGTCTATATCTTCGAGAGCAAATCAATTACCTGGGGTTTAACACACACCTTAATTTATTTATGTAGTAATACCATGCCCAAACTTCAGCTTTTCCGCCTGTAGCAGACACCGGCGTACACATATGAGCATTGCCGGCTGTAACGACTTATACTCATCACAGGAGTCATAAATGTGTATGCCTGTTGGATGCAGACAGGCAGCAATGCTGGTCAGAATGGAGCATTTTAATGGCCTTTCAGAATCCCGCTCAGAACTACACCGAAACGTGCCTTAACCTGGGCGATCTCGTTCATCTTTCCCCTTACTCAACCTATTTGATGCGCAGCGAAAGCGACTGCCCCGATGCCGGTATTGTGAAAGGATCTGTGCTGGCTATCGATCGTGCACTGACGCCTGTACACCGCCAGCTAATCGTTGCTGAGGTTGACGGGGAGCTGACGCTGAGACGACTGCTGCTCAATCCGGTTCCCGCCCTGCAGGCGCTGGACGAGGACAAAACGGTAACAGTGCTGGATGTGAACCAGACGCTGCCCGTCTGGGGTGTGGTTGCCTATGCGCTCACTGATGTGGCCGGGGTGGGATTCAACGGGCCGGCAGGAGAGTAGGGATGTTTGCGCTGGCCGATGCCAATAATTTTTACGCCTCCTGTGAAACGGTATTCCGACCCGACCTGCGCGGAAAACCCATTGTGGTTGTGTCGAATAATGATGGCTGCGTTATTGCCCGCTCGGCTGAAGCAAAGCGAATGGGCATAAAAATGGCGGCCCCGTTGTTTAAGAATGAGCGTTTCTTCAGGGAGAACGGGGTATACGTATTCAGCTCCAACTACGAGCTGTAGTAAGTTACGTGGAATGCAACATTTACTGAGTAAACTTTGAGCAGCAATACCGCTGTCAGAGGTAAACACAATGCTGATTCCACCGGATGAACATATCCTGTTGCTGGCAGAGCGCTGGCTGAAACTGTTATCCAGACTGGGGCGGGCGCAGGCCACAATCGCCGCCTATCGCAGTGCCCTCCACCATTATTTTGCGTTCTGCAGTCAGCACAGGATTGAACCTGAAAAGGCCCGGTTTGAAGACCTGGCCGCCTACATCAGCCCTCAGCTGCCCGGCATGCCTTTTCCCGCGGCCAGCGCCACGCTCCAGCTGCGCCTGTCTGCGATCCGTCTCTGGTATGATTTTCTGGTTTATCAGAATATATGCAGTCTCAATCCGCTACCCCGTGCGGGTTTACCTGGTACCATTTATACCGGGCGGGGGCTGGTCCCGCGTATCACCCGCTTACCCGTAATACCTGACAATGAGCAATGGCTGAGATTTCTTAAACATGTTTCAGCTGCCTCCCTGCGTGACCGGCTGATGCTCGCGCTTGCTTATTTTGGTGCACTCCGCCGTGCAGAGGTGACAGCTCTGGCGCTTGAAGATATTGACCCTGCTCATCGCCTGATCCGTATCCGCCCGGAAACAACGAAAAGCGGGCGGGAAAGGGTTGTGTGTTATGGTCCGGACGTGGCGCCGGTACTGACAAACCATTTTCGGCAGCTGAAGCAGGCTGACTGGACACAGGGTGCGTTGTTCCGTTCATTTTCTGATCGTAACTATGGCACCCCCCTTTCTGTGTGGCACTGGAGTAAAACCGTACGCAGATGGGCTCTGGATACCGGGCTTCTACACATTACAACACATACCTTCCGCCATCTTCGTCTGACTCATCTGGCACGGGCCGGCTGGAAGCTGCATGAGCTGGCGACTTATGCCGGACACAGGGATCCGCGCACCACACAGATTTATATCCATCTGTCAGGTTCCGATCTGGCTGGCCGGATAACCGCAGCCGTGGCCGAAACCGACAAAAAAGTAGCCGGGCTTATTTTTCAGGCGGGGACATACTGATGAAGGAAAAGACAGCCAGCGTCACCTATGTACCTTTTAAACGCACTGATTATCAGCTGAGTGATGCATTAAGTCCTGAGGAAAGGGAAGCAATAAGTACAGGCTATCGACGGTCAGCTGCTTTAGACCAGCCGGATTCCCTGCCATCTTTACTGTTGCCCCTGCAGGATATTGCTTCGCGCAGCAGTATCAGTGCCAGACTGGTCAGAATTATCATACTTGCCGTTCTGGCAGAAACGCACCGGGCGGGGCAACCCTGCTGGCTGTGGACGCAGGAAAGATGGTTAACGCTCTGTCAGCAACACAGTTCTGGCAGGCCTTTGCTGGTCGCCTTTGCCTTTCATCTCGGCCCGTTTCCCTCTGCGCTCAGCCTGCCAGTGCATGGCGCACCGTCACTTTATGCGAGTGCCATCTATGGCCGGAGCTTTGTCAGCCATGAACTTAACCGGCTGAACGACGTTCTGATCTCACTGGGATATGTCGGGCAGAATCAGAAACACAATCTGTCGGGCATGCTGGGTGTTCTGATGCTGATGAACAATGATCCGCAACTTGAAACTTTTACGACAGATCTGCTGTGGCGGGGGCAGAACTGCCACGACCGGGGAATCGCAAGAGTTACAGGGAAAATATCCTATGCGCTTGCTGCTATGGGGATTATAAAAAGCCCCCTGAGAATGCGTAATTATAAAGAATGGCATGAAAAGCCAACAGAAGGTATCGCGCCTGACTGGGCCCGGTGGTGCCGGAAGTGGCGGGAAACGTCGGTACTCCGCCCCCGCTCCAGGGAAAATCAGTACAGTTTCATTCTCCGCTGTGGCCTGTGGCTTGCCCGGGAAAAGCCGGAAATATGCGAGCCGTCTGACTGGACAATGGAAACCTGCGCCAGCTTTATTTCAATGGTTGGCAGACTGAAAGTGGACGGGCTGTCACTGGACACCCATAAAGGAGGCAGGCGATCAAGCCGCTCTGGAGAGCCTCTGATGCCCCATTCCCGCAGCCGGTTTGTTTATGCAGTTCGCCGTTTTATGCTTGATTATGAAAGCTGGGGATGGGGGAAATTAAAATTCAGTCCGGCCCGTCATCTTTCCACGCCTGACACACCGCTGTTTCGTCAGGGCGTGAACCCCCGTGTCATTGATGATCCGGTCTGGCTGAAACTGGTCTGGGCAAGCCTGAATCTGCGTAAGGAAGACCTGCTGAGCGAAATTCATTACCCCCTGTCTATGCTTCAGGCTATGGCGGTGATCTGGACACATGCCGTGCTGCGACAGAACGAACTTATACGCCTAGCAATGAACTGCGTTACTCCACAGGCGGATGACATTCTGCAGGAAAACGGCAGCGCTATCCCGGCTGGCACTCTGTGCTATCTCAGCGTGCCAGCCGGTAAAACCTCTAAAGCTTTTGTTAAGCCAGTCTCGTCTGTTGTGAAAAAATATGTCGATATCTGGCTCAGTGAGCGTCCTCAGGAGCAGGCAGCACTTACGGATGAACGCACCGGTGAAAAAGTTCGTTATCTGTTTCAGAATCGGGGTAAACCGGTGGGAAGGAACATAATAAATCTCACTGTCATTCCGCTTCTCTGCGCCAGAGCGGGTATGCCTGTGGAAGATTCACGCGGTCCCATTACAAGTCACCGCGGCCGTGCTTCTGCCGTGACAGCACTGGCCAGTGTTCCTCAGGGCATGTCGCTATACGAGCTGATGCAGTGGTCCGGCCACTCGTCCCCACAGTCAACCATGCATTATATTCGTATACGGCCGACTCAGCTGGCCGCTTCATTCGTAAAAGCAGACAGAGTGGCTCACATGATGAGCGTGCTGATTGACCATGATCCGCTTGCCGTCAGCCTCACCGGTCCGGCAATATATTATGATCTCGGCGATTCGTACTGTATGAATCCTTTCTGGAGCAACTGCCCGCATCGGATGGCGTGCATCGGTTGTGACTTTAATCTGCCAAAACAGAGTGCAAGAGGACTTCTGCTCGAAAGTAAGGCGTCCGTAAAAAGATATCTGGAGGAGGTGCCGCTGACGGTTGACGAGAGAGCCATCGTGGAGGGAGATACGGAAAAACTGGAGGCTGCTCTGAGAAAAAGCGATAAGGTTCTCATCCGGTAAAACATCTGTCCGGACAGCATATTATTTCAGGTAAGTAGCAGCACAGTGCGTGAGTTCTGCGTCGTAACAGAAAGCCAGCAGTCAAAGCTGATTCACTGAGCATACCTCTTTTTGCCGCAGTCATTCCGGTTTAGATTATTTCTTTTTTCTGCCTGAAAAAAGATAAATAAGGGCTCTCTCAGGGGCCCTGCCGGTCGGTTGAAATCAGTCTTCTGATGTCAGATGAAAACTATTTATTCAGCCATTTTTCCAAATGTTCAATCTCCGTTTTCTGTGCTTTGATGACATCTTCAGCCATCTTTCTCATTTCAGGATCTTTTCCGTACTTCAGCTCTGTTTCGGCCATGGCTATCGCGCCTTTATGATGCTCAGCCATGCCTCTGGCAAAAGCCCTGTCTGCATCCTGCTCCTTCATCGCATCCATCATGCTGCGGTGCATATTCTGCATGCCGGCCATGTATTCTTTTGAGGCCGGGGACATATGCATGTCCTGCGTCATCTTCATATCTGGCTTCTGTGCCATAGCCGCAACTGGCAGAACAACCAGCAGGGAAACCAGGGCTGTCTGTAATTTTTTCATGATCCGTTCCTTTACTGGGCTAAGATACTCAAGTTTAGTTAAGCACCCGGGATCGTTTCACAAAACCGGGAAAGAAATCCTTGATTTAAAGCAGTTCAGAATTATTACGGGCGAAAGCACGAAGAAAGCGCACATCAACGTAAATTATGCTGCCGGTATTTTTACCGTAAACGTAACGATGTCTTCGTCCAAAAAAACCTGCAATGTACCGTTGTGAGCCTGAACAACGGCTCGCGTGATGGAAAGGCCCAGGCCAGCACCGTCCGTGTTATGTTGCCGGGACGAGTCGCCCCGGTAAAAGCGATCAAAAAGCCTGCCCAGATTTTCCTGCGTGATGGCTTCCGTGCGGTTAGATATATGAACAAACGCCATCCCGATCTGCTGTTCTGCCCGGATCAGGATCGCCGCGCCGTCTGAAGAGTACTTTATGGCATTGGTTATCAGGTTGCTCAGCGCCCGGCGCAGCATCAGACGATCGCCCTTCATGCTGGCACCCCCTTCAAGCGTCAGGGTTTTACCGTTTTCAGCGGCCAGTGGCTCGAAAAATTCGATTAGTTCTTCGAGTTCTGCCTTTGCGGAAAAAATCTCATTTTCCAGCGCCAGCAGCCCGTTTTCAGACTTCGCCAGAAACAGCATGTCGCTGCTCATTCTGGCAAGTCGGCCCAGCTCCTCCAGGTTTGAGAAAAGCACTTCCCGGTAGCTGGCAGCGTCACGCTCCCGGGACAGGGCAACCTGCGTCTGCATCATCAGGTTACTTACGGGAGTGCGCAGCTCATGGGCTATGTCAGATGAAAACTCTGACAGGCGCCTGAAAGAGCCCTCCAGTCTCTCCAGCATGCTGTTAAACTCGGCTACGGTAGGCATAAGCTCCGAAGGAAGGTGTCGGGCCGGCAGGCGCTCACTGAGATTATTAACGGTAATAGCCGAAGCCAGCCGGTTTATTTCATTCAGCGGCCGGAGTCCGATCCGGGTGGCAAGCCAGCCCAGCAAGACAGAAAGAAAAATCAGTCCCCCGTTAAGCCACATCAGCCACTCTTTCAGCTGGCCGATAAATTCATCATGAAAGCCAGTATCGTAGGCGGCTGTTATCAGCACGTCCCGGTGCCTGCCCGCGTTCTCTGCACCGATTTTTTTAATCATGACGTTATAGCGCCAGCCGTCTTCCTCCACCGTCTGCAGGGTGTTCAGCTTCAGAGCCTCACCGGCAAAGCGCTCAGCCGGAACCGGGAAGCCGGGAGAGAAATAGTCGGCGAGTATTTGATTATCAGCAGTCCTGATCGACAGATAAAGTCCGCTATGGCCCACCATGGCGTCGGCAAGCTTGCGGGCAAGCCCGGCGGTATCAAGCTTTCCTGTACGGACTTCACTTTCCAGCAGTTCGGTAGCCAGCTCAAGCTTACCGGTCAGCAGCGTAAGGTCCTGGCTGCGAAAGTAACTGCCCAGCGCGGCAACCAGCAGAAAGCTGGTAAGCAGCCAGACGGACATCATGACACCGGCAAAGACCAGGCTAAGTCTGGAAGTCAGAGACCAGTTACGCTTCATTCTTCACGTATCTCCAGCACGTAGCCAATGCCGCGCACGGTATGGATCAGCTTCGGGCTGAAGTCATCATCCACCTTGCTGCGCAGCCGCCGGACAGCCACATCTATCACGTTAGTGTCACTCTCAAAATTAATATTCCAGACCAGGGAGGAGATGAGATTTCTTGGCAGCACTTCACCGCGACGCTGCAGCAGCAGCTCAAGCAGAACAAACTCTTTTGTGGACAGATGAATTTTTTTGCCGGAACGGCTGACGCTCCGGCGGGATATGTCCATCACCAGGTCAGCTATTTCGTACATGCCGGATGCCAGAGAGCGGTTACGCCTGAGCTGGGTCCGGATACGGGCCAGAAGCTCGGCAAAATCGAACGGCTTGAGCAGATAGTCATCGGCTCCCAGGTCCAGACCTTTGATTTTTTCGCTGACGTTATCCCTTGCGGTCAGAAACAGCACGGGCTCTTCGTGGCGGGCCATTCTCATCTGCCGCAGAATGTCCCAGCCGTCCAGGGAGGGCAGCATCACGTCAAGAATAATCAGGTCGTAGCGCTGCTGAAGGATATGCTCCAGCCCCTGACGGCCGTCATTCACAAGGGTGACGTCATACCCTGCCTCCTGAAGACCCTGTTTCAGGTAAGTCCCGGTTTTAATTTCATCCTCGACGATCAGAAGAGTGGTCATGGTATAAGGGCCCTGCAGTTGAGTGTCGTTACGCCATACCGTTACCGGGCGACAGCGTGCCAAGCCAGGCTACGGTCGCCAGAATCAGGATAGACACGCTGAACTCTGTAATAATACTTTTGCGCATCAGCGCAATACCCGTCTTATAGTGGCCCTGACCGAGCGCATTTTCCAGTGCGGGTGCAAGCCGGAAGCGGTTCGCGGCAGCCAGCAACAGCATAACGAAAAACAAGCCTGTCTTGATTAGCAGAAGCAGCCCGTAGTGGCTGCCCGGCAAAGATTTGACCGGGTCTTCCACAATGAAGAAAAAGTTAATGACGGCGGTGATGACAATACTCAGCACAATGACCGTGCCGGCCCGGGAAAAGCCCGTCAGGGCTTCCGCAAGCTGCCGGACATGGCTGGCCGTCTGCGCCTTTTTGATGCATAACAGAATGGCAAAGGCCGTGAGCGCACCCACCCATGCACCGGCTGCCGACAAGTGGATGATATCGCTCAGCAGATGCAGATAGTAGCTCATACCGTCGTTCATGGCCGCATGGCCGCCCCATGCCAGGGTGGCCAGCGCTGTGCCTCCGGAAAGCGTGAGAACGTAACGCGACAGAACGGCATTGCGCAGGCGCAGGCCCAGTCCGATGAAGGCCAGCACGAGTGCGGCAAGCCGGATAACCCAGCTGAGGCCGACCGCAGTCTCACCGATAACCATCTCTATGATGTGGAGCGTGATTTCACCTGCGTCGGTCACGCCACTCATCGCCTGCGCGACCAGCAGCATATTCGCCAGCGACAGAACAATGCCGACGGATATCAGAATAAAGAAGAACGACCAGACACTGAATAATGACACCGATTTTTTAAGCGTTCCCTTCACGGCATACAGTTCAAATAAAGGCAGCCCAAACAGAACCATAAGGTCAAGGTAAAGGAAAAAGCGGATAACAATAAAAGTCTGATCGATCATGGCATTATTTCACGCTAAAGCTGACGTTACCCGTGCGCGGGTGTGTATCAGAAGACACCGCACGCCACTCCACCTTGTATGTGCCAGGCACCAGAGGTTTGGCTGGCGTGATCACCATGGTTTTCGGATCGCCACCGGCGGCCACTTTTGCCGCAACCGCCATCGGGGCATGAGAGGACATGCCGGGCATAGCGGTCATGACGAGACGTGCACCAGAAAATTTTGTGACCAGATTCTCAGTAAAGTGCAGCTCCACTTTTGAAGGCGCTGCCACCTGCGCTTTATCAGCAGGGACAGAAGAAGCCAGTTCCGGATGCGCCTGCGCGGCAAAAGCAGCAACAGAGGCGGCAACAGCGATGACGTAGCCAGCATAATTACGTTTCATATTCATACCTGTCTTGTTTGTCAGAATTAACTGCATCAGAACCACACGCGGGCACCGAGAAGAAAGCGCAGTTCGTTGTCTTTCTCTCCTTCACGGGTCGCCATATCGGCCGTGTTGCCATAAAGCTGGCTCCACGATACGCCCACATAAGGCGCAAACTCCCGCTTCATTTCGTAACGAAGGCGCAGAGAAAGCTCGGTACCGGACAGCCCTTTTCCGGTTTCACGCACCTCATCATCCTTTCCGTAAAAATTAGCTTCAAAAGACGGCTGCAGGATGAGCCGGTTGGTCAGCAGCACGTCATACTCCGCTTCAAACCGGAGCGCGGTGCGTCCCTGCTCACCGGCAAACGCGGTGAGTTCAGTTTCGAGGTTATACAGCGGCATGCCCTGAAAGCCGGCGGCGGCCCATGTCTGGGGCCAGCCAGGTTTAAAATCCTGTCGGGCGCCCGCAACCACGTCCCACCAGGGCGAGACAGCGTGCCCCCACAGGGCCTGCACCTCTGCCGACTCGGTTTTTCCGTCGCTGGTTTCCCCTTCGCTGCGCAGCCAGAGGCGATCAATATCCCCGCCTGCCCAGCCGCTGACGTCCCAGCTGAATCCTCCGGCCTCATTATTTTTCTGCCACTCAAGCTGATCGGCCAGCAGATACCAGTTCACGTTGCTGTCATGCACCTTATGGCCGTGTACGTCCGGAAACGCAGCCCGGCGGTCGGCGTCCGTCAGCACCGGAACAGGCGTTCTGCTTTCAGTCGGGGCAGCAGGCTGCATAGACTCCATGCCTTCCATCCCGGACATGGATTCCATATTGCCCATAGCGGAGTGGTCCATGCCCGACATTGCACCCATGTCATGCTCCTGCATGTTGTGCGCCGCTTTAGCCCGGGCATCAGGGGCGGCCGTAAGTGCGCTGCCGGCAATGGCTGCGAAAACCAGCAGTCCGGCCGCCGGGCGGGAAAAGTTATGTTTCATATCACCACGCTCAGAAGCTGACATCAAAAGTACCTCATTCATTAACCCGGACTTCACGGAACATGCCTGTTTCCATATGAAAAAGCAGGTGACAGTGGTAAGCCCAGCGGCCCAGCGCATCGGCCGTCACACGATAGCTGCGGCGCGTGCCGGGCGGCATATCAATGGTGTGTTTACGTACCAGAAAATTCCCTTCTTCATCTTCAAGGTCGCTCCACATTCCGTGCAGATGAATGGGATGCGTCATCATGGTATCGTTAACCAGCACGATGCGGACGCGCTCGCCATAGCGGAGCGTGACCGGCTCTGCATCGGAGAACTTGATACCATTGAAAGACCAGGCAAATTTTTCCATATGGCCGGTAAGATGCAGTTCTATGGTGCGTGAGGGTTCGCGTCCGTCTGGATCGTCAAAAGTGCTTTTCAGGTCAGCGTAGGTCAGAACCCTGCGGCCATTGTTCCTCAGCCCGATACCCGGATCGCTGAGCTTCGGGGTGGGCATCATGGCCTGCATGTCAACCAGGGGGTTGTTCGTTTCTGATGCCGGATGCTTCTGCATATCACCCATGCCGGCCATGCTGCCGTGGTCCATGCCGCCCATGCTGCTGTGATCCATGCCAGCCATACTGCCTGCCGGGGCGCTTTCCACAGCTGAACCATCCATGCTCTGCATGCTACCGCCGTCCATACCCTGCATCTGCCCGTGATCCATACCCCCCATGCTGCCGTGATCCATTCCCCCCATTCCCATATCATCCATGGTGAGCCAGGGACGAGGATCGGTGGAAGGAACCGGGGCAGTCATGCCTTCACGAACGGCAAGCGTGCCCCGGGCATAGCCGCTTCTGTCCATGGACTGGGCAAAGATGGTGCAGGCATCCTGTACGGGCTCCACAATGACATCGTAGGTTTCAGCCACGGCAATACGGAACTCATCCACGCTGACAGGGGTGACGTACTGGCCGTCAGCAGCCACCACGGTCATCTTCACGCCGGGAATGCGCACATCGAAGTAGGTCATGGCAGAGCCGTTGATAAAGCGGAGGAGAATTTTTTCGCCTTTACGGAACAGTCCGGTCCAGTTTTTACCCGGGCCCTGACCGTTCATAAGATAGGTGTAAGTCGCACCGCTGACGTCTGCAAGGTCAGTCGGGTTCATCTTCATTTCCGCCCACATCTTCCGGTCGGCCAGGGTATTTCCCAGTCCCTTATCCCGGGCATCACGGAAAAAGTCACCAGCAGCAGGCTTGGCGAAGTTGTAGTAGTCGGACTGCTTTTTCAGTTTTGCAAGAATGGCAGAGGCACTTTCATCTGACCAGTCGGTCAGCATTACCACGTGTTCCCGGTCATACTTAAATGGCTCAGGCTCAGCAGGATCAATGATAATCGGGCCGTAAACGCCCTCCTGCTCCTGCAGGCCGGAGTGGCTGTGATACCAGTAGGTGCCATTCTGCTTTACGCGAAATGAATAGACGTAAGTATCATCGGGTTCAATACCGTGAAAGCTGAGGCCGGGAACGCCATCCATGTTGGCTGGCAGAATAATGCCATGCCAGTGAATGGAGGTTGTTTCTTTCAGACGGTTTTTAACCCGCAACGTGACAGTATCACCTTCTTTCCAGCGCAGCAGGGGCCCCGGCAGGCCGCTATTGATGGTTTTGGCATAACGGATGTTGCCGGTGATGTTAAGTGGCGTTTCGGCGATAAACAGGTCGAAATCATTACCGGTAAGCATGTGGGGCTGTACCAGACTTACCGCCGAGAAAGCATTGAACGTCTTCATACCAAGACCGCCAGCAACGCTGGCTGCTGCGATCCCTTTGATAAAATTGCGTCGTGAACTTTTAGGCTGCATAACTGTGCTCCGGCAAAATGCAGATCATCCCGGGAGAAAATTTCTCCACACCGGGAGCATTAATAATGCAGTCCGGTCAGGAACTTTATTTTTGTTACCGGCAAGCTAACACAACAGGCACCCCGACTTGATTACATTTATGTCATGTTGGAACCTGCTGTTTTTAAATTACATTTTGGTCATTTTCGTTCACGGTGTTTTTTTTTCGGATACGATGAAAGTCACTGAGGCCGGTAAAGTTCCGGTCCGGAATTAACGGCTATTTTTATCCTTTAAACGTAAGGAATTACGAATGAAAAAGATTATGCTTGCCGCCGCTGCGGTCCTTCTGTCTGTTTCAGCCGCTCAGGCTCAGCCAGCCCCCATGGACATGTCCTGCTGCATAAACAAAAAAGCCCCGGCGGCCTCCATGAATGAACATGAGCTGGCGATTCAGGCACATCAGAGCAAGAATAACAGCAGTTCTGCCGCACATCAGAACATAATTGAAATGCACCGTAAGATGATGCAGGAAGAGAAATAAGCGCAGATAACAGCCCGTAGCCTTGGCTGAAAAAACTCGGGCAAAAATCACCCGGATTTTGTCCTGGTTACTGTTGTTACAGAATGTGTTGTGCATTAACCCTGATTACACTGAGTTAACTGAAAAACTTTGTTGAGGCTGTAATCAGCCGGCCCGTCTGACTGTGGCGGGCTTCTTTTTAAAACCCTGTTTCACCCCACTCCTGTTACCGTCTGTATAAAACGCTTTTGCAGCAATCAACATTTTGTTCCATGCTTACCACTTCTTTGCATTTAACGATGACGGGAAGAAATTATGTCTGAACAATACCGCAACTGCATTGAGGCCTGTTATATCTGCGCCGCAACCTGTGACTACTGCGCAACGTCCTGCCTGAAAGAAGAAAATATTGAGATGATGCGCGAATGCATCCGGACGGACATGCAGTGCGCCAGCATCTGCCGCCTGGGAGCTGAGCTGATGACAATGGACAGTGAATTTGCTGCTCAGATTTGTAAGGTTTGCGCAGAAGCATGCCAGAAATGCGGTGATGAGTGCGCGAAACATGAGCACGAGCACTGTAAGAAATGTGCTGAAGCCTGTTACCGCTGTGCTGAAGAATGCCGGAAAATGGCAGCGTGACAGCAAATGGAAGCTGTCCAGTCGCAGCTTCCGGAAAGTGCCGCCTGTCTCATTCCAGCCGGTGATTTTTGATACATTCACCCGGCGTCAGGGTGGTAAAAATCACCGTTCTTATCCGGACTACCCGCCATACAGCCAGAAGGGAAATACCGCGTCCCTGTTCAGGCTTTTTAAACTGACATCCCCCTGTATTAAATATCGCAAAAACCCGTGCGTGTTTTTGCAGCCGGTCGGTACATATGCCCTCTGCCTTATCCACAAAAACGGGGATAACCCCAGTATAATTAACATGCAGATTTGTTGTGTGCATTCTTTCAGAAAGATTTAAGTCTTGTGTTGAATTTCTATTCCACATAAATGGCGACATGTCGGCACGCATGATGGCGATACTGGGGGAGATGGCTGCAGGGCAGGAAGTTTACTCAATTGACGAGTGTTTTCTGGACGTTACAGGGATTAACAGCCTTATCCCGCTTGAGACCTTCGGACAGCAGATGCGCGAGCGTATCCGCAGGGAAACGGGACTCATCATTGGCGTGGGGTTTGCGCCGACGAAAACGCTGGCGAAACTGGCCAACCATGCGGCAAAGAAATGGACACAGACTAACGGCGTTGTGGACCTGTCCGACAGACACCGGCAGCGAAAGCTCCTGCATCTGACCGACGTCAGCGATATCTGGGGTATTGGTCAGCGCATCAGCAAACGCATGAATCAGCTGGGAATAACAACGGCCCTGCAGCTGGCAGACAGCAACATCAGCATGATACGGAAAAATTTTGACGTCATCGTTGAGCGTATCACCCGTGAGCTGAATGGTGAGTCCTGCATCGCGCTTGAGGATGCACCGCCACCGAAAGAGCACATACTGAACTCGCGGTCTTTTGGTGAAAGAGTCACAAAACTGGAAGACATGCAGCAGGCAATCGTGCTGTATGCCACGCGTGCGGCAGAAAAGCTCAGGGATCAGAATTCACGCTGCAGGCATATCAGTGTCTCAGTTGCCACCGGCAGACATGGCGATGAGCCTCGATATTCCAACACGGCATCCTGCATGTGCGATTATCCGACCAGTGATACGCGGGACATTATAGAATCAGCGCTTCGCGGTCTTGGCACTATCTGGCGGGAGGGCTTCCGCTATGCCAAAGCTGGGGTGATGTTGGGAGATTTTTACCCGTCCGGCATGACGCAGTTTGACCTGTTCAGTGAGCAGCAGCCCCGTGCAAACGCAGATGCTTTAATGGCGGCACTGGACGGCATTAATCGTTCAGGGAAAGGAAAGGTCTGGTTTGCGGGGCAGGGAGCGCGCGACAGCTCATGGCAGATGAAGCGTGAAAGGTTGTCGCCACGCTATACAACGAGGTTAAAAGATATTCCTGCCATAAAGTAGCTAAAAGTATCGGGTGAGCCTGTTAGCTGAAAGTCCGCCCTGTGCCAGAAGCAGACCAAAAGGCAATCTTTCAATGATGAAAAAAGTATATTTTACGCTCCTTTAAGAGGGGGATTTAATGGATACAGGCGTCAGTCAGGAAACTGTAAAAGCTGACATTGCGGGAAAAAGCCTTGATGTGACACTCTTCAGAGTAAGGGATGCTACAACGTGTATTCTCTTTGTTCCCGGACTGGGCGGCAACCCGCTAAGACACATAGGGCTTATCCGAACATTTGCTCGCCACGGAGTAGCCGTTGTAGCGCCACATTTCGAACTTTTGAATTCGCGTTTTCCGACTCAAGCTGAATTGACAGAGCGCGTCCAGCGACTTAACCTGGCGGCTGAAAAATTCTGCACAGGATATGCCTCAATATCAGGTGTTGGCCATTCACTCGGAGCAGTAATTTTACTCATACGTGCTGGAGCTACCGCCTGGACCAGTGCCAGAGAACCTGTCAGGTTTGAAGGCCATAATATCCTTAATCGACTGGTCCTTTTGACGCCCCCCTCCGACTTTTTTCCAGCACATCTGTCATTGGTCCCCATAAAGATACCGCTTCAGATTTGGGCGGGTGAAAAGGACGTAATTACGCCACCTGCACAGGCACTATTCCTTCATCAGTCCTTACGTTTACACACTTATTCTGAACTACACATTGCTGAGAATGCAGGTCACTTTACCTTCATGAATGAGCTACCTCCGCAGGTCATAGATCCTCATCCATCGCGAAACGATTTCCTTCTGAAACTGGGAGAAACAATAACTCAGTTCATCAAATCCCCAGAAGTCACATAAGGTGTGGTTATTGCATATTATCGCATCCGCACTTTATCATAGTGGACACTTCGATGGTAAATGTCCGCTATTTACCCGTATAGGCTGTTAACAAAAATGGATGTAATCAAAGGGCTCAGGTCAATGTGGATGCATAACGCTGTTCAAAGTTGGTGATTTTGAGCAGATAAGACAAGCCCTGCTGCGCACAAGTAAAATGACAGTGGCAGGCTCACGCAGTGGGTTAATGGCTTATGGCTACGTGGATGTGATGGGCAAAGCTGATTATGCAAGATGCATTGACTAGAAAGATCGCCGTGAGTGTTGTTTCGCTGGTTTTAGCTGTGCTTCTCATAAAGTACATCACACCACTCAACAATCTTATTTTCACCTTTGGTTCATGGCTTTTCTTCAAGCTTGGCCCAGTAGGACAAGGGTGGATTGGAAGTGACTATCAATGGGGAGAAGACCCCGTTACTTTTTTCGTGGCTCTTTTAGCGGTGTTATTTCTCGGATGGTTGATATCGAGGATTATAAAAAGCATTTTTCCGGCCACTAAAAAGTCCTTTTAAGCTAAATTTCTCACCCCGGACATTTAAAAACCGGGGTCAGGCGAGTTCTGATGAGTGTACTGGTTAAATGAAACCCAATAACCAGATCGATTTCGCTAAGCCCAGCTGACGCTGGGTTTTTTATGCGCATGAAACGAGGTTTCCATTGATGTTCAGGCCTAGCAGTTAGCCGTCCGTCTGGCGCTGGATGAGCAGATTACGCGCCAAATGCTGCAGGTCAGCCCTGATGCAATCGAGCTCAACAAGACGTTTCTCGTTATAACTAAAAAACATTAAAGCACTGACCAGCGCGGCCTGTAAGGCGACATCCGCGCTGCGGACTCTTAACCGCATATTTAATCATCAGTTTTCCGGCGGGTCCCATGGCGCGTGCATATGCCAGTCCTGGCGGGACGCTCGCACAGCCTTCGCCTTCAGAACAGGGTCAAAAGCCGGGGATCTACTAACATTCATGCGTCAAATGCACGAAGCGAGGCTTTGCTATACAAAAAAGCATTGATACCTGTAACGTCCTGTATTCACCCCGAAGGCGCAAAAGTTTTCCCACTCAATGGGGTTGAACCAGGTGATCACCAGTTTAAGTCAGAGTTCAGTATCCAGAACCCCCTTAAAAGTAAGCGGAAAAAATGAGCAATCTGCACGCTTCATAAAATCGCCTCTTCTATTCAAAAATAATTTTTGCCCGCAAAACATCCCGGCTTGCGGAATTTCGTTTTCCTTCCATGCCAGAGGTGCGCAGTTTCCCTGAGGAAGTTCACGCCTTGTCCTGTGATCTGAATACATTGAATGTTCAGCCCGCTACAGATGGCAGGTTTTTTTATCATTTTCCGGTGAAAAACAGCCGCATAAACCTGCCAGTGCGCCATATTTAATGATTAATCAAACACCATGGGACTTCCTGTTATGTTGCAACCTCAATCTTCACGTCCGGGCGGCTTACTGCTGCTGATCGCGGCAGCGATCGGTTTCGCGGTGGCTTTGTATGCGTGGCTGACGCCACTGACCGGTGTGACCGGGACAATCGGCGCGTTAGGTGTGGCTATCGCCAGCGTCATTCTGGCGATACTGACATTTATTCTGCGTAGTGCATCCGGTCGCGGTGCACGTGCGACAGTAATTGTTCTGACCCTGTTCGTGTTATTCGGTACTGCTTTCGCCGCCGCCTTGCTGCACCAATACATTATTACAGCAGCGATGGTTGCAGGCCTTATTGGTCTGATTACGCTCTGCAGAAACCCCGCCCGTCCTGACCATCGCGTTAAAGCCTGAGGAAATCTTCGTGAAGAACAATAAAACGACTCCGGTAATGAAAGTCGGCATGACGGCGCTGGCGCTGCTGCTTACCCCACTGGCACTCCATGCGCAGGATAACGCTGCAGAGGCCTCTATGGGCGCGCGGGAGAAGGTCAGTCCGGATGCGGCTGATCACCAATCTCCCGGTACCACTAACACCACAGACGATGCCTCAACCGGCAAGCGTGATGGAGATAAGGTCGCAACGGCAGACAATTCCCCGACTTCTCTGGTGCCATCGGGTGCGACCTGGGACAGCTTTCATGGTCAGCTTAACGCGCAGAAATACAGCCCGCTGAAGCAGATTAATACCGACAACGTCAGCCAGTTAAAGAAGATCTGGGAATTTCATACCGGTGATGTCTCGGACGGCAAGGGTGAAACGCCCGCGACCGTCTGGTCAGCCACCCCTATTTTTGCCAATCAGACCCTGTATATCGGTACGCCTTTCGATCGCCTGATTGCCCTCGATCCCGGTACGGGCAAAGAGAAATGGCACTACGACACCAAATCCCCGCGTAAAGCCCTGACCCAGCCCGTTCTGAAAAACCGGGGCGTCTCTTACTGGCAGGCAAAAACCCCCGTCGCCGGAAAGGCGTGTCAGAAAATTGTCTATATGGGTACGGTTGATGGCAAGCTCTTTGCGCTGGATGCTGATTCCGGAAAGCCATGCAGCGACTTTGCTGATAATGGCGTTCTCGATCTGAATCAGTGGAACACGATTAATGCCAAATATCCGCTTTCAGTTCTGCAGCCGCCAACGGTCGTGGGTAACCGCCTGCTGATTGGCTGGGCGGGCAAGGACTGGGCCTATGCTGAAGCGCCTCCGGGCACGGTTTTCGCTGTGAATGCGCAGACCGGCAAACGCGAATGGACGTTTGACGCTATTCCTGAAGCGGTGCGCAAACGTACCGGTACGGCTAACGTCTGGACACATATGTCAGCTGATGAGGCGCATGGACTGGTGTATCTGCCGGTCTCATCGCCTTCTCCCAACTACTGGGGAGGTAACCGCACTGCACCTATCCCACTGGCTACCTCAACCACTGCACTGGATGTGAACACCGGTAAAGTCGTCTGGTCCCGTCAGTGGGTGCACCACGATGTGTGGGATTACGACATCAATTCGGCGCCGACACTGATGGATATCACGGTCAATGGCAAACCGATCCCGGCACTGATTCAGGCAACCAAGCAGGGCTTTTTGTTTGTGGTGAATCGGCTGACCGGTGAGGATGTCTGGCCGATTGAAGAGCGACCTGTGCCGCAGGGTGATGGCTCGGTTCAGGGTGAAGTTCTTTCACCCACGCAGCCATTCCCGACGAAACCTGCACCGCTGCTTGACCAGTCGAAAAAGCCAGCGATCTGGAAACTGGCAGATATGGTGGGGGCAGGTCAGTGTTCAAGGCTGTGGGATAAGCTGACCTATGAAGGCATGTACACGCCGCCTGTCACCAAAGGCGAAGGCACACTGACGTATCCGGACAGTGCGGGTGGCGTGCAGTGGGGCGGCGTCGCGTTCGATCCTCAAAAACAGATCGCGATCGTTAACACCTCCCATATCGTGCAGTACGTGAAGCTCTACAGCCGCGAAGATTATGAAAAAGCGGATAATGGCGCGGGCAATGAGAGTGGTTTTGCACCACAGGAAGGCGCGCCTTATGGCATGCGTCTCATGGTTGCCAATAACTGGCTGGGCATGCCGTGCTGGCAGCCACCCTTTGGTGAGATCGTGGCGATTGATATGCACACCGGTGACGTCAAATGGCGTCGTCCTGTTGGCGCATCTCAGCAGTATGGCTTCTTTATGCCAGAAAGCTGGGGCTCACCGACCATCGGCGGCCCGGCAGTCACTGCGGGCGGCGTGATATTTATTGGTGCGTCAATGGATGCTAAGGTTCGCGCCTATTCCGTGGAGAGTGGCGAGGAGCTGTGGTCCGATCAGGCTGAAGCCCCTGCGGTAGCCAACCCCTCGGTCTATGAGTATAAAGGCCGCCAGTACGTGGCGTTTGTCGCCGGCGGTAATACCATCCTCAAGGATCAGGTGGGCGACCAGGTGGTGGTTTACGCTTTACCTGAATAGCGGTTGCTGAAGATTCCGTGGAGAATGTATGGGGCCCATGGGGCCCCATTTTCTTTGTGATTCTGAGCAAATGATCATTCTTCTAAAAGCAATCTCATGCCCAGTCTGAGAGCCGTCGACTGCAGATAGAACTGAAAGGCGTTATTGATAAAAGTTACTGATTAAGCAGATCAAACAGTTCTGGCTTCTGAATTTTCAGGATTAATATCTTATGTATTCTTCAGGTTCAGGAAGTAGTCCATTAACGTTTTGTCCCTGCGCTTTCCATACTGAGTGTCATTTATGCCTGTGTTTTTATCCTGTATGAGATCATTGCCTTCTAATCTGAATCCATGCTTCTTGCCGGCTTCGGTGACAGTAAATACACCATCTTTGCTGATGACATCAGGTTCTTCAATTTTCAGTGTGGCTTCGCTGGCCGTATTTATTATGTAGTTATTCTGTCCCTGACTTACATAAGTTGCGAACGGAGATGCCATGAATTGGCTTTTCGATGTCGCATCAGAACCGGTAGTTTTCATGATGGATTCCAGATAGTCAAAACTCGCGGTATGACTGAAAGAATACCCAGGGTCGAGTTCATATCTGATAAAAGCAGGGTCGAGGCCAGAGTTTGCAAGGTTATCACCGCTCAGAATACGGGATGCTGTTGCAGCATCTTTATCTGTAAATGATACCGTCTGAACCCGACCAGTCGTATCGTGACTATTCCCTGTATTATAACTACCTGACACGCTTCCGAACTTACGGTAATTACCTAAATCGCGTGCTATATCATCAACATATCGTAAGTCAGCTCCCTGTGTCTGTGCCTGATCATAGAGATGTGAAAGTGCGCCCAAATCGCTCTTCGTCAGAAAAACAGAGGCATCCATTCCCTGGCTATTTTTGGTAAGCTGAGTCTGCATTTCAGGTAAGGTGCTTACCTTACCAAAAAGACGAGACATCATCAGTCCTCGTCCACTTATCGTAGACTGGCCTGACGAGACAGGCTGCACGACTGTAGCGTTGCTCTCGCTGGCAGGGTAGAGGCTGGAGCTTTCAGGGGTTTTAACTGATACAGATGGATTCTGCCTGTTAACGTATTGATGTTTATTGCCAATGCCTCTCCATCCTGAACAACACTCAGTCCGTGATAAATATCGATGGTTTTTTTAAGTAACGACAGAGCGACATAAAACTTTAGATGAAATGATTCATTTAAGGTCTCCATTCAAAAAAGCAAACGCTCTGTTCTTTACAGATTTAAGCGAAGAGGCCGCTTCTGGTACAAAGCGGACCTTGTGAAAAGTCAGACGTTCAGCCAGAGCGATATCAGGTTTTAATACCTGAATTACATCAACCTGACTGAAAGAGATTCATTACGAAAAGTCTGTCTACTTAGACGCTCTGGCACCGCTCATCCCCGGAGAACCATCGTGACCTCCATTAGTACCACCCTGACCACCCTGACCACCTAACCCCCCGAGGCCCGCATCACCTCCATTTCCACCGTTACCTCCATCTTCGCCACCACTTCCCCCATTACCTCCGTTTCCATCAGACCCGGCTCCGGCATTTCCGCCGTTACCGCCG